>NC_013857.1:0-300000 GCF_000010725.1 Azospirillum sp. B510 | reverse complement strand
GGCGCTGCCGTCGATCGCGCCGGTCAGGGCGAAGCGCAGCCACAGCCCGTCGATCATTGCCGCCAAACCGACGGCCACCCGCTCCGCCCGCTCCGGCGGCAGCAGCGGACGCAGGGCGTGCAGCAGGTTGGAATGCAGCCGGCGGGCATTGATCCGCTGCAACCTGGACAGGGCCGGATTGTGCGGTGCCTGGGCCCAGAAACCCAGCCAGGCCGCCACCACCCGCGGCTCGAACTGGCCGGGCGCGAAATTGCAGTCGACGATGGCCTCCAGCCGGGCGCGCGGCGAGTCGGCGGTGGCCAGCCGCTGGGTCGCGTCGTCGCGCAGCTGTTGCAGCATGCTGCGCATGGTGGCGGCCAGCAATTCGTCCTTGCCGCCGAAATAATGATGGATGATGCCCGGCGACACGCCGGCCCCGCGGCTGATCGTCTGGACCGTGGTGTCCGCCAGACCGTGCTCTCCCATCGAGGTGATGGTGGCGTCGATCAACTGGCGGCGGCGGATCGGTTCCATTCCGACTTTGGGCATGGGGCTGACGGTCTCCTCTCCATCTCCTCCAAGGCCGCCCGCAACCGGGACCTTGGCTTGTACCGTAACAATTGCGCCATTTTCACCGCTCCGTCGATGATGAAAACGGCGGAAACCCCAACAATAAGAAACAGGAGTTGACGATATGAACGGATGGAAGGCTCTGACCAAGGCTATCGCGGGCGCCGGCATCGCGGCGGCCATGGCGATGGCAGCGGCAATGGGAGGGGCGGCACAGGCCGCGGAGCCCGCCTCCTGCAAGACGGTGCGCTTCGGCGATGTCGGCTGGACCGATATCGCGGCGACGACGGCGCTCGCCTCCGTCACGCTGGACGCGCTGGGCTACAAGCCGACCACCACCATGTCCTCCGTCCCGCTCGTCTATACCGGGCTGAAGACCAAGTCGCTCGATGTCTTCCTCGGCAACTGGATGCCGACGATGGAACCCTTCGTGAAGCCGGTGCTGGAGGACGGTTCGGTCGAGGTGACGCGGGTCAACCTGGAAGGTGCCAAATACACGCTGGCCGTGCCGAAATACGCCGCCGACGCCGGGCTGAAGAGCTTCGCCGACATTGCGAAGTTCAAGGACAAGCTGGGCGGCAGGATCTACGGCATCGAGGCCGGCAACGACGGCAACCTGATCATCGACAAGATGTTGAAGGCCGACGCCTTTGGACTGAAAGATTTCAAGCTGGTGGAATCCAGCGAGGCCGGCATGCTGGCCGAGGTCAAGCGGGCGACGCGCAACAAGGGATGGGTGGTGTTCCTTGGTTGGGAGCCGCATCCGATGAACAAGAGCTTCGAGCTGACCTACCTCGAGGGCGGCGACGACTGGTTCGGCCCCAACCTCGGCGGCGCCACCGTCGCCACCAATGTGCGCAAGGGCTATGCCGCCGAATGCCCGAATGTCGGCAAGCTGCTGTCCAACCTGTCCTTCACGCTGGGCATGGAAAATGCCGTGATGGACGACATCATGAATGGCAACAAGAAGCCGGACGCCGCCGCCAAGGCCTGGCTCAAGAAGAATCCCGAGGTGCTGAAAAATTGGCTCTCCGGCGTCACCACCATCGACGGGAAGGATGGTCTGGCGGCCGTGCAGGCCAAGCTGGGGGTGGCGACCAAGTCGTGATCCGGCGACCGGTGGGGCGGGCGATGCCGCCCGGCCCCAGGGCAATCGCATATCAGATTTGGGCGAGCAGTTTTCGGAGGAAGGCGGAATTCCAGGCGGCTCGCAGCAGCTTGACGCGGGTAGACCCCTTGGAAGCATCCTTTGAGACGAGGTTGATGGCGAGGTGCCGGAGGACGGCGAGGTTTTCGGGGCCGTTGTCCTTGCGGTTACGGGCTTGATCCTCGTTCATGGTGACGTCGAGGCGCCAATGCAGGCTGTTCTCCACGCCCCAATGGGCGCGGACGACCTCACCGCAGCGTTCGGCGGAGAGCGGCGTGCTGAACAGGTAGTAGGCGGTCTCCGTCGTCGTCTTGGCCGGGGTTTCGCGGGTACGGACCACCTTGCCGATGGCCGCCAGCCCAGGCCATTGGTGAATGGCCTGGAGCCAGGTAATGTCGGTGGAGACGACGCTGGTACGGGTCTCAATGCGGCCATGATCGCCATCAACGGTGGTGTGGCTGGTGGTGGTCGTGGTCTCGGGATCGTCGAGAAACAGGCTCACGTCAGCATGGAGCGTGCCCTGATTGCCTTTGAGCGCCAAGGCGTAGTCGCCCTTCCGATCGATGATTTTCTGGGCGATGTCGCGCTGGCAGTTGAGCGCGTCGACGGTCACGATGGTCCCTTTGAGCGCCAGCATCTCCAACAACGTGGGCACGGCGGTGATTTCGTTGGACTTGGCGTCGGTGGCGATCTGAGCGAGCACCAGACGCTGCTCGCACCCCCAGGCGCTGACCATGTGCAGGGGCGACTTAGCACTCGCCGTATCGAAGGAGCGCCGCAGCGCCTTGCCGTCGATGGCGATGACGCCCTGGCAGGTCTCGGCAAAGCGGTCCATGAAGGTGCGGAAACAGGCCTGAAACTGCTTGGGATCAAGGAGACGAAACAGCCGGCTGAAGGTATCGTGCGATGGCGGACCGCCCTTTAAGGTGAGGAATTCGCCCAGAAACTCCTGACGTTCGTCAGCGAACTCCGCCATGTCGATGCAGGTTCGCCCACCGCACAGGAACGTGCAGAGAGCGATCATCAGCATTTCATGAAGGTCGTGTTGACGAGCATTGCCCCGTCGTGGATCGTCCAGCGCTCCAAAGCACGCTTTGAACCCTTCCATCTCGTTCCCCCAACGCCCAAATCGGTCCGCCGGGTAGAATCAAATCCGATAGGAATGGCAAGGCTTTTCCGTATGCGATTCCCCTGCGCCCGGCCCCCTCCGCTCTCGCCTTTTCTTTCAGGACTCGTTATCTCTTTTTACACGATCATTGCTCTGTTAAGGCCCCTCATGTCCTGATCGCGGAGCACTCGTGGCGGTTCGCCCATCACCCCGGCCCCTGGCCTCTCGTCCGTCCCGGCCATTTTTCAGGACGGCCGGCGCGTGCGACGATCTGGCGGGGTGGTCATGAGGATTCGCTCGCGCATCGCCATGGTCGGTGGCGTGCCGGTGGTGGTTGCGGCGGTGATCGCCGTGGCCGGCGGCCTGTTGCTGGCGCGGAGCGAGCGGGTGTATGAATCGGCTGTGCTCGCCGGTTCCGTTTATCGTGACGTGCTGGCGGCGACGGCGGCGCGAATCGATTATCTTCAGGTGGCGCCGGCCGATCGCGCCGGTCGTGCCCTTCAGTTCGAGAAGATGTCGGAATCGGCCGCTGTCGAATTGCGTCGGCTGGAAGGGGCGGGATCGGCCGGCGCTCACCGGCCGGAGGTCGAACGGGCGACCGGCGTGCTGGCGCGTTATATCGACCAGATGCGCAGTTTCATCCAGGTCACCGCGGCGAATGATTCCGCGGTCGCAGACATGGGGCTCCATGCCGCGAGGTTGATGGCGCTGACCGATCGCGCCCGTGAACGGCAGCATGCCGCGAACGTCGATTCCCTCGGTTCGCTGACCGAGGCGGACCGGCGACTGCGGGACAGCCGCGACGTGGTCGACGGTTCCCATGAACTGCGCGAGGCGATGCTGGACCTCCAGCGGGCGGAGGCCCAGCATGTCGCCGGCCTCGGTTTCGGCATCGGCATGGCGGCCGGAGGGCGGCCGCTGACCGCCGCCGATTTCAGCATCGCCATCGACCGGCTGACAAGGACCGCCGAACAGTTGCAAACGGCGCTGGGGCGAACCGACCCCTTGGCCGACCGTTATCCGGCCAAGGTGGCGGCGGACCGCTATGCGGCCACGGTCAACGACCTGCAGCGCGCCGTCGCCGAACTACGCGCGGCGCAGGCGGGCCGTGACGTGGCGCTGGACGGATTCGAGGCGGCGGCGCGGGAGCTGGCGGGACTGTCCGGCGGCGATCCCGCAGCCCCGGGAAAGGGAGGTGGCGTCGGCACCTTGGGCGAGCGGATGCTGGCGGAGCAGGTCATCCGCACGCTGCCGGTGGTGCGGGCGCTGGTTTTGACCGGGACGCTGGACCGGCAGCCGGATGTGACGTTCCTGTCCTCCTTCCTGCCGGCCCTGCAACCGCCGCTGGAGAGGCTGTATCAGGCCCAGGCCCAGGTCGCGGAGGCGCGGCGGACACTCGAAGCGGCCCAGCGCGCCGGTGCCGCGGCGGCCTCGATTATCGAGGCGCTGACCTCGCGTATCCTGGTGGTGAAGACCACGGGCTACACTGCGCTCCAGGACGAGGTTGTCCAGCTGATCGCCTATGCGATCCAGGCCAACGATACGGAACAGGAAACACAGAACGTCGCCGTCGTCGCCCTGCGTCTGGGGCGGCGCGCGGCCGAAGCGGTGGCCATGCGCAACGCCGAGGAGGCCGACCGCATCATCGCCGATGCCGGCTCCCTGCTCGAGACGGTGCGCGGCCTGCCGATGTCGCCGTTGTTGCAGGATGAGGTTCTGTCGGCGATCCGCAACTGGCGTGACAGTCTGAGCCGTACGGCGGAGGGGCTGCGCCGTTTGAACCAGCTGCTGATCGCCATGGATCGCGATACCGGAACCCTGGTCGAAACCGCCAGGGAACTGGACGAGACCTTCCGTGACGAGGCCGCGCGCATCGGTGAGCTGCTGACCCGGATTCTGATCGTCGGCGCCACCATCGGCCTGCTTCTGGGGGCGGGGGCCGCGGCGGTGGTCGCGCGCTCCATCAGCCGGCCGGTGTTGCGCCTTCAAAAGCAGATGACGCGGCTCGCCGAGGACCCGCTGGCCGGGCCCATCGACGGCACCCGCCGGCAGGACGAGTTCGGCGCCATGGCGCGCGCCGCCGCATTCTTCATCCGGGAGATCGGTCTGCGTGAGCAGGCCGCCCGTCAGGCGAAGGATCGCGCCGACCGCGCGCTGGAGGATTTGCGCCTGACCCAGGCCGACCTGATCCAGGCTGAGAAGATGGCGTCGCTGGGGGGATTGGTCGCCGGGGTGGCGCATGAGATCAACACCCCGCTCGGCAACGCCCTGATGGGGGCGACCCATCTTCAGGATCGGCTTGCCGAGCTGGCGAAGCTGGCGAGCCAGGGCAATCTGCGCCGCAGTGCCTTTGCCGAGTTTCAGGAGACGGCGGATGAACTGGCCAAGCTGCTGGTGCTGAATCTGGGGCAGGCCTGTGATCTGGTGCAGAGCTTCAAGCAGGTCGCGGCCGACCAGACCAGTGGCGAAGGGCGCCAGTTCATGTTGAAACCCTATCTGGAGGATCTGGCGACCAGTCTGAGCCCGTCCTGGCGCCGGGCGGGGCATAGTCTGCGGGTGAAGTGTCCCGAGTCCATCGAGGTCGACGGCTATCCCGGCGTGCTGGCGCAGATTCTGACCAATCTGGTGATGAACTCGATCATCCACGCCTATGACGAGGGGCAGCAGGGGGAACTGCTGATCGAGGCCAGTACCGCCGGCCCGGACATGGTGACGCTGGTCTATACCGACAATGGCAGAGGCATCGCATTGCCCGATCAGGGGCGGGTGTTCGATCCATTCTTCACTACTAAGCGTGGAGGCGGAAGCACCGGGCTCGGACTTCACATTGTTTACAATCTTGTGGTGAACAGATTGGGTGGCAAGGTTGCAGTGGAAAGCTATCCCGGCCAAGGCGTGCGCTTCACCATTCGCTTTCCACGGCGATTTGCTACTGATAACATGATGTCGGCCGTCGCCTTACCATCGCCGCAGGAGCAGTGAATGGCTTTTCCATTAAAGACATTGACACTGAACCTTGCAAAAGGAGCGGCTGTCTTCGTCGGGTTCGTTGGAATGTCGGGAGTAGCGCTGGCAGAGAAATCACTCGTCTATTGCACCGAAGGAAATCCTCAAAGCTTCAATCCACAGGTCTCCACTTCAGGAACAAGCGTGAACGCGGCGACACCATTGTTTAACAATCTGGTTGAGATCGCGCCAACTGGGAAAATTACCGATACGGGCCTTGCCGAATCCTACACGGTTTCGGAAGATGGGCTGGTTTATGAATTTCGTTTGCGCCGGAATGTCCGTTTCCATTCCAACGATGTGTTCATCCCGAGTCGACCGCTGAATGCCGATGACGTGCTGTTCACCATAGAGCGGCAATGGCGGACGGATCATCCATATCATGATGTCGGCCCCGCAACCTATGATTACTTCCGGGATATGGGATTGCCGACCTTGCTCAAGTCCGTGGAGAAGTTGGATGACCACACCGTCCGCTTCACCCTGACTCATCCGGAGGCACCCTTCGTGGCCGATCTGGCCATGCCGTTCCTGTCCATCCAGTCAGCCGAATATGCCGACGCCCTGATCAAGGCCGGCCAGAAGAACCTGTTCGATGAGAAGCCCATCGGAACGGGCCCGTTTCAACTGGTGTCCTATCAAAAGGACGCGACGATCCGCTACAAGGCCTTCGATGGCTATTGGCGCGGCCGTCAGCCGCTGGACAATCTGATCTACTCGATCACCCCCAATATCGCGGTTCGCCTGAACAAGCTGCGGTCCGGTGAATGCCACGTGATGATATTTCCCAACCCGGCCGAATTGGGAAGTATCGCGAAGGACCCTAATCTGGTGATCGAGCAGCGTGATGGACAGAACGTCGCCTATATGGCGTTCAACACCAGCAAGCCGCCTCTCGACGATGTGCGCGTAAGGCGGGCGGTCACGCTCGCGATCGACAAGCGTACCCTGGTCGACGCGGTCTATCAGAGTGGCGGACGACCGGCAAAAAACCCGATCCCGCCCGCCATGTGGTCCTATGAGGACGGCATCGAGGACTACCCGTTCGATCCCGTGGAAGCGCGCAATCTGTTGGTCGAAGCGGGATATCCCACCGGCTTCGACCTCGATCTCTGGTATACGCCCGTCACCCGTCCCTATCTGCCCAACGGCAAGCGCGCCGCCGAAATGATCCGCGACAATCTGGAGCGCATCGGAATCCGCGTCACCCTTAAGACGGACGGCTGGAACAATTATCGTCAGCAGGTGACGCAGGGCCAGCCGGACATGGTGATGTATGGCTGGACCGGCGACAACGGCGATCCCGACAACTTCCTGTATTTTCTGCTGAGCTGCGGCGCTGTGCGTCCAGGCGGGGCCAACGTTGCCAGATGGTGCAATACCGACTTTGAAGAGCAGATCACGAAGGCGAAGGTAACCACGGATTTGGAACGGCGCACCGCCTACTATCGGGAAGCGCAACGCATCTTCCATCGGGAAGCCCCATGGTTTCCCATCGCCAATTCCATTATCGCCGTGGTTCATCGCAAAGAGGTGAAGAACTATACGAACAATATTTTCAATCAGGACTTTTCCGGCGTTGACATCGATCCCCAGTGAGTGACAGAGATATGCAAACCTCATCTGGGCGTTCCTTGATCGAAAACCTTTCCCCCGATGACCTGATGTTTCAGGACGATGACACGGCGATGCCGCCGGAAAGGTCGTCGCCGTCTGTTTCGCCTTGGCCGGTCCTGGTGGTCGACGACGATGAGCAGGTGCATGCGATGACCCGCGTGCTGCTGAACGATTTCGAGTTCGAGGGCCGTCGCTTCTCTGTGATCAGCGCTTTTTCGGCGGCGGAAGCGCGGACGATCCTGGCCGAACGGAATGATCTGCCGGTGGTTCTGCTCGACGTGGTGATGGAAACCCAGGATGCCGGGTTGCGTCTGGTCCATCACATCCGCCGCGATCTGGGCAATCGCCACATCCGCATCATCCTGCGCACCGGCCAGCCCGGACAGGCGCCGGAACGGGATGCCATCATCGCCTACGACATCAACGACTATAAGAGCAAATCGGAACTGACCGCTCAGAAGCTGTTCACCAGCCTGATCGGTGCCGTGCGCGGTTGGCGGGATCTCGTCACCATCGAAACGCTGAACCAGTCGCTGGAGCGGCGTGTCGCCGAACGTACCGCCGAACTGGAACGGCAGACCACCCTCGCCGATGAACAGCGCCGCTTCATCGAGAATCTCGTTGAAATGATGCCGAGCCCCGTCTGGTACAAGGATGCCGCGGGTCGTTACGCCCTGTGCAACCGGGCTTTCCGTGAGCTGTTTCCCAATGCCTTCAACGGAGAGGCCGCCACCATCGATGGCCTTGTTGTCGGCGATGGCGGCCATGACGGGTTGGAGCAGGCGACGGCCGGTACGGATTCCTTCTCGTTCGAGATCAGTGTCGGGGGGCCGGACGGGGAGCCGCGCGAACTCCTGGTGGTGAAGCGTCCACTCACCGCGTCGGATGGGGAGGTGACCGGGGTCATCGGCATCGCCACCGACATCACCGAACGTCGGCGGATGGAGCACGAACTGCATCGGCTCGCCACCACCGACCCGCTGAGCGGAGCCCACAACCGCCGTCATATCCTGGATCTGCTGGACCGGCTGCTGACCGGACAGGGGGGCGGGGCCGAGACACGGCAGACTGTTGGCGCGGCCTGTCTCATCATGCTCGACATCGACCATTTCAAGCGCATCAACGATGATCTGGGCCATGCCGCCGGCGACGTCGCGATTCGGAGCACGGTCGAGGAGATTCGCAATCATCTGCGCGCCACCGACCAGATCGGCCGCATTGGTGGCGAGGAGTTCGCCATCCTGCTGCCCGAGACATCGGGCACCGACGGTGCGGTCATCGCGGAGCGGCTGCGCAAAGGTCTGGCCGCACTTGTCATCGTGTTGTCCGACGGCCGGCGTTTCCAGATGACCGGCAGTTTCGGGCTGACAGAGGTGCGGCCGCTGGGGGATACGGTTGAAAGCGTGCTGGGCCGGGCCGATCAGGCGCTCTACCGGGCGAAGGCGCTGGGGCGGAACCGGGTCGAAGCCAATTGAAGGGGCCGCCGTCGCGGGACAGTCGCGGGGCAAATCGTGAGATGACGGCTTGACCGTCCTTTCCGGAACGGCTACTCAGGTGAAATGAAAGCCACCGACACCATGCGAATGCGAATTTCCACCCCGGCGCTCTAAGAAGGCGCCGGAACAGTTCGTGTTCGTGTCAATTGGTCGTGTGGAGTGTGTGGCGTGCCGCTGCACCCTGTGGTCTCCGGAACCCCTAATCCGGTTCGTGACAAGGTCGATGCCCTGATCGCTGCTGCGGCGTCCAATGACGGCGTCCGCTTTGGCGAGCGAATGTGTGGCTCGGCGCGAATTATTCTCCCGGTCCGCTGAGGCGGTCCGGGGCAAGCCCGTCTTACCCGAAAATTCGTTCGCTGGGGATCTTCGCGATGTTCACCGCGCATGCCGATGCCGCGCGCACTCCGTCCGTCTGCACGCCCGCCCAATTCTCAAACATTGAAGCCAGCCTTGAGGACCATCTGCCGGCATGGCTGCCGCTTTCGGCGATGACCGATGCCGCCCGACGGTTGTCCGGCCAGATCGTCCGCACCCCCTTGCTGCAGGCGACCGCGCTCGGTCGGGATTTGTGGTTGAAAGCGGAGGTGTTCCAGGCCACCGGTGCCTTCAAGGAGCGCGGCGCCCTGAACCGCCTGCTGCAACTGACCGCACCCGAACGGGCTGGTGGGGTCGTTGCGATGTCGGCCGGCAACCATGCCCAGGGAGTGGCGCTGCATGCCGCCCGGCTCGGGGTGAGGACGACCATCGTAATGCCGGAGACGGCTCCCCGCTGCAAGGTGGAGCGCACGGCGGAACTGGGGGCAGAGGTGGTGCTGTACGGCGCCACCGTGGGGGAGGCCAAGGGCAAGGCGCTGGAACTGGCGGTGGAGCGGCGGCTTACCTTCCTTCATCCCTATGACGATCCCGATGTGATCGCCGGACAGGGGACCGTCGGTTTGGAAATTTTGGCCGACCGTCCGGATGTCGACACGGTGGTCGTGCCGGTCGGCGGCGGTGGGCTGCTGGCCGGGGTGACCGCCGCGGTGAAGGCCCGGCATCCCCGCGTGCGGGTGATCGGCGTACGCCTTGCCCGGCGCGGAGGCCCCACGCTGGCCGACGGGATCAATGTCCATGCGCTGGGGAAGCTGCCTCAGGCCATCGTCGATAGCCTCGTCGACAAGATCGTCGAGGTTGAAGAGGCGGAGATCGCCGCCGCGATGCGCGCGCTGCACCGCTCCTTCGGCGTGGTGGCGGAAGGGGCGGGAGCGGCCGGAGTCGCGGCCGTGCTGGGAGGCCAACTGGGTCGGACCGGCAGAACCGTGACGGTTCTGTCCGGCCGCAACGTCGATGGCGACACGCTCGCCCGGACATTGGCCGCGTGAGGCCCAGGCGAAAGCTCCAATCTTGTTCGGCGGGAGGGAGGCGCATCCGGGACCAAAGGGCCGTCTCGCCGGCCTCTCCCCCGCAAACCGCATAGCTCATTTTCCTGCCGAAGCGAAGTATGGATAGGTCAGTGAAAATGACCTATATTGCTGGTCGCGTGTAAAAACCCAGGCGGCACCGAGAAGATGATTGGCATGACGAACAATTCCGCTTCGACTATCCCGTCATCTCTTGAACAAGCCTCCAGCGAACGTCGGCGGGCGGCGCACAGTGTCTTTGACAATGTACAGGGGCAACTGTTCGGTGTTGTCATGACATCGTTCGGCATTGCCATTCTTCATGCCGCCGGGCTGGTCACCGGTCAGGCGGCGGGGCTGACCTTTGTGATTTCCTACGCGACGGGCGTCGATTTTGGAATTCTGTTCTTCCTAGTCAACCTTCCCTTCTATTTTCTTGCGTTGGCCCGCATCGGCGTCCGCTTCACGATCAAATCGCTGATCGCGGTCACCGGAATCTCCGTGTTGTCCGGCCTGCTGCCGCGGATGATGATTTTCAGCACCATCGACCCCTATGTCGCCGCGGTGCTGGCGGGATTCTGCATCGGCATCGGCGTGATCGGGTTGTTCCGCCATGGGGCCAGCGGCGGCGGCGTCGGCATTCTGGCCTATTATCTTCAGGAAAAGACCGGTTTCCGCGCCGGCTGGTTGCAAGCGCTGTTCGATGTCGCGGTCTTTTCCGCCGCCGCCTTCGTGTTGGACTGGCCGGCGCTGCTGGCGTCGATGCTGGGTGCCGCGGTATTGAACGGCTTCGTCGCCTTCAATCACCGCGCCGACTGGTACGTCGCCCGCTGAGGCTGGCGGGCCGCGCTATTCGCGGCCCAGCACCCGGTCGACCACGGCATCGGCCCATTCGCGCGAGCGGAAGCTCGCCTTGGCCTCCACCGGATCATAGACGCGTTCGACCCAATCCCAGAAGTCGATCGGACGCTTCTGGTTGTAGGCGGCATACAGCTCGAAGAAGTAATCAAGGATGCCAGTCTTCGCCTGTTTGAAATGACCATATTTCCAGGACAGCTGTTTCATCGCCCGCTCAAGCGGCTGGCCTTCATGAGCGAACAGATACAACGTCGCCATGAAGCCGGCACGGTCGGCGCCGGACTTGCAATGCATCAGCGCCGGATAGTTCATGCCTTTGAACAGCTCGCGCGCTTTCAGAAGGGTTTCCTTCCTCGGCATGTCGCGCGAGTTAACCGGGAAATCGATCAGTTGCAGCCCATGGGCGCGGCAGGCCTCCGCCTCCAGGATGTAGGAGGCGCAATCGCGCGATCCGCGCAGGTTCAGGATCGTCTTCACCCCGCTGCGCGCCGCCGCGGCGATGTGCGACGGCGAGGGCTGGCTCGCCCGGACCATGTTGGCGGAGACGCGGTGGGTGTTGGAATAGACCAGCCGGAAACAGGCATGATCGATGAACACGCTTTCCAGATGGCCGAGCGCGCGCTGCCACGGAGTCGTCATGCGGCTTCGGCCGCGCTTGATCGCATCGGCCAGCGCGGTGGTGGTGACCGCCCGAAGGGTGCTTTTCTTCGCCAACTCAGACCTTCCGACTCTGACAGAACGCCAACATAGGCATGGTGGAGGGTCCGTCAAGGCGCGCCGTCATGCCGCCCTGTCCTGCAACCGCCCATAGATGCCGTATTGCGCGGCGAGCGTCAGGACGATCTCCATGTACAGGTTGATCAGGCCATTGGCGTAGAAGGCGGGGCAACCGGTGTAATGGTGCTCCCCGGCCATCGCCGTCGGCTCGATCAGATCGGCGTTCAGGACGATCAGGTCCTTTTCCGGATCATGGAGGAAGGCCGACTGGTCGGAGCGCAGCGGGTGGATGGCCTGATGGTCGTCGGCCTCGATCCTGCCCGCCGCCATGAACTGGCACAGCATTCCCAGGCTGCCCATGGCGAGCGGCAGCACCTGCTTCAGGCTGCGGCGGGCGAGGTCGTCATAGGCGGAGGCCTCCAGCCCCGGACGCAGCAGCGGCGCCGCCTCCACCAGATTCCAGCAGACATGGAGCGCCGTGTGGCTGCCGGTCTTGGTGATCGACAGCATGTCGTAGCCCGACGGCCCGTGCAGGACGGATTTCTGCAACTCCCGCCCCAGCACATAGCCGGCGGCGGCCATGTCGGTGATCGTCCCCTCGGTCCGGCAGCGGTCCTCCTCCACCATCACCTTGATCGCCCAATCCTTGATGATGGCGTCCAGCAGATGGCAGACGGCATCGCGCAGAAAGCCGACCATGCGGTCGGGATCGGCGGCGGCCAGACCGGCGGGGTCGGCGAAATCCAGCCCGTGCGGCGACTGCGGCGGAGTCGGCAGCAGCAGATGGCCGTCCTCGTCCAGCGGCATGCGGGCGATGATGTGTTCCCGCAGGTCGGCATAGAGGAAACCGAGCAGCGTGTTGATCGCGACCTTCTCGTAATCCTCCTTGCGGGTGCCGGCATGGGCCGGGCAATGGCCGGCCAGCGTCAGCAGCTCCTCGCTGAGCAGATAATCGGGTTCCTCGGCGATGCGGTGCAGGATCGGCGCGAGGTTGATCCGGGTCATCCCGGCCGCCTCATGCGCGGAGGCGTAGGTGAGGGCGAAATCGTTGGTGCGGGCCATCGGGCTCAACCCTCCTGCAAGCGGTCATAGACGGAATAGTCGAGGGCCAGCCCGGCGACGATGTCGAGATACAGCTTGATCAGATTGGTCGTGTAGAAGGCCGGGCAGCCGGTGTAGTATCGCTCCCCCGGCTTGGCGAAGGTGACGATGGGCTCGGCGTTCAGCCGGATCAGCCCGTTGCCGTCCAGCACGAAGGCGGCCTGGTTCTTCGGCAACCGGTGCACGGCCAGACCGTCGGGCGGCTCGATCCCGCTTTCCTCCATGTAATGGACCAGCATGCCGAGGCTGGCCATCGACAGCGGCACGATCTGCTTCAGGCTGCGGTGGACGAGGTCGTCGTAGAAGGCGGCGTCGCGGCCGGGGACCAGCAGAGGAGCCGCTTCCACCAGGGCCCAGCAGATATGGATCGCCGTATGGCTGCCGGTTTTGGTGATCGACAGCATGTCGT
The DNA here is from genome assembly GCF_000010725.1 of Azospirillum sp. B510. Lineage (NCBI taxonomy): Bacteria > Pseudomonadati > Pseudomonadota > Alphaproteobacteria > Rhodospirillales > Azospirillaceae > Azospirillum > Azospirillum sp. B510. The sequence continues at coordinate 286,613 of NC_013857.1, read as the reverse complement.
AGCCGGCGCGCTGGTAGAGCGGCGAATGTTCCAGCACCGTGCGCAGGACGAAGGTCGCCGCCGCCTCCAACGAGATGGCTCCGGAGCCCTGGGAGCGGAAATACTCCTCCTCATGCACCAGATCGACGGCCCAACCGGTGATCAGCCCATCCAGCAGATGGCAGGTGGCGTCACGCAGGACGGAGCAGAAGACATCCGGTTCCGCCGCCGCCATGGCGGCGCGGTCGGCCGGATCCAGCCCATGCGGCGAACGCGGCGGAATCGGCAGCATCGGCCGTCCGTCGGCGTCGAAGGGCAGCTTCTCGGCGATATGGTCGCGCAGGCGGTTGAACAGCAGCGACAACAGGCTGTTGACCGCCACCTTGTCGGCATCATCCTGGGGGATGGGTGCCTGGGGATTCGACGCTTCCCCCTCCGGTCCCTCCGCCTTGTCCGCTGTCGCCCCGGCATGGAACGGGCATTGCCCGGCGCCCCGGCGGAACTCCTCGCTGAACAGGAAGCTCGGGTCGGACTGGACGCGCTGGAGAATGTGGGCGATCGACACCCGGCCCAGACCGGCCTCGCCATGGGCGGTGTTGAAGATCTGGGCGAAGTCGTTGGAGCGGGCGGACACGGTGTCGGACATACGGCAGCCTTCGGCGCGGACTGGGACAGGCAGACTACCCTAAATGGGAATGCCCGCCTTGCGCAACGGAGTGGCGGCATGGCGCTCCATAAAGTCCCCATCGCTGCGTTATTTTGCCACGACCCGGCCCTCGACCTCGGGTGCCACCGTCTTCTTGGATTCGACATAATTCATCACGATGGTCGCCAGCAACACCGCCCCCGAAGCGTCGACGATGACTTTGGCGCGCGGGAAGGCGGCATAGCCGTCGCCGCCCTTCAGCATGTAATCGTTGGTGGCGACGCGATAGGTCGCCTGCGCATCGACCGGCTTGCCGCCAACCAGGACGGAGGTCACCCGCCGCCCCGCCGGCGCCTTGGGGTCGTAGGTCATGGTCAGGCCGGAGACCTGGGGAAAGCGGCCAGCCTTCTCCTCCACCTTGCTGACACCATGTTCCAGGGTGGAGATCAGATCCTGGCCCGACATCTCCACCAGCACGCCGACATTGCCGAAGGGGAGTTCGGCGAAGATGTCGCGACGGGTCAGCCGGGCTCCCGCCGGATGCAGCGCATCGGCGCGGATACCGCCGCCGTTGGTGATGGCGACGTCGGCCTTCAACGTTTCGCGCAGCGCATCGGCGATCAGATTGCCCATGCTCGATTCGCGGCTGCGCACCACATCCTTGCGGCTGTCCAGTTCGGTCGTCGTCGTGCCGATCTCCGCGGCCAGATCGCTGTCCAGACGCTTGGTATAGCCATCGACCACCGTTTCGACCGCCGGATCCGGGGCGACGCCGGCGGTGGTGACGAAGCGCCATTCGGTCGGGATGGTCGTGGTCGCCGGCCCCTTCCCGGCATCCTTGGTTTCCACCGCCAGCTTGACGACGCCGAGATACTGGGCGTCGTGCCCGGCCTTCAGGATCAGGGTGGAGCCCTCGTAGAAGCTGATCGGGTCATGATCGTGGCCACCGAGGATCAGGTCGATGCCCTTGACCTTGGACGCCAGTTCCCGGTCCTCCGCGATGGTCAGATGGGTCAGCGCCACCACGACCGCGGCCCCCTTCGCCCGCAACTCCTTCACCGCCGACGCCGCCGTCTCCAGCACCGGCGGGAAGCTGAGGCTCGGTCCGGCGCTCGACAGGCGGGCGGTATCGGGGGTGATCAGACCGAGGAAGCCGACGCTGATGCCGTCGATGGTCCGGGTCCAACTCGGCACCGTGCCGGCGAAGGCGGAGCCGTCGGCCAGACGGACATTGGTGCCGATCCAGGGGAACTTCGATTCGGCCATGCGCTGCTTCAGCAGATCGGGGCCGAAATCGAACTCATGATTGCCGAAGGTCACCGCATCGACGCCGATGGCGTTGAACAGCGCGATCATCTGTTCGCCCCGCGTCGTGCCCGACAGCAGCGACGGCGAAAGGAAATCGCCGCCGACGGTGGTGATCGCGTCGGGAGCCGTGGCGCGTTCGCGCTTCAGCAGGGTCATCAGCGGCCCGAATCCACCCTGTCCCTTCACCGGCGCGATCTCGTACACGTCGTTGACGTGCAGGAAGGTCAGCGTGCCGTTCTGCGCCCAGGCGGGCAGGGCGGCTCCCAGAATAGCGGCGAACAGCGGTGCGGCGAACAGGCTGGGGCGGATTGACATGCGCGGAGACCTCCGGAGGGAAACAAGGGTGCCGGGCGCACTCTAGACCAGCTTTCGGCCGCCGCGCATAGCGGCTTTGCACAGCGGGGCAGGCGATCGGGAGCGGCTGTGGCTTGAACTCCGTTCGCGACGGTCTCACAACTTCATGATATCCGTGCCAACGACGCGAGCCGAGCCGACCCATGCGCATCCTGGTCATCCAGAACAGCCGTACCGCTCCCATCGGTCTGGTGGGCGATGCGCTGACCGACAATGGCGCCAGCCTCGTCACCATCGCCGCCAACGAGGGGGAGGCGATTCCCGACAAGGACGGCTACGCCGGTCTGGTGGTGCTGGGCGGCCCGCAGGACGCCTGGGATGACGCGAAGGGGCCGCATTTCGGCCGGGTGATGGAGAGCATCCGCGACTTCACCGACGCCGACCGTCCGGTGATGGGCATCTGCCTGGGCGCGCAGCTCGCCGCCCGCGCCTATGGCGCCAAGGTCTATCGCCACACCACGCCGGAACTGGGTATCCACACCGTCAGCCTGACCGATGACGGCAGGGAGGATGCGCTGCTGGGTGGCTTCGGTCCGGAGCTGAACCTCGCCCAATGGCATTACGACACCTTCGAGTTCCCGGACGGCGCCGTGCCGCTGGCCCACAGCCCCGCCTGCGAGCGGCAGGCCTTTCGTCTCGGCCGCGCCACCTACGCCTTCCAGTTCCATCCCGAGGCCACCGGCGACATCCTGCGCGGCTGGGCCTCGCGCATCCGCGAGGAGGCGCGGGAGACCAATGCGGATATGCTGCACGGGCTGGAGGATTCCATCACCACGCACATGCCGGTTGCGGAGCGCTTCACCCGGGCGATGACCCGGCGCTGGCTGGATCTGGCCCGCTGACCATGCCGTTGCCGGCCATCCCGGCGAAGCGGGCGAGCAGGTCGGGGGTGTCGACGTCGTAGAGGATGCCGGCGTCGTCGACCGGCACCTCGCACAGCCGGTCGGCATGCTGGCCGATCAGCCGCTTGGCCCCGGCGTCGCCGGCCAGCGCCGCCATCTCAGCGAAAAAGGCCCGGTCCCACAGCACCGGGTTGCCCTGCTTGCCATGAGTGGTGGGAATGCAGATGGCGCGGCCCTCCAGCGGGCTGTAGGCGGCGATCAGCCGGTCGATCACCGCCGACGCCACCCGCGGCATGTCGCCCAGGCACACCACCACCGCATCCGACTCCCCGGGCACCGCCGCCAGCCCCGCGCGCAGTGAACTGCTGAGCCCGTCGGCGAAGGCGGGATTGTGGACGAAGGTGACGGGGCGGTCGGCCAGCGCCCGCGCCACGCTTTCCCCCTGATGTCCGGTGACGACGATGACGCCGGCCGCTTGCGAGGCCAGGGCGGCATCGACCGCGCGGGCGACCAGCGGCGCGCCATTGATCTCGGCCAGCAGCTTATTGGTCGGCCCCATGCGGCTGGAGCGGCCGGCGGCCAGCACCAGCGCGGTGACGCGCGGCGCGCGCGGCGTGTCCGCCGCGACGCCGGCGCGCGGCAGCGGGCGCGTCGGAATCTCGGCCAGCAGCCCACCGACGCCCATCCGCATCACGTCGGCCCGGCCCGGCGGAATGCCGGCGGCGATGCGTTGCAGCACCCAGTCGAAACCGTTCAGCTTGGGCGAGCGCGCGCAGCCCGGCAGCCCCAGGACCGGCTTGCCGTCGCGCCGGGCCAGCAGCAGCAGGTTGCCGGGATCGACCGGCATGCCGAAATGCTCCACCACGCCGCCGGCCCTTTCTATGGCGGCTGGCAGCACGTCGCGCCGGTCGGTGATGGCCGACGCGCCGGCGATCAGCAGCAGGTCGGCCAGCGGTGCCGCCCCGATTTGCGCCGCCAGCGCCGCCTCGTCATGGGCGCAGCGCGAGTCATGGACCAGGCTGCCGCCGAATGCCTCGACCCGCTCCCGCGTCACGGTCACGGTCTTGTCGAGCACGCTGTCCTTCACCCCCGGCAACCGCGTCTGGATCAGCGCCACCGACAGCGGACGGTAGGGCAGGACGGCCAGCGGCGGCACCCCATCGGCGGCCAGCCGCTCCGCCCGCTCGACCGCGGCGAGAGGAGCGGCGAAGGGGATGATCTTGACGGTGGCCAGCATCTGTCCGGGCTCGACCGGGGCGAGGTCGGGCAGGGTGGCGATGGTTACGCTCTCCTCGATCGCATTGATGGCGTCGATGCGCGCCGGGTCGAGGCGCAGCAGGCCGCGCGCCTGCGCGAACAGATTGACCCGGCCGGTGAAGGCGGCGGCGACCTGGACCGATCCGCCGGCCACGGCGGCGGCGACGCGGGCGGCGGCGGCATCCTCGCCGATGTCGGTGTCGGACAGCTTGGCCGCGATCACCTCGGCAATGCCGACCGCGCCCAGGGCCTTGATGTCATCGGCCGACAGCCGGCGGCCCTTCTTGAAGGCGATGGTGCCCAGGCGCAGGGAATGGGCGAGAATCGCGCCCTCGGCGTCGGACAGGGGAAGCGGGCCGAAATGCATGGAGGCTCCGGAAGGGCACGGACGAGCTATGCCCACGGATATGGCAACCGCGCCGGAACCGGGCAATGGGCTGAAGGTATGGGGTGGAGGGAGACGACCACTCCCCCATCCCGATCCTCAGCCGTCAGCAGGGATGATTCTCGCCGCGCCGCACGCAGGTGATCTGCCCCATGATGGCGATGGCGATTTCCGCCGGGGTGACCGCGCCGATCGACAGGCCGACCGGGCCACGGATCCGCTTCACCTCGGCCTCGCTCAGCCCCTCGTCGCGCAGGCGGTCGAGACGAAGCGCGTGGGTGCGCTTGCTGCCCAACGCGCCGACATAGAAGGCGGGCGAGCGCAGAGCGGCGATCAACGCCGGGTCGTCGAGCTTGGGATCATGGGTCAGCGTGACCACGGCGGTGCGGACATCGGGCTTCAGCTCGGCCAGCGCCTCGTCCGGCCATAGATGATTCAGCTTGACGCCGGGGAAGCGCGCCTCGGTGGCGAAGGCGCCACGCGGGTCGATCACCGTCACGTCATAGCCGGTCAGCACCGCCACCGGCGCCAGCGCCTGGGCGATGTGCACGGCGCCGACGATCAGCAGCCGCATGGCCGGGTTGTGGACATGCACGAACAGGCGGAATCCGTCCTCGTCCTGCGGATCGACCAGCAGGCCGGAACGGTCCTGGCGGATGCGCCGGCGCACCTCGTCCAACAGGTCTGGCTCCAACCCGAAGCCGCCATGGACGGCGTCCTCGAACACGAGGGTCTGGAGGCCGCTGTTCAGATCGGTCACCAGGGCCGCCGGAACGGCGGCGGCCTTCGCCGCCAGCAGCCGGTCAAGAATTTCGCGTTTCATTCCACGGCCTCGACATAGACCTGCACCTGCCCGCCGCAGGCCAGCCCGACTTCCCAGGCCATTTCGTTGGTGATGCCGAAGGACAGCAGGCGCGCCTCGCCATCCTCCATCGTCTTGGCCGCCTCATGCGCGACCGCACCTTCGATGCAGCCGCCGGACACCGAACCGGCCATCGAGCCACGGTCGTCGACGGCCATCTGGCTGCCGACCGGCCGCGGCGAGGAGCCCCAGGTCGACACGACGGTCGCCAGGGCCACCCTGCGGCCGGCGGACCGCCACGCGGCCGCCTGCTCTATGATGTTGTCCGCCATCAGGGTGTCGTTCATCCCGCCGCCTCCTTCAACCAGCGGCGCAAGCCCGGGCTACGACGCGGACCATCAGCCGACAGGACGCCGGCCAGATCCGCGAGGCTGTTCAGGCTGTGGGCCGCAAGAAAATCGTCCACATGCGGCAGCAGCGCCCGGATGCCCGAGGATTTCGGCGCGAAGCCTTCCCATCGCAACAAAGGATTCAGCCAGACGAGCCGCCGACAGCTTTTGTGCAACCGTTCGGCCTCTGCCGCAAGCCCTTCCCCTGCATCCCTGTCCAGCCCGTCGGTAATGAGAAGAACCACCGCCCCCTGGCCCAGCACCCGGCGCGCCCAGGTCCGGTTGAAGGCGTGCAGCGCGGTGCCGATCCTGGTCCCCCCCGACCAGTCGGCCACCGCGCCCGATACGGCGTCCAGCGCCACATCGACATCCTTGTGCCGCAGATGGCGGGTGATGTTGGTCAGCCGCGTGCCGAAGACGAAGCTGTGCACCCGGTCGCGGTCGTTGGTGACCGCATGCATGAAATGCAGCAGCATCCGGGAGTAGCGGGTCATCGAGCCGGAGATGTCGCACAGCACCACCAGCGGCGGCGGCCGGGTGCGGCGACGCTTGCGGGCCAGATCGGACAGATCGCCGCCGTTGCGCAGCATGCGCCGCAGCGTGGCGCGCGGATCGACGCGCGGCCCCGCCGGGTCGGGGCGGTGGCGCCGCGTCGTCACCTCCGCCAGCGGCAGGGCGAGACGGGCGAGCAGGCGTTTGGCCTGCGCCATCTCCTCCCCCGTCATCTTCTCGAAATCCTTGTCCTGAAGCCGTTCGGCGGCCGATACGGTGAAGGAGGCGTCGAGTTCGATCTCGGTCTTCTCCGGCTCCTCCCGTTCGGTGCCGCCGCCATGCAGGGCCTCGGCGAGGCGTTGGGCCATCTCCGGCTGGTCGGGCGGCGCCTCGGTCCGCACCTTCGGCAGCATCAGCGACATCATCTTCTTCAGGATGTCCGGATTGCGCCAGAAGACGTGGAAGGCCTGGTCGAACAGCTCGCTCTGGTCGTTGCGGTTCACGAAGATGGCGTGCAGCGCCCAATAGAAGTCGGTGCGGTTGGACAGGCCGACCGCCTCCACCGCCTCGACCGCCTGGAGCACCTTGCCGGGGCCGACCGGCAGGCCGGCGGCGCGCAGCGCGCGGGCGAAATGCATCAGGTTGAGGGTGAGGCGCCCGGCCGGCGCGTCGTCGGTCATGACGGCCTTACCGGGCGGTGGTGGCGGCCAGCTCGGTCTTGACCTGGGTCAGGATGCGCGCCGCCTCGCCGCCCTGGATGCGGGCGATGTCGTCCTGATATTTCAGCAGCGTGCCCAGCGTGTCGTTGATGATGGAGGGCTCCAGCTCCAGCTGGTTCAACTCGACCAGGGCCTGCGCCCAGTCCAGCGTCTCCGCCACGCCCGGCGCCTTGTAGAGGTCCAGGCCGCGCAGGGTCTGGACGAATCCCACCACCTGGGCCGCCAGCCGGGCATCGGCCTGCGGCGCCTTGACCGCGACGATCTCGCGCTCCCGCGCGGCGCTGGGGTAATCGACCCAATGATAGAAACAGCGCCGCTTCAGCGCGTCGTGGATCTCGCGCGTGCGGTTGGAGGTGAGGATGACGATGGGCGGCTCCGGCGCATGGATTGTGCCGAATTCCGGTATGGAGACCTGATAGTCGGACAGGATCTCCAGCAGATAGGCCTCGAACGGCTCGTCGGTGCGGTCCAGCTCGTCGATCAGCAGCACCGGCGGCCCGGCGAGGTCCGGCTCCAGCGCCTGGAGCAGCGGGCGCTTGACCAGGAAGCGCTCGGAAAACAGGTCGGCGGCCAGCGTTTCGCGGTCCTGTCCGCCCGACGCCTCGGCCAGCCGGATTTCCATCATCTGGCGGGCATAGTTCCACTCATAGACGGCGGATGAGGCGTCCAGCCCCTCATAGCATTGCAGCCGCAGCAACTTGCGGCCGAGCGTCGCCGACAGGACCTTGGCGATCTCGGTCTTGCCGACGCCGGCCTCGCCCTCCAGGAACAGCGGGCGCCTCAGCTTCAACGCCAGGAACAGCGCGGTCGCCAAAGAGCGGTCGGCGACGTAGTTGCCGCGGGTGAGGAGCGCCAGCGTATCATCGACCGAGGCGGGGAGGGTAGTGGTCATGAAGGGCCTTGGAGAGAGGGGCGAGGAATGCCCTCTCGCTCTCCCAGCCGGGAGAGCGAGAGGGAGCCAAATCACCCCGCCGCCTCCACCGCCCGCTTCGCCATCACGGTGACGAGGTGGGCGCGGTAGTCGGCGCTGGCGTGGATGTCGGCGTTCAGCCCGTCGGCCTCCACCGACAGGCCGTTCAGCGCTTCGGCACGGAAGTCGGCGGCGAGCGCCGCCTCGAACGCCTCGGCGCGGAAGACCGAGCCGGCAGCACCGGTCACCGCCACCCGCACTTCCACGCCGAACTTGGCGACGAAGACGCCGACGATGGCGTAGCGGCTGGCCGGGTTGCGGAACTTGGCGTAGGCCGCCTTGTCGGGTCGGGCGAAGCGCACCGACTTGACGATCTCACCCGGCTCCAGTGCGGTTTCGAACATGCCGGTGAAGAAGTCGTCGCCGGCGATGGTGCGGCGGTCGGTGGTCACCGTCGCTTTCAGCGCCACCACCGCCGACGGATAGTCGGCCGACGGATCGGCGTTGGCGATGGAGCCGCCCATCGTGCCCATGTTGCGGACCTGCCGGTCGCCGATGCCCTCGGCGAGGCTGGCCAGCGCCGGGATCACCCGCTTGACGAGGTCGGAATGGGCGACCTCGGCATGGCGGGTGAAGGCGCCGATCTCCAGCCCGCCATCAGCCTCGCGGATGCCTTTCAGCTCCGCAATGGCGCCGAGGTCGATCAGGTCGGTCGGCCGGGCGAGCCGCTGCTTCAACGTCGGCAGCAGGGTCTGACCGCCGCCCAGCAGCTTGGCCTCTTCCGCCTGGATGGCGGTGGCCGCGTCGGCGAGCGATGTCGGCCGGTGGTACGTGAACGCGTACATTCTCTAGCCTCCTTCTTCTTCGGCCGTCTTATTCCGCCGCCATGGCGGGGGCAGCGTCGCGGATGGTCCGCCAGACCTTCTCCGGCGTCGCCGGCATGTCCATGTGGGTGACGCCATAGTCCGACAGCGCATCCACCACCGCGTTCATCACGGCGGCGGCGGCGCCGATGGTTCCGGCCTCGCCGCAGCCCTTCACGCCCAGCGGGTTGTGGGTGCAGGGCTGGTCCTCGTGATAGCGCACGGTGAAGGATGGGACATCGTCCGCCCGCGGCATGCAATAGTCCATGTAGGAGCCGGTGACGAGCTGGCCCGACTCCTCGTCATAGACACAGTTCTCGTAGAGCGCCTGTCCGATGCCCTGGACCAGGCCGCCATGCACCTGCCCCTCGACGATCAGCGGGTTGATGACGTTGCCGAAATCATCCACCGCGGCGAAGCCGACGATGGTGGTGACGCCGGTGTCGGGGTCGATCTCCAGCTCACAGACATGGCAGCCGTTGGGATAGGTGAAGTTCTTCGGATCGTAGAAGGCCTGCTCGTCCAGCCCCGGCTCCAACTCGTCGAGCGGGAAATTGTGCGGGACATAGGCTTGCAGGGCGATGTCGCCGATGCCCAGGCTCTTGTCGGTGCCGGCGACGGTGAAGCGGCCGTCCTTCACCTCGATGTCGGTTTCGGCGGCCTCCAGCATGTGGGCGGCGATCTTCTTCGCCTTGCGCTCCACCTTGTCCATCGCCTTCACCAGCGCCGATCCGCCGACCGCGAGCGAGCGCGAACCGTAGGTGCCCATGCCGAAGGGGATCTTGTTGGTGTCGCCATGGACGATCTCGACATTCTCGATCGGGATGCCGAAGCGCTCCGCCACGATCTGGGCGAAGGTGGTCTCATGGCCCTGGCCATGGCTGTGGGCGCCGGTGAAGACCGTCACGGAACCCGTTGGATGGAAACGGACTTCCGCGCATTCATAGAGTCCCGCGCGGGCGCCGAGAGCACCGGCGACATTGCTGGGGGCGATGCCGCAGGCTTCGATGTAGGTCGCGAAGCCGATGCCGCGCAGCTTGCCGCGCGCCTTCGATTCGGCCCGGCGCCGCTCGAAGCCGGCGTAATCGACCAGCGGCAGGGCGATGTCCAGGTTCTTGGCGAAATCGCCGGTGTCATATTGCAGCGCCACCGGGGTCTGGTAGGGCATCGCCTCCTTCGGGACGAAGTTGCGGCGGCGCATCTCCGTCTTGTCCATGCCCATCACGCCGGCCGCGACATCGACCAGCCGTTCGATCAGATAGCAGGCTTCCGGCCGGCCGGCGCCGCGATAGGCGTCGACCGGGGAGGTGTTGGTGAAGACCGCCTTGACCTCGGCGTAGATCGCCGGGGTCTTGTACTGCCCGGCCAGCAGGGTGGCGTAGAGGTAGGTCGGGATCGACGGAGCGAAGGTCGACAGATAGGCGCCGAGATTGGCCAGCGTCGAGACGCGCAAAGCCAGGAAATTGCCGTCGGCGTCCATCGCCAGCTCGGCATGGCTGACATGGTCGCGACCATGGGCGTCGGTCAAAAAGCTTTCGGAGCGGTCGGCTGTCCATTTCACCGGCCGGCCGACCTTGCGCGCCGCCCAGGTGACGACGGCCTCCTCGCCGTAATGGAAGATCTTGGAGCCGAATCCGCCGCCGACGTCGGGCGCCACCACCCGCAGCTTGTGCTCGGGAATGCCCAGCACGAAGGCGCCCATCAGCAGGCGGGTGACATGCGGGTTCTGGCTGGTGGTGGTCAGCGTGTATTCGCCGCTGGACTGGTCGTATTCGCCCATCGCCGCCCGCGGTTCCATCGCGTTCGGCACCAGACGCTGGTTGACCAGATCGATCGTCGCGACATGGGCGGCGTTGGCGAAGGCGGCATCGACCGCCGCCTTGTCACCCAGATGCCAGTCGTAGCAGACATTGTCCGGCGCATCGTCATGGACCAGCGGAGCGCCGCCGGCGATCGCACGGGTCGAGGAACCGACCGCCGGCAACTCCTCATAATCGACCACCACCATCTCGGCGGCGTCGCGCGCCTGCTCGCGGGTCTCGGCGATCACCACCGCCACCGCGTCGCCGACATAGCGCACGCGGTCGCGCGCCAGCGGGTAATGCGGCGGCTCCTTCATCGGCGAGCCGTCCTTGGAATGGATCTGCCAGCCGCAGGGCAGGCTGCCGACCTTGTCGGCCTCCATGTCGGCCCCGGTCAGCACGGCGACCACGCCCGGCATCGCCGCCGCGTCGGCGAAGTCGATGCCCAGGATGCGGGCATGGGCGTAGGGGGAGCGCACATGGACCGCATGGGTCATGTTCAGGCGCTTGAAATCGTCGGTGTAGTTGCCGCGGCCCGTCAGAAAGCGCTGGTCTTCGCGCCGGCGCACCGAGGCGCCGATGCCATTGGGGTTCGCCATCTCGTGTTTCCTCCCACAGGAACGCGTAAGATGCGGAAATGCCTGTTCTGGACGTTTCGTCCTGTTATTCGGCCGCGATCCGCGCCGGTGCGGCCATCGCCTCGGCTCCCGCCTTCACCGCCTTGACGATGTTGTGATAGCCGGTGCAGCGGCAGATGTTGCCCTCCAGCCCCTCGCGGATTTCGGCCTCGGTCGGGTTGGGATTCTCGCGGACCAGATCGACGGCGCTCATCACCATGCCCGGCGTGCAGAAACCGCATTGCAGCCCGTGATGCTCGCGGAAAGCGGCCTGCATCGGGTGCAGCGTGCCGTCGGCCGCCGCCAACCCTTCGATGGTGGTCACCGCCGCCCCGTTGGCCTGGACGGCCAGCGTGGTGCAGGATTTCACCGACCGGCCATCGACATGGACGACACAGGCGCCGCACTGGCTGGTGTCGCAGCCGACATGGGTGCCCGTCAGGCCGAGATGCTCGCGCAGGAAGGTGACGAGCAGCGTGCGCTCCTCCACCTCTCGCGACACCGTCTTGCCGTTGACGGTCATCGAAACGCTACAGGACATCGGTTTTCCTCCCGCTGGCTGAAGTCTGGCTCGCAGTCGTTTGGCGTGCAGTTGGGACTGTTCACTGTCGGATGATGCGCCTTGCGCCGTGGCCATGGCGGTGTCCACCTCAGGCCGGCGGTCCTTCGCCACAAGGATAGGGGGTGTCCGCCCACCAAGGTCAAGGAGCCTGTGCATGTCTTGGCCGAAAGAATGGCATGTCAACCATCGTTATGTCGGATTGTACGTACTGGCGCGCAATTTTGTGGCGCGTTACAGTGGGTTGGGGCCGCCCGCCTGCTGTGGGTGTACGAACAAATCCACCCGGCAACGATCCGGGTGCCGCAACGATGACAGGGAGAGCCGCAATGAATCGCCCATCCGTGACGCGCCGGATCCTGACGCTCTGCATGGCCGCCGGCATCGGTCTCGCGGCGCTTCCGGCCAGGGCGGAGACCTTCATCACCGTTCTGACCGGCGGCACCAGCGGAGTCTATTATCCGCTCGGCGTGGCGCTGTCGAACGTGTATGGCAAGGCGCTGCCGGGGGCGAAGGTGACGGCCCAGGCGACCAAGGCGTCGGTGGAGAATCTGAACCTTCTTCAGGCCGGACGTGGCGAGATCGGCTTCACGCTGGGCGATTCGCTGAGCGATGCCTGGAAGGGCAACGAGGAGGTCGGCTTCAAGCAGAAGCTGGACAAGCTGCGCACCATCGCCGCCATCTACCCGAATTACATCCAGGTCGTGGCCGCCAAGGAGTCGGGCATCAGGACGTTGGCCGATCTCAAGGGCAAGCGGGTGTCGGTGGGGGCGCCGAAGTCGGGGACGGAGTTGAACGCGCGGGCGATCTTCGGCGCCGCCGGCCTGACCTACAAGGATTTCGCCAAGACCGAGTATCTGCCCTTCGGCGAATCGGTCGACCTGATCAAGAACCGTCAGTTGGACGCGACGCTGATTTCCGCCGGGCTCGGCGTGGCGGCGATCAAGGATCTGTCCTCGTCGCAGGAGATCACCGTGGTCAGCATCCCGGCCGACATCGTGCGGAAGGTCGGCGATCCCGCCTACATCACCGAGACGATCCCGGCCGGGACCTATCCCGGCCAGACCGAGGCGGTGCCGACCGCCGCCGTCCGCAACCTGCTGGTCAGCCATTCCGGCGTGTCGGACGATGCGGCTTACGCGATGACGAAGACGCTGTTCGAGAATCTCGACGCGCTCGCCGCCGCCCATGTCGCCGCCAAGCAGATCAAGCTCGACCAGACAGCCACCCAATCGCCGGTGCCGCTGCACCCCGGCGCCGTCAAATATTACAAGGAAAAGGGGTTGATGTGAGCGGCGGCCGGGCGGAGAGGACGCCGTGAGCGCCCAGAAGACCCAGGCGGAGGCCGAAATCCGCCAGGCGATCGACCGGGAGAACCCGGCCACCGTCGCCGCATTCGAGGGATTCGACGGGCGGGCGGTCTTCGCCATCGCCGTCGCCTTCTCCGCCTTCCAGATCTGGACCGCCGCCTTCAACCCGCTGTCCACCATGGTGGTGCGGGCGGTCCATGTCGGCTTCCTGCTGCTGATGACCTTCACCCTGTTCGGCTTCCGCCAGACGGCGGTGCGCCGGCGGGTTCCCTGGTACGACTGGTTTTTGGGGCTCACCGCCTTCGGTGTCGGCCTCTATCATTACGTGTTCGAGGTCGAGCTGATCCAGCGGGCGGGCGATCCCAACATGACCGACCTGATCGTCGGCACCGTCGCGGTGGCGCTGGTATTCGAGGCGGCGCGGCGCATCATGGGGCTGGCTCTGCCGATCATGTGCGGCATCTTCATTCCCTATGCCCTGTTCGGCCGATATCTGCCTTTCGGACTGGCCCACCGCGGCTATGACACCGATCAGGTGATCGACAACCTCTATCTGTCGACGGAGGGGCTTTACGGCACGCCGACCTTCGTGTCGGCCAGCTACATCTTCCTGTTCATCCTGTTCGGCGCCTTCCTGGAACGCGCCGGCATGATCAAGCTGTTCAACGACGTGTCGCTCGGCCTCGTCGGCCATGCCAAGGGCGGACCGGCCAAGGTGGCGGTGATCTCGTCGGGGCTGATGGGTACGATCAACGGCTCCGGCGTCGCCAATGTGCTGACGACCGGGCAATTCACCATCCCGCTGATGATGCGCTTCGGATATCGCCCCGCCTTCGCCGGCGCGGTGGAGGCCACCGCCAGCATGGGTGGACAGTTGATGCCGCCGGTGATGGGGGCCGCCGCCTTCATCATGGCCGAGACCATCGGCGTCCCCTACAGCGACATCGCCATCGCCGCCGCCATTCCGGCCACCCTCTATTTCGGCAGCGCCTTCTGGATGGTCCATCTGGAGGCGGGCATGCGAAACCTCGTCGGCCTGCCCAAGGACCAGTGCCCCAGCGCGCTGCGCGCCGTGGTCGAAGGCTGGTATCTGATCCTGCCGCTGGCGGCGCTGATCTATCTGCTTTTCTCGGGCTTCACCCCGCTGTTCGCCGGGGTGATCGGCATCGCGGCGACGGCGGCGCTGATCCTCGGCACCACCATCGTCGGCACCATCGGGCCACTGGCGCTGCGCGCGGCCTTCTGGGTCGTGGTCGGGTTGGTCGCCGCCGGCCTGTGGAAGCTTGGCTTCCGCACCGAGCATCTGGCCTTCACCATGGTCATCCTGCTGATCATCCCCTGCCTGCTGTTCAAGGGCGGCCGCCAGACGCTGGCGCTGGTGGTCAACAGCATCGCCGACGGCGCCAAGAACGCGGTCGGCGTCGGCGTCGCCTGCGCGCTGGTCGGCGTGCTGATCGGCATGATGACCCTGACGGGACTGGCGTCGAGCTTCGCGTCCACCATCGTCGACTGGTCGGGCGGCAATCTGCTGGCGGCGCTGGTGCTGACGATGATCGCCTGCATCGTGCTCGGCACCGGGCTGCCGACGACGGCGAACTACATCATCACCGCCTCCATCGCGGCGCCGGCCCTGCTGACCATGGGCGTGCCGCTGATCGTCAGCCACATGTTCGTGTTCTATTTCGGCATCATGGCCGACCTGACGCCGCCGGTCGCGCTGGCGGCGCTGGCGGCCTCGTCAATCTGCAAGGCCGACCATATGGAGATCGGCTGGATCGCCACTCGCGTGGCGATGGCGGGCTATGTCGTGCCCTTCATGGCGGTCTACGACCCGGCGCTGGTGCTGCAAACCGGCGATTGGCTGGCGGTGGGCTATGTGTTCGTCAAGGCCTGCGTCGCCATCGCCCTTTGGGGGGCCGCCACCATCGGCTTCTTCTGGACGCCGCTGTCGCCGGTCGCCCGGATCTATGCGGCGGCGGCCTCCTTCCTGTTCATCGTGGCGCTGCCCTTGACCGACGAGGCCGCCTTCGTCATGACCGGCCTGTTCCTGCTGTGGCAGCATCGGCGGCGCAACGCCCCGGCCGCCGCCACGGCCTGAGTTGGAAAGCCTTTGCCTGTTCGCGCTTGGCGGGGCGCTGCTGGCGTCGCTGCCGGGAACGGGCTTCACCCTGTCCTGGACCCATTCGATCGAGAAGACCGAATGGCGGGAGGTCTGGGCGGTGGAGGGGGGCCGGCTTCATGTGGTCGAGGCCCGCATCCGCGGCGGCGGGGCGGGGATGGAGCCCGGACCGGATGCCCGGCTGACCGCCGACGGCTGGCTGGTCTGGACGCCGGGCCTGCCGCCACAGGACAGCGTCACGCTCGCCGCCTCCGGCTTCACCGGCGAACACCGGCTGTGCGCCGGTGCCGAGTGCCGGCCGCTGTCCGAATGGACCGGAGCGGCGGACCGGGCCGTGCTTCTGCGGGCCTGCCGGTGAGAGGGAAGCCGCACCGTCCGCATACGAAAGTTTGTGTCGCCAGCGCCCCTTGCGGCTTGGCTTACGCTGCGTCAATCCGCATACTCCCGTTCCTTTCGTCAGGCTATCGTCCGGACCGATGATCACTTCCCCCTCGCACCGTCGCCGCCTGTCCAGTTTTCCGGTCGCCCTGGGGGCGGTCGCCATCGCTGGCGTTTTGTTGAGCGGCCATGGCGCCCTGGCCGCCGAGGCGGCGGCCGATATCGCCCATGGCGGCGTGCCGCATCTCGACGGGCGGCTGCTGGGAGCGGTCTGGGTGGTGCCCTTCGCCGGAATCCTGCTGTCGATCGCGTTGTTCCCGCTGCTGGCACCGATGGTCTGGCACCATCATTTCGGCAAGATCTCGGCGGCGTGGGCGCTCGCCTTCCTGGTTCCCTTCGCCGCGACCTTCGGGGTCGACCTCGCGACCTATGAGCTGCTGCATACGGTCCTGCTGGAATATATCCCCTTCATCGTGCTGTTGACCGCGCTGTTCACCGTGGCGGGCGGCGTGCGGCTGGCCGGGTCGCTGGTGGGGACGCCGCTGGCCAACACGGTCGGGCTGGCGCTGGGGACCGTGCTGGCCAGCCTGATGGGCACCACCGGCGCCTCCATGCTGCTGATCCGCCCGCTGCTGCGCGCGAACGAGCATCGGCGACACAAGGTCCATACCGTGGTCTTCTTCATCTTCCTGGTGTCGAATGTCGGCGGCTCGCTGACGCCGCTGGGGGATCCGCCGCTGTTCCTCGGCTTCCTGAAGGGCGTCGATTTCTTCTGGCCGACGATCCATCTGCTGGCGCCGATGGCCTTCCTGTCGGGCCTGCTGCTGGCGATCTATCTCGCGCTGGACCTTGTCCTGCACACCCGCGATCCCGGCAAGCACCCGCTGATCGAGGGCGTGCATGAACGCGAGCCGATCCGGATCGAGGGCGGCGTCAACCTGCTGCTGCTGATCGCCATCGTCGGGGCGGTGCTGCTGAGCGGCGTCTGGCATCCGGGGACCGGCGTCACCGTCCATCATGTGACCGTGCCGCTGGAGACCATCGTTTCGAACCTGCTGCTGCTGGGGATCACCGGCCTGTCCCTGGCATTGACGAGCAAGCGGAGCCGCCGGCTGAACGGCTTCAACTGGGGCCCGATCCTGGAGGTGGCGAAGCTGTTCGCCGCCATCTTCCTGACCATCATCCCGGCCATCGCCATCCTGCGCGCCGGCACCGACGGGGCGCTGGGCGCCATCATCGCCGCGGTGAACGAGGGCGGGAAGCCCAATCCAGCCACTTATTTCTGGGCGGCCGGCATCCTCTCCAGCTTTCTCGACAACGCCCCGACCTACCTGATCTTCTTCAACACGGCGGGCGGCGACGCGCACACGCTGATGACCGACCTGTCGCTGACGCTGACCGCGATCTCCGCCGGTGCGGTGTTCATGGGCGCCAACAGCTACATCGGCAACGCCCCGAACTTCATGGTCAAGGCGATCGCCGAGGAACGTGGCGTCGCCATGCCCAGCTTCTTCGGCTATATGGCATGGTCCTTCGGCATCCTGGTGCCGCTGCTCGGCCTGACGACGCTGGTCTTCTTTCTGTAGGGCGGCAAAAAAAGGCGCCCGGAGGCATGGGGCCGCCGGGCGCGAAGGCTCAGTACGAAAGAGGATCATCAGCGATGATGATGCAATCGGGAGAACGATTGTGCCGCCACCCTGTCACCGGGTCGGCCGGTCTCCCTTGATCGCGGTCAAGCCCAAGTAAAAGAGTAAGCCATCAATCTCCCAGCGCCGGCGTCGCCACGCTCCCGCCAATGCCGCCATCCTCCGCCGTCTCGGCTTCCGGCCGGGGCACGCGGAACCAAGCGGCATAGAGCGCCGGCAGGAAGAAGATCGTCAGCACCGTGGCGCCGGCCAGGCCGCCCATGATGGCGACCGCCATCGGCCCCCAGAAGACGCTCTGCGTCAGCGGGATCATCGCCAGGATCGCCGCCGCCGCGGTCAGGGCGATGGGACGGGCGCGCCGCACCGTCGCCTCGACGATGCTGTCCCAGCGCGAACGGCCGCTACGGATGTCCTGTTCGATCTGGTCGACCAGGATGACCGAGTTGCGCATGATGATGCCGGCCAGCGCGATGACGCCCAGCATGGCGACGAAGCCGAAGGGCAGGTTGAACAGCAGAAGCGAGGCGGTGACGCCGATCAGCCCCAGCGGCGCCGTCAGCAGGACCATGAACACGCGCGAGAAGCTCTGCAATTGCAGCATCAGCGTGGTGACCATGATCAGCAGCATCACCGGCATCATCGCGTTGATCGAGTCCTGGCCCTTGGCGCTCTCCTCGATGGCGCCGCCCATGGTGATGGCGTAGCCGTCGGGCAGGCTGGCGCGCAGGCTGTCGAACTGTGCGTTCAGCTGGTTGCTGACGACCGGAGCCTGGAGGCCGCCGATGGCGTCGCCCTTGACGGTCATCGTCGTCTCGCGCGCCCGGCGCCACAGAACCGGCTCCTCCAATTCGTAGCGGACGGCGGCGACCTGGCTGAGCGGCACGGTGGTGCCGCGGCTGGTGCGGATGTTCAGCTCGCCCAGGCGCGACAGGTCCATGCGCTCCTCCGGCGTGGTGCGCAGCAACACGCCGATCAATTCCGTACCCTCGCGATACTGGGTGACGGACATGCCGTTCAACAGCAGTTGCAGGGCGTTGGACAGGTCCTGCTTCGAGACGCCGAGCGCGCGGGCCTTGGCGGTGTCCACTTCCAGCCGGATGCGCTTGGACAACTCGTCCCAATCGAGATGGACATTGGCGGTGTTGGGATGGGTCCGCATGGCGTCGCGCACCTGATAGGCGATCTTGCGGATGACCGCCGGATCCTCGCCGGTGATGCGGAACTGCACGGGATAGCCGACCGGCGGACCATTCTCCAGCCGGCCGATGCGGACGCGGGCGGCGGGGAAGTCGGACTCCAGCGTCGGCTCCATCCGCCGGATGAACCGCTCCCGCTGGTCCAACCCCTTGGTCATCACCATGAACTGGGCGAAGTTGGAGGTTTCCAGCTGCTGGTCGAGCGGCAGATAGAAGCGCGGCGAGCCGCCGCCGGTGTAGGCGACCCAGTAATCGACGTCCGGATCCTTGGCCAGCTTCGCCTCCATCCGCTTCACCTCGGCCGCCGTCGCCTCGAAGGAGGAGCCTTCGGCGAGCTGGATGTCGATCAGCAGCTCCGGCCGGCTGGCCGACGGGAAGAACTGCTGCTGGACATGGCCGAAGCCGACCAGGGCGGCGGCGAAGGCGGCCACCGTGACGCCGATGGTGACCCAGCGCGCCCGTATGCAGGCCTCGATCATGCGACGCAGGATGCGGTAGGCGCGGGTGTCGTAGATGTCCAGCTCGTGCCCGTCCGGCACCACATGCTTGGGCTTGGGCAGCAGCAGCCAGCCGAGATAGGGGGTGAAGATCACCGCCACCACCCAGGACAGCAGCAGCGACAGCGCCACCACCCAGAAGATCGAATTGGTGTATTCGCCGGCGGCCGATGCCGCGAAGCCGACGGGGACGAAGCCGGCGGCCGTGACGATGGTGCCGCTCAGCATCGGAAAGGCGGTGGAAGTGTAGGCGAAGGCGCCGGCCTTCAGCCGGTCCCATCCCTGTTCCATCTTCACCACCATCATCTCCACCGCGATGATGGCGTCGTCCACCAGCAGGCCCAGCGCGATGATGAGGGCCCCCAGCGAGATGCGTTGAAGGTCGATGTGCAGGATCTGCATCGCCACCAGCGTCATCGCCAGCACCAGCGGAACCGCCAGCGCCACGACGATGCCGGTGCGCCAGCCCAGGCTGACGAGACTGACCAGGATGACGATGCCCAGCGCCTCGGCCAGCGATTCCATGAACTCGCCGACCGAATGCTCGACCACCTTCGGCTGGTCGGAGACCTGGGCGGCCTCCAGCCCGACCGGCAGTTCGGCGCGAATCTTCTCCATCGCGGCATCGAGCTGTCCGCCCAGCTTCAGCACATTGCCGCCCTTGGCCATGACGATGCCGATGCCGATGGCGTCGCGGCCGTTGTAGCGCAGGGTGTACCGGCGCGGCTCGACATAGCCGCGCTTGACCTCCGCCACGTCGCCGATGGTCAGCAGCCGGCCGCCGCTTTCCACCGGGATGGCGCGCACCGCGGCGGCGGTGTCGAGGCCGAGATCCAGACGGACATAGACCCGCTGCGATCCGGTATCGACGTCACCCGACGCCGCGATGACGTTTTCGCGCTGGAGCGCCTGGATCACCGATTCCACCGGCAGGCCGAAGCTGGCGAGCCGCTGGCTGGAGATCTCCACATAGACCCGCTCCTCCTGCGGAGCGATCAGGTCGATCTTCTCCACGCCCGGCAGTTTCAGCAGGCGGGCGCGGGCCTGTTCGGCCACCTTCTTCAGTTGGGCGGGGGTGAAATCCTCGCCCATGAAGGCGTAGATGGCGGAATAGACGTCGCCGAACTCGTCATTGAAGAAGGGACCAACGACACCATCGGGCAGGGTATAGCGGATGTCGCCGATCTTCTTGCGCACCTGATACCACAGGTCCGACACCATCTTCGGCGGGGTGGAATCCTTCAACTGGACGAAGATGACCGACTCGCCGGGCTTGGAATAGCTGCGGGCGACATCGTAATAGGGCACCTCCTCCAGCTTCTTCTCGATGCGGTCGGTGACGAACTGCTCGACCTCGCGGGCGGTGGCGCCCGGCCATTGGGTACGGACCACCATCACCTTGAAGGTGAAGGAGGGATCCTCGGCCCGGCCCAGCGTCATATAGGCGAGCCCGCCGGCCAGCACGCTGGCGAGCATCATGAACAGCACCAGCGTGCGGTGGGCCAGCGCCCAGGCCGAGAGATTCATGCGGGAGTGGTTCATCGCGCCGGCTCCGTCCAGACCCGGACCTTCTGACCGGCGTCCAGCTTGTGCACCCCGGCGGTGACGATGCGCTCGCCATCCTTCAGCCCGCCGCCGATCACGGCGAAGTCCCCGGCATAGGCGGCGACGGTGACCGCCCGCAATTCCAGACGGTCATCTGGTGCCGACAGTACCCAGACCGCTGGTTTCTGCTCGCGCTGGGTCAGCGCGCTCAACGGCAGGCGGGCGACCGGAGCGCCATGACCGGCCGCGGCGGTGACGGTGGCGGTCATGCCGAGTTGAACCGTCGGTGGTGGGTCGGTCAACGTGATCTTGGCCTGAAAGGTGCGGGTGTTGGCGTCGGCGCTGGGCGAAAGCTCGCGCAGGCTGCCGGTCAGGATCAAGCCGGGATGCGACCACAGCTCCACCGACAGTTTCTGGCTGGGCAGGGTGCCGACGCTCTGTTCGGGGATGTTGGCCACCGCCTCCAGCGTGCCGAGACGGGCGACACGCAGGGCGGTCTGGCCGGCGGCCACCACCTGTCCCGGCTCGATCAGCGTCGCGGTGACGATGCCGGCCTCGTCCGCCACCAGCGTGGCGTATTGGGCGGAATTGTTGAGGACGCGCAGTTGCGCCTCGACCTCCCGCACCTTGGAATCGGCCTTGTCCAGCGTGGTCTTGCGGCGGTCATATTCCTGGCGGGTGGTCCATTCTCCCTGGCGCAGGCTGGCATAGCGCTGGAAATCGCTGCGCGCGTTGGCCGCATCGGCCTGGGCGGAGGCGAGCTGGGCCTGCTCGGCGCGGATCTGCAATTGCAGGTCGGTGGGATCGAGGCGGGCGAGCGGCGTGCCAGGCTCGACACGGGTGCCGACCTCCACCATCCGGGCCGTCACCTTGCCGCCGACCCGGAAGCCGACATCCGCCTCCACCCGCGGGCGGATCACCGCCGGGTAGCGCACGCTGTCCACCAGCGGCTCCAGCATGACGGTGGCTACGCGGACCGGCCGCAACTCTCCCTCCGCCGGCGTGGCGGCGGACTGTGTTTCATTGCAACCGGAAAGCAAGCCCGCCGCCGTCAGCAGGGCGGCTGTCGCCATGACGGAGGATGCGAACCGCCCCTCGCGAATTCGGGCCATACCACCTCTCCTCGCTGGACTGGACTGTATCGTACTGATAACGTCCTACTCCGCCGACCAATCCACGTCAAGAGTGAACGGTACAGTTCAGTGCAGCCATCGGACCACAAAATGTCGTCGCCCACCTCCTCCCTCGATGCGAAGGCCGAGCAGATCATCACCGCTGCGCGGGAGGTGTTTCTGGAGCTCGGCTATGCCGCCGCCTCCATGGATCAGGTGGCGCAGCAGGCCCGGGTGTCCAAGACCACGCTCTACACCCGCTTTCCGTCGAAGGAGGAGCTCTACACCGCGGTGATTTCCGCCGAGTGCGAGCGGCGCGGCCTGCACTTTCCGCCGGAGATGTTCGACGGGGTGCCGCTGCGCGACGTGCTGATCCAAGTGGGCCGCCGCATCGTCGACCTGCTGTGGTCGGAGGCGGCGATCCGTGTTCATCAGTCGGTGGTGGGGGAGGCGACCAGGATGCCCGTCGCCGCCCGGCTTTATTATCAGGCGGGGCCCGAACTGGGCATCTCCAGCATCGTCGCCCTGTTCACCCGGTTGGCCGACCAGGGCGTGATCGCCACCGACGATCCCGCCTTCGTCGCGAAACAGTTCCTGGCGGCTCTTGAGGGCGGCGCCTATTGTCAGCTGGTTCTGGGGCTCTGCCCGCAGCCGGGGGAGGAGGAACGATACGCCTTCGTCGAAAAGGCGGTCGACCTGTTCCTGCGCGGCCCGCTGCCGGGCTGACCGGTTCACGCCAGCTTGAAATAGCGCATCACCAGCCGGCCAAGCTCCTCCCGGACACCGTCATCGCCCAAAGCGGTCAGCCTCTCATGCAGACCGGCGGCGATGGCGGTGAAACGGGCGAGCACCGCCGGGTCGAAATGCTTGCCCGCTCCTTCCGCCAGAATGTCCATGGCGGGGGCGAAGGACATCGGCTCCTTGTAGGGGCGGCGGGAGGTAAGGGCGTCGAAGACGTCGACGACAGCGAAGATGCGGGCGGCGATCGGGATCGCGTCGCCTTTCAGCCCGCGGGGATAGCCCGAGCCATCGAACTTCTCGTGATGGCCACCGACCACATCGGCCGCATCGGCCAGCCAGCCCGACGAGCCGATGATGTCCAATCCGTGAACCACATGGGTTTTCATCACGGCGAACTCCTCGGCGTCGAGTTTGCCGGGCTTCAACAGGATGCTGTCGGGAATGGCGATCTTGCCAACGTCATGCAGAAAGGCGCCCTTCACCAGCTGGCGGATGGCCGCGTCGTCCAGCCTCAGCGCCTCGGCCAGACGGATGGCCAGAACGGTCACCCGGTAATTGTGGGCGTTGGTGTCGCTGTCACGCTTGGCGATGGCACTACCCAGCGCCGTCAGCATGCCGATGTTGGCGTCGAGCAGTCCGCGCGACAGGCGCAGGAATCCCCTGTTGTAGGCTCCGAAGATCGGCAGGAGAACGAGCGCCGCCCCCAGCACCGACAGCGACGAGACGCCAGCGACCGTGGCGGTGTCGCGCAGGATCTCGTTGGAGCGCCGCGAGGACAACTGGAAGACGCTCTCGAAATAGCCGAGCAGGCGGCCATCGGAATCGAGCAGAGGCTCCATCGTTTGTATGAAGATGCGCCCGCCCAGTGTGAAGCGGTCGTAAAGGGAGCCGTCGGCGTCCGGGAAACCATGCCGGCTGGCGGAAAGTCGTTCTTCCGCCCATTCCGCTCCGGGAACCACATATTCGGCCGTTTTCCGCTGGTCCGGCCCATAGAGTTCCGCGACGATGAAGTGGCCCTCTCCGTGGCGCAGGCGTGTCTCCTCCCGGTTCGACATGAAGCGCCGGAGCGACGCCTCCACATCGGCATCGGCCGCGCCGGCCGAGAGCGACGACCGGGCTTCCGCAAGGAAGGCGGCCGACTCGTCCCGCGCCAACTCCACCACCCGGCCGTCGGCGATCTCGACCTCGACCAGGAATGCGATGCCGCCGACCGCCATCGCCAGGAACAGGGCGGCGCCGGCCAGACGGCGCAGAACCGCGCCGGCGGTCGGCAGGCGCATCGCCGACAGATCGGCGGTATGACGGCCCAACCAGGGCCTGAAGAACAGGTTCAGCCGCCGCCGTCCACCCGCCGCCATCGATCTGCCGATTCGCACACTCATCGTCCCAATTCCTCGCCGGGCCGGCCGATCCGGAGCTTGTCCTTGCCAGGCACCGATGTCATCGATTGCAGAATTCCGCCAAACATGTTGAGACGGCGTTAAGGTTCGGCATGCACAGTCGCGCCGACTGTCCCTCCGCCCGTGAAAGGAAATGTTTCACGATGTCCGCCTGTCCCTGCGGGTCTGGTCTGATTGTCGATCAATGCTGCGGCCCGATCCTGGCCGGCCAGCCAGCCCCCTCACCCGAAGCGCTGATGCGGTCGCGCTACACCGCCTTCGTCCGTCATGACATCGATCATATCGAGCGCAGCTATGCGCCGGAAAGCCGCTCCGCCTTCAGCCGCGCCGACGCCGAGCGGATGGCACGGGAATGCGAATGGGGACCGCTGACCGTCATGAAGACGGAGGAGCGAGGCGACGACGGGATGGTCGAGTTCTTCCTGACCTTCCAGCGCGACGGCGAGGAGTGGCCGCTGCATGAACGGTCACGCTTCCGCAAGGTCGATGGCCGCTGGCTCTATGTCGACAGCGTCCTCAACCCGAAGGACCCACCGCGCCGGGTGGTGAAGGTCGGCCGCAATGATCCCTGCCCCTGCGGATCGGGACGCAAGCACAAGGCCTGCTGCGGGCGCTGACGGCGCCCGCACATCGGCACGGCTTCAACTGATGCCGAGATAGCGGCCCGGCTTGTGATTGATCGCCAGCGTGACGTTGACGATGGTCGCCCCCAGCACCGACAGCAGCAGCCGGTCCGGCGCCAGCACGAAGAAGGCGCCGGCCAGGATGGCGAGATCGACGCCGAGCTGGAAATAGCCGGCGCGGATGCCATGGCGCTCCTGAAGATAGATCGCCAGGATGTTGACGCCGCCAAGCCCGGTGCGGTGACGGAACAGCATCAGCAGGCCGGTGCCGCAGAGCCCGCCGCCGACCACGGTGGCATAGAGCGGATCCAGGTGGGTGAAGCCGATCCACTGGTCGGTCAGGCGCGAGAACAGCGTCACCAGCGCCACGGCGATGAAGGTGCGGGCGGTGAACTTCCAGCCCAGCCGCTTCCAGGCCAGCCAATAGAAGGGCAGGTTGATCGCGAAGAAGAGGATGCCGAACTGAACCTTGGTGACGTAGCTCAACAGCAGAGCCAGCCCGGCGGTGCTGCCGGTCAGCAGCATCGTCTTGGAGTAGATCAGCATGCCCAGCGCGATGAACAGCGTGCCCAACAGCATGGCGAGCGCGTCTTCATAGAGCTGGTGGCGCTCGGTTGCGGCGGACGGGGCCTGGAGGGCGGCGGTCATGGTCGTCCGTCTCCTCAGCGGAGGGCCGCGAACTTCGCCACCACATCCTCCACCTCGGCCGTCTTCAGGCCGGCGATGTTGATGCGGCCGGAGGTCGGCATGTAGATGGCGTGGTCGGCGCGCAGGCGCAGCACCTCCGCCTCGGTCAGCGGCAGCAGGGAGAACATGCCCTCCTGCGCCGCCACCGCGGTCAGGGCCGGGAAGGCGCCGGCCAGACCGGCGGCCAGCTTGCGGCGGATGCCGGTGATGCGGGCGCGCATGCCATCCAGCTCGGCCGTCCAGTCGGCGGTCAGGGCGGCGTCGCCCAGGATGGTGCGGACCACGGCGGCGCCATGGTCGGGCGGCATCGAATAGCTGGTGCGGGCCAGCCCCATCAGGTTGGACTTGGCGAGATCGGCGGCCGCCGGCACCGCGGCGACGGCGAAGATGGCGCCGGTGCGCTCCCGGTAGAGGCCGAAGGACTTCGACGACGACACGGCGACCAGCGTTTCCGGAACGGCACCGATCAGGTGGCGCAGCCCCTCGGCATCCTCGTCGAGCCCGCGCCCGAAGCCCTGATAGGCGAGATCGACCAGCGGCAGCACGCCGCGTTCCTCCAGCACGGTGGACAGCGTCTTCCACTGGTCGAGCGACAGCGGCGCGCCGGTCGGGTTGTGGCAGCTCGCATGCAGCAGGGCGACGTCGCCCTGCCGCGCCGCCTCGAACGCCGCGATCATGCGGTCGAACAGCACGGCTTGGCTGGCGGTGTCGAAGAAGGGATGGCTCACCACCTCCAGGCCGGCGGCGGCGAAGATGCCGACATGGTTGGGCCAGGTCGGCTGGCCGACCAGCACGCGCTTCGATCCGCCGCGCAGGAGAAGATCGGCGGCCAGACGCAGGGCGCCCGACCCGCCGGGGGTCTGCACGCCGGCGGCGGTGACCTTCGCACCCGCCGCGCCGCCAACCAGCGACCACAGCCGTTCCAGATAGAGCGCGTCGCCTTCCAGCCCGAGATAGGCCTTGCTGTCCTGTCCGTCGAGCAGCGACCGTTCCGCCGCCTTCACCGCGCGGAAGACCGGGGTGCGCCCCTCCTCGTCGCGATAGACGCCGACGCCGAGATCGACCTTGTTCGGCCGCGTGTCCTGCTTGTACAGCCCGATCAGGGCGAGCAGAGCGTCGTCGGGCTGGCGGGAAAGCGCGTTGAACATGGCGGTTCGTCCGGTCCTTGGCTGGAGAATGGCGGTTAAGAATTTATCGATGTCGATGGCCGGGCGATCCGGCTGGTGCGATCCTCCACTTTCGCGGTCTTCGGGACAATGATGAATTGACTTCCCCAGACCCGCTTCGGCATCACGACAATTTACAGCGCGAGCGTTTGCGGGGCATGCTGCGCCGGGAAGGAGCTGTCAGATCGATGACCGATTTCGCAAAGACCCGCGCCCGCTTCGATATTCCGGATGGGGTGATCTATCTCGACGGCAACTCGCTGGGCCCCTTGCCCATCGCGGCGAAGGAGCGGGTGGCCCGCACCCTGGCCGAGGAATGGGGCGGCCAACTGATCCGCGGCTGGAACAGCGCCGGCTGGATGGTTCAGCCGCGCAAGGTGGGCGACCGTATCGCCCGCCTGATCGGTGCCCCGGCCGGCAGCGTCGTGGTCGGCGATACCCTGTCGATCAAGGTCTATCAGGCGCTGGCCGCCGCGCTGGCGATGCGTCCCGAGCGCCGGGTGATCCTGTCCGACAGCGGCAACTTCCCCACCGACCTCTATATGGCGGAGGGGCTGATCGAAACGCTGGGTCAAGGGCACATTCTGAAGGTGGTGGCGCCGGAGGAGGTGGAGGGGACAATCGGCGAGGATGTCGCCGTGCTGATGCTGACCGAGGTCGATTACCGGACCGGACGCCTGCACGACATGGCGGCGCTGACCGCCAAGGCCCATGCCGCCGGCGTGGTGACGGTGTGGGACCTCGCCCATTCCGCCGGCGCGCTGCCGGTCGATCTGGCCGGGGCCGGGACGGATTTCGCCGTCGGCTGCACTTACAAATACCTGAATGGCGGGCCGGGGGCGCCGGCTTTCATTTATGTCGCCCCGCAGCATGCGGAGAGGGCGCGTCCGGCCCTGTCGGGCTGGATGGGGCACGAGGCGCCCTTCGCCTTCGATCCCTCCTACCGCCCCGGCGCGGGCGTGGAGCGGATGCGCGTCGGCACCCCGCCGGTGATCGCGCTGGCCGCACTCGACGCGGCGCTCGACGTCTGGGACGATGTCGACATGGCCGACATCCGCCGCACCTCCATGACGCTGTGCGACCTGTTCATCGAACTGGTCGAGGCGCAATGCCCGACGCTGGAGCTTGCCTCCCCGCGTGACGGCAGCCGTCGCGGCAGCCAGGTGTCGTTCCGCCATCCACAGGGCTATGCCATCATGCAGGCGCTGATCGACCGCGGCGTGATCGGCGATTTCCGGGCACCCGACGTGCTGCGCTTCGGCTTCACCCCGCTCTATATCGGCGAAGCGGAGGTGCGCGGCGCCGTCGCGGTTCTGAAACAGGTGACGGATGGCGGGCTTTGGGACCGGCCGGAATACCACAGGAAGGCGATCGTCACATGAGCGGGCAGGATATGAAGAAGCCCTACGATCCGGCATCCGAGGGCGCGCAGATGGCCTTCGATGGGCGGATGTCCTACGGCGACTATCTGCAACTGGACCGCATCCTGGGCGCACAGATCCCGCGCTCCAGCGCCCATGACGAGATGCTGTTCATCATACAGCACCAGACGTCGGAGCTGTGGATGCGGCTGGCCGTCTACGAGATCCGCGCCGCCCGCGAGGCGATCCGCGAGGACCGGCTGTCCCCCGCCTTCAAGATGCTGGCCCGCGTCGCCCGCATCTTCGAACAGCTGAATTCCGCCTGGGACGTGCTGCGCACGATGACGCCCAGCGAATACACCCGCTTCCGCGACGATCTCGGCCAATCCTCCGGCTTCCAATCCTATCAATACCGGGAGATCGAGTTCCTGCTGGGCAACCGCAACCCGGCGATGCTGCGGCCCCACGCGCACCGGCCGGAGATCCATGCTCTGCTGGAACAGGAACTGGCCAGTCCCAGCCTGTATGACGAGGCACTGCGCCTGCTCGCCCGCAACGGCATCCCGGTTCCGGCGGAGGTGCTGGAACGCGACGTGTCGCAGACCCACCAGCCGCATGACGGCGTGACCGAGGCATGGCGGACGGTCTACCAATCCCCGGAAGCCCATTGGCCGCTCTACGAGCTTGCCGAGAAGCTGGTGGATTTCGAGGATTACTTCCGCCGCTGGCGTTTCAACCATGTCACGACGGTGGAACGGGTGATCGGCTTCAAGCGCGGCACCGGCGGGACCGGCGGCGTGTCCTATCTGCGCAATATGCTGGCGGTGGAGCTTTTCCCGGAACTTTGGCGGGTGAGGACGGTGCTGTGACGGACTTGCGCAAGATCACGGATTGGGACGACGCCTACAGCAATGGCGCCCATATTCCCGGCGGCGACGCCTATCCCGCCCGCTGGGCGGAGCGGGCCGCCGCCTTTCGGGCCGAACTCACCGCAGGCGGCCGGGCGGAGCTGGACCTGCCCTATGGCGAGGGGGAGCGGGAACGCTATGACCTGTTCCTTCCGGCCGGCACCGCCAAGGGAACGGTGGTCTTCGTCCATGGCGGCTATTGGATGGCCTTCGACAAGGGCGGCTGGTCGCATCTGGCGGCCGGGCCGCTCGCGCGTGGCTGGGCGGTCGCGCTGCCAAGCTACACGCTATGCCCGGACACCCGCATCGGCGGGATCACCCGGCAGGTGGCGCGGGCGGTCTCGACCATCGCGCAGACCCGGCCGGGGCCGCTCCGCCTGACCGGCCATTCGGCCGGTGGTCATCTGGTCAGCCGGCTGGTCTGCGCCGATGCGCCGCTGATGGAGGAGGTTCGGGAACGGGTGGAGCATGTCGTCTCGATCAGCGGCCTGCACGACCTGCGCCCACTGCTGAATACCCGCATGAACGCCAAGCTTGGGCTGGATGAGGCGGAGGCCGTTGCGGAAAGCCCCGCCCTGCTGAAACCGCAGCCGGGAACCCGCATCACCTGCTGGGTGGGGGCCGACGAGCGGCCGGAATTCGTCCGCCAAACGGAGCTGCTGGCCAACATCTGGCTCGGGCTGGGGGCCGCCACAGCCTCCCGGCTGGCCGATGGGCGCCATCACTTCGACGTCATCGACGATCTGGCCGATCCGGACTCCGGTTTGGTCGCCGTGCTGCTCGGCTCATAGTGGATGTGCTGCGATGGGGCTTGGAGAGAGACGGGTTATCTTTCCAACCCCCATCGACGGTAACAATCCTTGATCGCGCGGATCGATGGCAGGCGAATTTTCGGCAGATCGGCTTGTTCGAACCGGGCAAGATTGCGGTTCCGGTTCCTCGGCGTGACCACGGCGATATGGTGGATCATTTCCCATTTGATGCTGTCGCGCCCGCTATCCAACGCGCCAAGTCTTTGGTGCTCGAACCATGTCCGGCGGAAATAGCGCAGCAGGCTGGCCGGCATGGCGATGTCCAACAGGATCAGCCCGGTCGCCCGCGCGAAACGCTGCGGCATGCAGATTGAGTAATTTCCATCCATGACCCACCGGTCCGCGGCGATGGCAGCATCGTGAAGGCCGACGAACTCATCTGAGGGGCGGGGCTCCCAATCGGTGCCGGGCCGATGGTGAAGCTGATCGAGGTGGATGGCCTTCAGGCCGCGCTTGCGCGCGATCGCCACCGCGAGTGTTGATTTGCCGCTGTTGGATGGTCCCAGGATACAGATGCGCTGACCGAGATCCTCAAGTTGCATGGTTTCCGCTCCATCCGCCTGCCGCGACCGACCTTACGCATCCCGGTGGCCCGGTCCAGTTGAGCAAATGAAGGACCCCGGTCACTGTGTGAAGAACATCGCGGCGAAGATGGCGGCGGTGGCGGCGATCACCGTCACCAGCCCGCTGCGTCCGAGCGCCCGTTGCCGATGAAGCGCAACCGCCATCACCGTTATGGCGATGCTGGTCAGGATCAGGCCCAGCTTGGCTTCGGTCATCATCCAGTCTCCTTGAGGATTGTGTCAGCGCGGGCTGATCCAGCCCAGCGCGCCGGCGGCGGTGACCAGCAGGATGGCGCCGCACAGCAGCCCCAGCCAGCCGGTCATCAGAAACCGCCAGCCCGGACCGGCATGGTCGAGTTCCAGGTAATGCACCAGGATTTCGCGCCCCTTCGCCACCGCGAGCGCCAGCAGCGCCGCCGCCCCGGCGACACCGATACCGCCCCCCAGATCTCCATGGCGGGCGAACAGCAGGGTGACGGCGGTCAGCCCCATCAGGATCAACCAGGACAGCGTCAGCCGGTCGATTTTCCTGAGAAAACTCATGGGTCGTCTCCTCAGCGGATCAGATAGACGAGCGGGTAGAGGATCACCCAGACCAGATCGACCATGTGCCAGAAGGCGGCCCCGGTCTCCAGATTCTCCACCAGCGTGTCGGGGCCGGACCGGGCGACCAGCAGCAGGATGATGATGCCCAGCATCACATGCAGGGCGTGGAAGCCGGTCAGCAGGAAATAGAGGGTGAAGAAGCCGTCGCTGTCGATGGTCAACCCGGCGCCCAGCGTCGCCGAATACTCCACCGCCTTCACCGCCAGGAACACGGACCCGACCGCCGCCGCCACCAGCATCGCCCGGCGTGCCTGCGGCACCGCGCCGCGCCGGGCGGCGGCGACCCCCTTGGCGGCGAGATAGCCGCTGGTCACCAGCACCATGGTGTTCAGCGCACCCGCGGTGCCGTTCAGATGGGCCTGCCCGGCGGCGAAGGTCGCCGGGTCCAGCAGACGGGCAACGGCGAAGCCGAGGAAGGCGACGCCGAACACCGCCAGCTCGCTGAAGATCAGGATCCACATCATCAGGTTGCCGGGCAGGGCGGCAAGGCCGCTCCCGCGATCCTCCGCCCCCGCGATACCCAGGCCCGTCATGTCAACGTCGGCCATGTCCAAAGTCCAAATCTTGTCATCACGTACGCGAATGATAAGCCGCCTCTCCGCCCGCCGGCTTGATCGCGGTCAAGGAATGCCCTCCCCCCACGGTCAATTATTCGCCCGACCCGTGGCGACAGGACGCTGCGACGCCCCGGCAACCGGCTCCGGGGTGCCGCACACCCGACGCCTCCCGAACCGACGCCCTCCCGACCGACAGGTCGAGATTTCCAGGGATCCCGAGCGATGACCGAACGCTTCACCAAGGCGGCCGCGCGCAACATCTTCTATGGCGGATCGCTGTTCTTCTTCGCGACCTTCGTCGCGTTGACCGCGCTCAGCCACAATTACATCGTCAACACCAGCACCGATAAGAAGACGCTCACCGATGCGGTCGCCCGCGGCAAGCATGTGTGGGAGAGGAACGCCTGCATCAACTGCCACACGTTGCTGGGCGAAGGCGCCTATTTCGCCCCCGAGCTGGGCAATGTCTGGCTGCGCTATGGCGGCGACAAGGACCCCGAGGGCGCCGTCCTGGCGCTGAAGAGCTGGATGGCGGCGCAGCCGTCCGGGATCGAGGGCCGGCGCCAGATGCCGCAGTTCCACCTGACCGACGGCGAGGTCGAGGATCTTGCCGCCTTCCTGGAATGGACCAGCCGGATCAATACCCAGAACTGGCCGCCCAAGCTGTCCGGCTGAGGAGATTTCCGTCATGAAGTACGAATCGCAAAAAGTCGCCCTCTATTACTTCGCTGCGGCCATGGGGCTGTTCGGGGTCCAGATCCTGGTGGGTCTCCTGGCCGGCACCGTCTATGTGCTGCCGAATACCTTGTCGGAACTGCTGCCCTTCAACATCATCCGGATGATCCACACCAACGCGCTGATCGTCTGGTTGCTGATCGGCTTCTTCGGCGCCGCCTATTACCTCGTGCCCGAGGAAGCGGAGACCGAGCTGCACAGTCCGAAATTGGCATTGGTCCAGCTCGGCCTGTTCGTCTTCGGCGCGCTGGCCGCGGTCGTCGGCTATGTCTTCCGCATCCATGAGGGACGCGAGTTCCTGGAACAGCCCTTGTGGATCAAGGCCGCCATCGTCGTCGTGGCGCTGATGTTCCTCTACAACATCACGCTGACGGTGCTGAAGGGCCGCCGCACGGTCATCACCAACATCCTGCTGGTGGGCATGTGGGGCATCGCGCTGTTCTTCCTGTTCTCCTTCTACAACCCGGCCAACCTGTCGCTGGACAAGATGTATTGGTGGTACGTCGTCCATCTCTGGGTCGAGGGCGTGTGGGAGCTGGTCCTGGCCTCCATCCTCGCCTTCCTGATGATCAAGATGACCGGCGTCGACCGCGAGGTGGTCGAGAAGTGGCTCTATGCCATGGTCGGCCTGGCCCTGTTCAGCGGCATCCTCGGCACCGGCCATCATTACTACTGGATCGGCACGCCCGGTTACTGGCAGTGGATCGGCTCGCTGTTCTCAACGCTGGAGGTCGCCCCTTTCTTCACCATGGTCGTCTTCGCCTTCATGATGGTTTGGAAGAGCGGCCGGCGTCACCCGAACAGGGCGGCGATGCTGTGGTCGCTGGGCTGCGCGGTCTTCGCCTTCTTCGGCGCCGGGCTGTGGGGCTTCCTGCATACGCTGGCCCCGATCAACTACTACACCCACGGCACCCAGGTGACGGCGGCGCACGGGCACCTCGCCTTCTACGGCGCCTATGCGATGATCAACCTCGCCATCATCACCTACGCCATGCCCTACCTGCGCGGCCGGGCGCCCTACAACCAGACCCTCAACATCTGGAGCTTCTGGCTGATGAGCGGCGGCATGGCCTTCATGACCTTCGCGCTGACCGCCGCCGGCATCGTGCAGACCCATCTTCAGCGTGTGATGGGCATGGGCTACATGGAGGTCCAGGAACAGATCGCCATGTTCTACTGGCTGCGTCTGGGCGGCGGCGTCGCCGTCGGCATCGGCGTGCTGCTCTACCTCTATGCCGTGTTCGGTCCGGCCCGTGAAGAGCGCCCGGTCTCCGTCGCCAAGGGCCTCCAGGCGGCCGAGTAAGCGTCAAATCCACGGCCCCCGTCCGTTCTTCCGGCGGGGGCCGTCCGCTTTTCAGGAGTTTCACGATGATCCGCAGCGCCGCCCCCCACCTCGCAGCCGTGCCTGGAATCACCGACGCCAGCGCCGATCCGCCCTTCTATCAGCCGACAGGCGACGAGTGCGCGCTGTTCGAGCATGCCTATCATCACCGGCTGCCGCTTCTGCTGAAGGGGCCGACCGGCTGCGGCAAGACCCGCTTCGTCGCCCATATGGCGGCAAGGCTCGGCCGTCCGCTCCACACCGTCTCCTGTCACGACGACCTGACCGCCGCCGACCTGACCGGCCGTTACCTGCTGAAGGGCGGTGACACCGTCTGGGCGGACGGGCCGCTGACCCGCGCCGTGCGCGAAGGCGCCATCTGCTATCTCGACGAGGTGGTGGAAGCGCGCAAGGACGTCACCGTCGTGCTGCACCCGCTGACCGACGACCGCCGCATCCTGCCGCTCGACCGCACCGGCGAGACGCTGGAGGCACCAGCAGGCTTCATGCTGGTGGTGTCCTACAATCCCGGCTACCAGAATGTCCTGAAGGCGCTGAAGCCCAGCACCCGCCAGCGCTTCCTCGCCGTCGAGTTCGACTTTCCCAGCGCCGAGCGCGAAATTCCCATCGTCGCGACCGAAAGCGGTCTGGCGGAAAACCGTGTCGCTCCGCTGGTCCGCCTCGCCAACGCGTTGCGCGCCCTGAAGGGTCAGGATCTGGAGGAGGGGGTGTCGACCCGCCTGCTGATCTACTGCGCCACGCTGATCCGCTCCGGCATGAAGCCGGAACGCGCCATCCGCGCCGCCCTGATCGAACCGCTGACCGACGACCCGGACATCCGCGCCGCCCTGCTGCGTGTCGCCGAGGTCACTTTGGGCTGATCGAAGGGGCGGGGGACATCGTCATGCTGGAGTTCTTCGAACCGGAAGAAACCGTCGGCCGGCTGTGGCATCGCCTGATCGGCGGCCGGTCGAGCTATCCGCGACATCCAGAG
This sequence comes from Azospirillum sp. B510, assembly GCF_000010725.1. NCBI lineage: Bacteria > Pseudomonadati > Pseudomonadota > Alphaproteobacteria > Rhodospirillales > Azospirillaceae > Azospirillum > Azospirillum sp. B510. The sequence continues at coordinate 252,412 of NC_013857.1, read as the reverse complement.
GCCGCGGTCACGCTGGAGACGATGCGGCCACGGCTGGCGGTGTTCTTCCGGGCATTGGGTGGAGACCGCGGGGTAAGGCTGGCTGCGGGAACCGCCACCCTGTCCGGGCACCGGCTGCCGTTGCCCGACCGCATCGGCCTGGGGGCGGAGCGGGTGGAGCGACCGGCGCTCGATGGCGACGTGCTGCGACTGCCGGCGACGATCGACCTCTTTCCCGATCCGGCGCTGAACGAACGGCTGTATGAATGGCTGGCCGCCTTCTTCGCCCATGCCGAGGCGGAGCCGGCGCCCGCAGACCCGCTGCAAGCCGATGTGCAGGCGCTGCGCGCCGCGGCGGCCACCACGGCGCGGGTGCTGGACCGCTGGCCGGGCCTGACCCGCCCGCATGAGGCGTTGGCCCGCGCCGTCGCCGCCACCCGACCCAACCGCCGCCTTCCGCCGGTCGAGGCCGCCGTGGAGAGTGCCGCCATGGCGCTGCTCGGCACCGCTGCGGCCGGCGGAGAGGCCGCACGCATGCTCTCTCCCGCCGTTCCGCTGACCGCCTTTATCGCGCCTTACGGCTATGCCCGCCTGTTGCCGGTGCCGCTGTGGGGGGAGGTGGTCACATCCGCCGGGCATGGCGCCGCGGCCGCCGACAGCCCCGGCGAAGGGGGAAAGGCGGTCGAAGGGGACCAGCGCCGCCGCGCCGCCACCCGGCGGCAGACCGACCAGATCCAACGCTCCGATCCGCTGATCCTCAACCGCTTCGAAAAGATGCTGAGCCTTGCCGAGGCGCTGAACATCCCGCGCGCGGTCGATGACGACGACGCGGAGAATGCCCGCAAGGCCGCCGACGATCTGGACGAGATCGCGGTCGGATCGCATCAGCGCAAGGCATCGACCAAGCTGAAGCTCGATCTCAAGCTGGGCGCGCCGATCATCGACGACACGCCGCTGACGGCGGTGTTGAGCTATCCGGAATGGGATCATGGCCGGCGGGCCCATCTTCCCGACCATTGCCGGGTGGTCGCCGAGACCGCGCCGGCCGACGGCGAGTCCTGGCAACCCGATGCCGCCGCCCAGCGCCGCATCCGGCAGGTCCGCCGCCAGTTCGAGGCGCTGCGCCCGCGTCGCATGCTGTTCACCGGTCAGGCCGACGGCGACGAGCTGGACCTGGCCACCCTGGTGCGCAGCCGGGCCGATCTCCGCGCCGGCGGTTGCGGCAGCGACCGCGTGCACCAGCAGGTGCGCAGCGCCGCCCGCGATCTGGCGGTCGCGGTTCTGGTCGATGGCTCCCTGTCCACCGATGGCTGGATCGAGGGGCGCCGCGTCCTGGATGTGGAGAAGGAGGCGCTGCTGGCGCTGACCCACGGGCTGACCGCCTGCGGCGACGACCATGCGCTCTACTCCTTCACCTCGCGCCGGCGCGACTGGGTCCGGGTGCAGACGCTGAAGGGGTTCGAGGAGCCGCTGGGCGCCACCGTCACCCGCCGCATCGCCGCGCTGAAGCCCGGCTATTACACACGCATGGGTGCTGCGATCCGCCATGTCGCCGCCCAGCTTGCCGAACGGCCGAACCGCCACCGGCTGCTGGTGCTTCTGACCGACGGCAAGCCGAACGACGTCGATCATTACGAGGGGCGTTACGGCATCGAGGACACGCGGCAGGCGATCCGCGAGGCCCGGCGCGAGGGGCTGGCGGTCTTCGCCATCACCGTCGACGCCCGGGCCCGCGATTACGTGCCCTATCTGTTCGGCCGGGGCGGCTATGCCATATTCCCGCAGGTCTCCCACCTGACCAAGGCGCTGCCGGCACTGTACCGGCAGGTCGCCTGCGCCGTTTGACCATAAGGACCATCGACCATGACCGACGCCAGCCCCGACGCGACCGCTGCGGTGAAGATCGGGATCGTCACCATTTCCGACCGTGCCAGCCGCGGCATCTATGAGGACAAGGGCGGCCCGGCGATCCGGGAGGAGTTGACCCGCATCGTCGCCTCCCCCTGGGTGGCGGAGGCGCGGGTCATCCCGGACGAGCTGGACCTGATCGCCGCCACCCTGGCCGAGCTGTGCGACGTCGCCGGCTGCGCTCTGGTGGTGACCACCGGCGGCACCGGCCCCGCCCCGCGCGACGTGACGCCGGAAGCGACGGAACGGGTCTGCGACAAGATGATGCCGGGATTCGGCGAATTGATGCGGTCGGTCAGCCTGCGGGTGGTGCCGACCGCAATCCTGTCGCGCCAGACCGCCGGCATCCGCGGCCGCAGCCTGATCGTCAACCTGCCGGGCAAGCCGTCGGCCATCCATGACTGCCTGATGGCGGTGTTTCCCGCGATCCCCTATTGCCTTGATCTGATCGGTGCCGGACGAATCGAAACCGACCCCGAAATCTGTGTCGCGTTCCGTCCAAAATCTTGAACTCCAATTCCTTATAAGTTGTATGGAAATAAATAAGATCTGCGACAAAATTGCGGTCATGCTTTTGACTTGACGGCGGTCAAGCAGGAAAGCCGGAGGTCGAGGGAATATTCCTTCACAAGAAACAAATCTCCGGGACAACGTCCATGAAAACGAAGATCTCCCTCGTCACCGTCAGCGCCGCCGCGCTGATGCTCCTGTCCGGGATCGGTGCCGCGTCGGCGGCCGACACGCTCTATGCCGATCCGAAGGTGAAGCAGCCCACGCTCAGCGTCGTGCAGGATCCGGCCGCCGTGCCGGCCCCGGAAAAGGCCGGCAAGCGGGCGCCCAAGACCCAAAAGGTTTCGCTGACGACGACGGAGGTCGAATCCAAGCTCGATGACGGCACCAGCTACACCTATTGGACCTTCAACAACACGGTTCCCGGCCCGATGGTCCGGGTGCGGGTCGGCGACACGGTCGATGTCTCGATCACCAACGCGCCGGAATCGACGATGAACCACTCCGTCGATTTCCACGCCGCGACCGGCTTCCTCGGCGGCGGCCAGATCACCCAGGTGGAGCCGGGCCAGACCAAGGCCTTCAGCTTCAAGGCGCTGACGCCCGGCGTCTATGTCTATCACTGCGCCACGCCGATGGTCGTCCATCACATCTCCAAGGGAATGTACGGCCTGATCGTGGTGGAACCGGAAGGCGGCCTGCCGCCGGTCGATCACGAATTCTATGTGATGCAGCAGGAAATCTACGCCACCAAGGCCAAGAATCTGGCAAATGCCGAGGATGACTATGACGGTCTCGTCAACGAGCGCCCGAGCTATCTGGTCTTCAACGGCACGGTCGGCGCCCTGACCAAGGACAAGCCGCTGAAAGCCAAGGTCGGCGAGACGGTGCGCCTGTTCTTCGGCGTCGGCGGCCCGAACCTGACCTCCTCCTTCCATGTGATCGGCGAGATCTTCGACAAGGTCTATACCCTGGGTGGCCTGGAAAGCGAGCCGGCCAAAGGCATCCAGACCGTCACCGTCGCCCCCGGCGGCGCCACGATGGTGGAGTTCAAGGTGGATTATCCCGGCAAATACGCCCTGGTCGACCATGCGCTGAGCCGCGCCACCAAGGGCCTGATCGGCATCCTGGAGGTCGAGGGCAAGGCCGACGACGGCATTATCCTCGACAAGACCGGCGACAGCCGCAAGCAGCTCGGCGAAATGCAGCACTGAGGATTTGGTGCGGCAAAGCCCCTCTCCCATGGTGGGGGAGGGGCTTTGATCATGGAAATCCGTTAGAATGCAAGGGATCGGGAAAACCGAAGGCCATTTGCGGGACGTTCATGTCCAACATTCAAGAACGGTTGCGGATCCGCGTGCGCGGGCGGGTGCAGGGGGTTGGATTCCGGCCGCATGTCCATGCGCTCGCCCGGCGGTTCGGCCTGACCGGCTGGGTCCTCAACGACCCGCAAGGCGTGCTGATCGAGATTCAAGGACCCGCCATCGCCGCCTTCCAGGCCGCCCTGACCGCCGAGGCGCCACCGCTGGCCCGCATCGACGGCATCGAGTGCGTGACCGTCGCCCAAATTCCGGAAGACGGTGGCTTCGTCATCCGTCACAGCGAGCCCGGCGGGGCGATCGCCACCGGCATCGGGCCGGACGCCTCCGTCTGCCCGGCCTGTCTGGCCGAGCTGTTCGACCCGGCCAACCGCCGCTATCGCTACGCCTTCCTGAACTGCACCCATTGCGGCCCGCGCTACACCATCACGCGGCGGCTGCCCTATGACCGGCCGCAGACGGCGATGGCGGGATTTCGGCTCTGCCCGGACTGCCTGTCCGAGTATCGCGATCCGGCCGATCGCCGCTTCCACGCCCAGCCGACCGCCTGTCCGGTCTGCGGCCCCCGGCTGTCGCACCCGCCGGAGGACATCCTGGCCGCCCTGCGGGATGGCCGGATCGTCGCCATCAAGGGGCTGGGCGGCTTCCATCTCGCCTGCGACGCCACGCGGGCGGACGCGGTGGAACGGCTGCGGCGGGTCAAGCAGCGCAACGGCAAGCCTTTCGCCCTGATGGTCGCCAACACCGAATCCGCCGCCCGCCATGTCCATATGGACGGGGACGAGCGCAGCCTGCTGGACGGGGTGGCGCGGCCCATCACCTTGTTGCGGCGGCGGGTGAACGCGCCGGAACTGGCGCCGGACATCGCCCCCGGTCTGGCGTGGCTGGGCGTGATGCTGCCCTATACCCCGTTGCATTACCTGCTGTTCCACGAGGCGGCGGGGCGCCCCGACGGCACCGGCTGGCTGAATGAGGCGCAGGATCTGACGCTGGTGATGACCTCCGCCAATCCCGGCGGCGAACCGCTCGCCATCGGCAATGCGGAGGCACGGGAGCGGCTGACCGGCATCGCCGACCTGATCGTCGATCATGACCGCGACATCGTGATCCGCGCCGACGACAGCGTCGTCCGCAAGCTGGCCGGGGCGCCCGCCTTCCTGCGCCGGGGCCGGGGCCATGTGCCGGAACCGATCCGGCTGGGCCGCCCCGTCCCGCCGGTCCTGGCCGTCGGCGGCCATCTGAAGATGACGATCTGCGTCACCCGTGGCGACGAGGCCTTCCTGTCCCAGCATATCGGCGATCTCGACAACGCCGCGACGCTGGGTTTCCTGGAGGAGACCGTCACCCATCTGCTGCACATCCTCGGCGTCGAGCCGGTGGCGGTCGCCCATGACAAGCATCCCGATTTCCAATCCACCCGCTTCGCCGAGCGTACCGGCCTGCCGGCTGTCGCGGTCCAGCACCATCATGCCCATGTCGCGGCCGTGATGGCCGAACACCGGATCGACGGGCCGGCGCTGGGCCTCGCTCTCGACGGCTTCGGGCTGGGGGAGGGGGGAGGGTCCTGGGGTGGAGAGATGCTTCTGGTCGATGGCGGGCGGGCGGAGCGCCTCGGCAGTCTGGCGCGGCTCGCCCAGCCGGGCGGCGACGTCGCCGCCCGCCAACCCTGGCGGATGGCCGCCTCCGCCCTGGTCCGCATGGGCCGGGCCGACGAGATTGTTCCCCGTTTCGCCGGCCTTGGCCCGGCCGAGGGAGTCCGCCGTATGATCGAGCGCGGCATCAACGCACCGCCGACCAGCTCCTGCGGACGCTGGTTCGATGCCGCCTGCGGCCTGCTGGGCGTCCGCGCGGTGGCCGGATTCGAGGGCGAGGCGCCGATGACGCTTGAATCGCTGGTGCGCCGACCGCACGTGGCCGAGGGGGCTTGGCGGATCAAAGACGGGAAACTGGACCTGACACCACTCTTGGAACGTCTGCTCGCCGCCGCCGACGCGGTGGAAGGGGCGGAGCTGTTCCATGGCACGCTGGCCGCCGCACTGGTCGATTGGACGCTGCCGGTGCTGCGCTCCCGCGATCTCGACCGGGTGGTGCTGTCCGGCGGCTGCCTGATGAACGCGGTTCTGGCGGAGGAACTGGTGGCCGGCTTCCGCGCCGCGAGCATTGAGCCCTTGCTGCCCCGGCTGGCGCCCGCCAACGATGGCGGACTCAGCCTCGGCCAGGCGTGGGTGGCGTCCTTCGCCCTGTAGGAAATGACGGAGCCCGGCCGGCAAGCCGGAGTTGGAACGATCCGACGCTCCAACTCCGGCACATTCATCCTATCCCGCCGGCACTTCACGTTTCGCCGGACGCTCATGCTCCTCGTCCGCCGGGGCTTCGGCATCCTTGAAGGTGCGCACGCCGCTGATCATGGTGGAGATGATCGATTGGCGCGACATGATGTCCTCGCGCACCGCCGCATAGACATGGACGATCACGAACAGCAGGATCGCCCACATGCCCATATGATGCCAGGTGTGGACGTCCATGCTCTGGCCGAACAGCGGGATGACCCAGCCGAACAGCCGGTCCTGCCAGCTGCCCTGGCCCGCCCCCTCGCTGTAGAGCGCGAAACCGGTGACGATCATGAAGACGCTGCCGACCGCGATCGCCCAGAACATGGCGAACTGGGCCAGCGGGTTGTGGCCGACATACAGCTTCGGCTTGCGCTCAAGGAACAGATACCAGCGGGCCTCCGTGAACAGTTCCTTCCACCAATGGCCGTTCCAGAAGGGGAAGCGGAACAGCTGCCGGGCATGGTGATTGCCGGCGAAGGCCCAATAGAACCGGCCGATGAAGCCGATGGCGAAGATGTAGGCCGTGGCGAAATGGACGAAGCGGATATAGCCCATCAGGAAATTGGCGCTCGCCTCGCCCGGCATGGCGGGCAGCGGATTGGCGATCAGATAGCCGGTGACCGACAGCACCGTGATCGCCAGCGCGTTCACCCAATGCCAGATCCGCACCGGCACCTCATACACATAGATCGCCTTCAGGAAGCGGCCCCCGCCCGTGGCGGCAGCCCCCTCATCTCCCGGTGCCGCGACCGGCTTGGCATTGTCGAGAGGAGCCATGATGTAATCCTCCTCGGTTGCCGGTCAGCGCACGGTGACGCGGGCCAGTTCGGCACCGTCCGGCGCCATGACGTGGGTGGAGCAGGCAAGGCACGGGTCGAAGCTGTGCAGGGTGCGCAGGATCTCCACCGGCTCCTCCGGGCGGGCCATCGGGGTGTTCATCAGCGAAGCCTCGAAGGCGCCGATGTTGCCCTTTGGATCGCGCGGGCTGCCGTTCCAGGTCGTCGGCACGACGCACTGGTAATTGTCGATCTTGCCGTCCTTGATCCCGATCCAGTGGCCGAGCCCGCCACGCGGGGCCGCGACGGTGCCCACCCCCTTGGCCTCCTTCGGCCAAGTCTTCGGATCCCATTTCTCGACATTGGCGGTGGCGCTGTCACCGGCCTTGATGTTGGCGATCAGGGCGTTCCAGTCGTCCATCATCATCGTGCAGCAATATTGACATTCCAGCGCGCGGGCCAGCGTGCGGCCGATGGTGGTCGGCAGCGCCTGCTGCGGCGTGAAGTTCGTCCCGGCCAGCCTGTTGAAGGCGCCCAGCGATTCGGCGATCTGGTCCTTCACATAGCCGACACCGTGGGCATAGGCCAGGATGTAGCGCGACAGGGGGCCGACCTCCACCGCATGGCCGCGCCAGCGCGGGGCCTTGATCCAGGAATATTTGGCGGCCTCGTCCAGTTCCTTGATGTCGGTGCGGGTGCCCTTGGTCTTCGCCCCCAGCTCGAACTTGGCCTGGGTCACCCCGTCCCACGGGTGCAGGCCCTTGCTCTCGTCCTCGTAATGGTACCAGCTGTGGGCGACGAATTCCTGCACCTGCGCCGGGTCGCGCGGGTCGATGGGGTGGACCTCGTTCCAGTTGCCGTTCAGGATGACGCCGCCCGGCAGCTGGCAGGTCGAATGGTCGTACGGCACCTTCTCGTAGTCGCCGTAATCCATGACATTGGTCGCCGACAACCCGCCGCCATAGAGCCAGTCCTTGTAGAAGCTGGCGATGGCGAGCACGTCCGGCAGATAGACATTGTCGATGAAGGCCGCGGCCTCCTGGATGCGGGCGCGGATGAAGTTCAGCCGCTCCATGTTCAAGGGTGCGCCCGACGCCCCGGTACCGTCCAGATTGATGGCGCAGGGCACGCCGCCGACCATGTAGTTCGGGTGCGGGTTCTTGCCGCCGAGGATGGTGTGGATCTTGACGATGTCCTTCTGAAGGTCGAGCGCCTCCAGATAATGGGTCACCGCCATCAGGTCGGCTTCCGGCGACAGCTTGTAGGCCGGGTTGTCCCAATAGCCGTTCTTGAAGATGCCGAGCTGACCGCTCTCCACGAACTTTTTCAGACGGGTCTGGACGTCGCGGAAATAGCCGGGGCTGGACTTGGCATGGTGCGGCGACACCGCCTGCTGGAGCGCCGAGGTCGCCTGCGGATCGGCCTTCAGCGCGTTGACCGGGTTGACCCAGTCGAGCGCGTGCAGATGATAGAAATGGACGATGTGGTCATGAATCTGCAACGTCTTCGCCATGATCTCGCGGATCAGATGGGCGTTCTTCGGGATGCGGATCTGGAGCGCATCCTCCACCGCGCGGACCGAGGTCAGCGCGTGGCAGCCGGTGCACACGCCACAGATGCGCTCGACGAAGGCCCAGGCGTCGCGCGGATCGCGTCCCTTCAGGATGACCTCGAGCCCGCGCCACATCGTGCCGGTCGACACCGCGTTGCGGATGATGTTGTCGCTGTCGACATTCACCTCGCAACGCATGTGCCCTTCGATGCGGGTGACCGGATCGACGACGATGCGCTTGCCGCCATTATCGAGCGAGAACCCGTTCGGGGTCTGGACGATGCCCATGGTCAGACGTCTCCCTTGTGCTGAGCGCGCTTCAGGGCGCTGACGGCCGCGTGGGCGGCGATGAGGCTGCCGACGCCGATGGCGGCGGTGGTGCCGATCTGGTCGGCGTTGGCCTCGATCCCGAACTGGAGGATGTCGGACTGGCGGGCATACCAGGACCCCTTGTCCCAGAAGCCGTCCTCCGAGCAGCCGATGCAGCCATGGCCGGCCTGGATGGGGAAGCTGGTGCCCTCGTTCCAGCGCACGGTGGAGCAGGCGTTGTAGGTGGTCGGTCCCTTGCACCCGACCTTGTAGAGGCAATAGCCCTTGCGCGCGCCCTCGTCGTCGAAGGATTCGACGAACTGGCCGGCGTCGAAATGCGGCCGGCGGTAGCATTTGTCGTGGATCCGTTGGCTGTAGAACATCTTCGGCCGGCCCTGGCGGTCCAGCTCCGGGATGCGGTCGAAGGTCAGCATGTAGGTGATGACGCCGGTCATCACCTCGGCGATCGGCGGGCAGCCGGGAACCTTGATGATCGGCTTGTCGGTGATGACCTCATGCACCGGGGTGGCGCGGGTCGGGTTCGGGCGCGCCGCCTGGACGCAGCCGAAGGACGCGCAGGAGCCCCAGGAGATGATCGCCTTGGCGTCCTTGGCGACCTTGCGCAGCTGGTCGACGAAAGGCTTGCCGCCGACGATGCAGTACATGCCGTCATCGTTCAGCGGCGGATTGCCCTCCACCGCCAGGATGTAGTTGCCCTTGTACTTCTCCATCACCTCGTCGAGGATCGCCTCGGCATGGTGGCCGGCGGACGCCATCAGCGTGTCGTCATAATCCAGCGAGATCATCGACAGCACCACGTCCTTGACCAGCGGGTGCGCCGAGCGGATGAAGGATTCCGAGCAGCAGGTGCATTCCAACCCATGCAGCCACAGCACCGGCGTGCGGGGCTTGGTCTCCATCGCCTGGACGATCTGCGGGACCAGTTCCGGCCCCAGGCCGAGGGCCGCGGCGGTCAGCGAACAATATTTCAGGAAGGAACGGCGTGTGATCCCCTGCCGCCGCATCACCTCGTAGAAGGTTTCCAGCGTTGCCATCGGTTTGTTTTCTCCCGTCGGGCGGCACCGGCGTGCGAGGGGCCGGTGCTCTTCTCCAAGGGTCATAGGCAACAACCGTGCCGTGGTACCAACATTCGGCAAAGCAACGATTCTGGAGCCTGATTGCCGCCGAAGCTGGCAAGTCCCCAGCCGAATTGGCGACTGGGGTGGAAGGAGGCTTGCCGGTGGCGGTCAGGCGGCTTGACCGTCCTCTTCCGGCCGGCCGATCAGCCGGTGCAGCGCCAGCCCAAGGGCGATGCCGACCACATGCAGCCCGGCGGTGCTGATCAGGAAGCCGGCGGCATAGCCGAGCGCCGCGGCGTCGGCCGGCATCTCCGCCCCATGGGCAAAGCCATGGAACAGGCCGAAGCCGGCGGCGAACAGCGCGCCGACGATGCCGTTGCGCGACATCGGCATGACGCACAGCAGCGCCAGCACGACGGTGGAGGCATAGATGGTCGGCTCGACCAGCGGCAATTCGCCCCCCAGAAGAGCGTACAGGCCACCGGCCAGCATGGCGGCGAGAAACGCCCCCGGCACCGCCAGCACGGCGCGCCCGCCGATGGTGGCGCCATAGACGCCGACCGTGACCATGGCGATCAGATGGTCAATCCCGCTCAACGGGTGCGTGGCGCCATCGAGGAAGCCGGCCCCGGCGAGATGACCGGGATGGGCGAGAGCCGGAGTGGCGGCAAGGGTGAGTGCGGCCGCGACGGCGGCAAGGCGGGTCATTTTCGACATTGCGAACGGCTCCTCGGGGTTCTTGTGGTTTGGTGATCTCTCCCTCTCCCCGAGGGGGAAAGGGGACCATGTGCGGGAGAGGGGGACTAGTGCCGCTGCGCCGGGCCGCGCTCGATGCCGTAGCGCTCCAGCTTGGCGCGCAGTCCCATGCGGGACAGGCCCAACTCGTCGGCGGCCTTGCTCTTGTTCCAGCGGCAGCGGACCAGCGTCTCCATCAGGATGCCTGCCTCCAGCCGCTCGATCCGCGATTTCAGCGGTCCGCCCTGGCCGATCAGGTCGAGCGGCGGCGGCGGACCGTCATCCGGCGAGGCCGGACGCGTGTTCAGGGCGGCACCGCGCAGCACATGGTCGGAGAGCAGCTCGGCACCCAGCGTCCCGCCCTCGCACAGCACCAGCATGCGCATGATCTCATTCTGCAACTCGCGCACATTGCCGGGCCAGCCATAGGCCTCCAGACAGGCCAGCGTGTCGGGAGCGAAGCCGGCGACGCTCTTGCCATGGGCGGCCGACAGGCGGTTGAGGATGTGGCTGGCCAGCACCGGAATGTCGTCCGGCCGGTCGCGCAGCGGCGGCATGGTCAGCGTCATGGTGCTGAGCCGGTAATAGAGATCCTCGCGGAAGCGGCCGGCCTTCACCTCGGCGGTCAGGTCGCGGTGGGTGGCGGCGACGACGCGGACATCGACCCGCCGCGTCTCGTTGGAACCCACCGGCCGGATCTCGCCCTCCTGCAGGAACCGCAACAGCCGGACCTGGAAGGCCGGGCTGATGTCGCCGATCTCGTCGAGGAAGATGGTGCCGCCGTCCGCCTGCTCCAGCAGCCCGACCCGGTTGCTGTGGGCGCCGGTGAAGGCGCCCTTCTTGTGGCCGAACAGCTCGCTTTCCAGCAGCTCGTCGGGGATGGCGCCGCAATTCTCGCAGTAGAAGGGCTGGTCGGAGCGCGGACTGCCGTAATGGATGGCGCGGGCCAGCAGTTCCTTGCCGGTGCCGGTCTCCCCCAGCACCAGGACCGGCACGTTGAAGCCGGCCACCCGCTCCGCCTGACGACAGATCTCCTCCACCGGGCTGCCTTCGGCACGGATCAACCCGTCGAAGCGGTAGGATTGCCGCACCCGCTCCCGTCTGGTCGCCACGCGGGTCTCGGCCAGCGGCGGCAGCAGCTTCAGCTCGCTGGTCAGCCGGTCATGCTCGCGTTGCAACTGGAACAGCTTGGCCGCGTTGCGGGCGGTCAGCAGCAGATGGTCGGGGTGCCAGGGCTTGGTGATGAACTGGTGGATGCCGGCGGTATTGATGGCGCCGATGATGTCCTCGGGGTCGATGTAGCCGGTGATGACGATGCGCACCACGTCGGGCCAGCGTTCGCGCACCTGGGTCAGGAACTCCACCCCACTGACCTCCGGCATCCGCTGATCGGAGAAGACCACCTGGATCCACTCGGTTTCCAGCAGGCGCAACCCCTCCTCGGCCGACAGCGCGGTGAAGACCTCGAACTCCTCGTCCAGCAGACGGGCGATGACCTCGACGGAGCGCGGCTCGTCGTCCACCACCAGGATGCCGGGGCGGGTGGGGTCGCTCATCGCACGGGCTCCTTTCTCATCGGCTCTTGCATCGGGGGGCCTTCCATCGGGCGCCAGCCTCATTCGACCTCGAGATCCTTGATCATCAGTTCGGTGCCGCCATTGGGATGCAGACGGCTGCCGCCACAGTGTGGACAGGGCGACAGCCGGTCGTCCAGATCCACCGTGTCGCCGCAATCGAAGCACCAGCCACGGCCCGGTACCTCCAGCACCACCAGTTCGGCCCCGTCGGCCAGCGAGCCGCGCGTCACCACGTCGAAGCCGAACCGCAGCGCCTCCACCTCCACCCCGGCGAAACGGCCAACCTCCAGCCGCACCTTGCTGACCCGCCTGAAGCCGTTGGCCCGCCCGGCCTCCTCCATCGCCTGGAGCAGGCTTTCGCACAGGGCCATCTCATGCATCGGTCTGGTCCCCGGTCCCCATCCCCAGCAGGGCGCGGCGCGACGGACGGACCGGTTCCGGCGATGCCGGAGCCGCTTCGGGCGGCGGCGCAAGCTCCGCCTCGCGGCGGCGGCGGATCTCGGCGGTCTGGGCACCGTCCTCCCGGATGGAGGGATCGAAGAGCGAGACCAGAGCCGACGCGGCGGTCTCCGTCGCCTGGAGCATGGAGGCGAATTCGAACATCGGCGAGAAGAGCGAGCAGGCCTTGTAGGCACCGACACCCTTGCGGTTGGCGTGAACGAACTCGTAGCGGCCGGAGGGGAACTCGATCAATTCCTTGGCTCCCGGCACCAGCCCCGACCACTCATCCTCCTCTCCGGGCAGCAAGACCAGATTCAGGAACCAGGGCGTCACAAGGGCGCCCAACCAGCGCTGGTCATGGCGGCGGAACCCCACCGCCTTCACCGCCAGCGCGTCGTTGACGATGGGCATGCCGCGCATCTGGGCGGTGTGGATCTCGCGGAAGGCCGCCTCAAGCCGGGCGATGGCCTCGGTCGGCAGGGCGGGGGCGGGGGCCGGCACCGGCACGGCAACCACCGGCAAAGCGGGCGCCTCCACAATTCCCGGCTCGCCATCCAGCGCCATGAACTGGTCGCGCGCGCCATCGCAGACCGGGCAACGCCAATGGTCGGGCAGGGCGGCGAAGCCGGTCCCCGGCGGGATCTGCCAATGCTCGCACCCCTCCGCCGGATCATAGACATGCCAGCAGATCTTGCATTCCATCCGCGTCACCGCGCCGATGCGCGAGGCGTCGCCGAGATAGGAGCCTTCGAACCGGGGCCCGGCGCTCATCGGACCCGCTCCAGATCGGTCGCCAGCGCGTCGAGGATCTCGGCCAGCCGTTCGGCGCTGTCGGCGATGTCCTCGGCGGCGGCGCAGACCACCGCCGGCACATCGACGATCTCCACCGTGTCTAGGATCAGCGTATCGACGGAGTTGTAATAACGCACCCACCAGACATTCGCCGTCGCGGTGGCGGTGACCCGGCAATTTCCGTAACCGCGCGAGAGGATGGTGGTGGCGCCGACGCCCAGCCGCCGCTCGACGAAGGCCAGATCCTCGGGCGTGTGGGGAAGCAGGCTGAAATTCACCGCATGGGGCGCGTCGCCGCGGCGCCAGGAGGCGCTGCGGTCCAACAATTCGGTCAGGATCGGCAATCCATTCATCAACCCGGCCGGCGCCGGACCGGCCACGGCCGGTGCGGCAGCGGAGAAGGCGCGATTCAGCGCCACACGTGGAAAGGCGCCCACCAGCAGGCTCTCCCGCGCGGAACCATCGCCGAAGGCACGCACACGCCACACGCCGGCGAGCGATGCCTCCTGGATCTCCAACCGGTCGCCGGCCCGCTCCACCTTGACCGCGACCTCTCCTTCGCCCAGCGCCTCGTCCACCAGGGCCATCACCGGGGCGTCAAGATCATCGACCGGGATGCGGATTTCCTCACCGGCCGACCAGCTGCTCAGCGCCTCATGGATGCGGACCAGCACCGCATGGGCGGCGGCGGCCCGGGCCGGATCGGCGATATCCGGCAGATGCGGTTCGTAGACACGCATCCCGGACGGCAGCGGCAGATACTCCAGCCCCTCCTCGGTCGCATCGGGTTGGCTGCCGGGGCCGAAGCCGACCGGCGGATGGGTCATGCCGAACAGGGAACTCATGCCGCACCGCCTTCCGAGCCATCGTCCAGAATGTCGCCGATGCGCCGCAGATAGTCGTCCCAGTCGCGCACCCGCGGAATGCTGCCCAGCAGCCGGTCGCCGCGCAGGAAGACCAGGGCCGGCAGGCTCATCATTCCGGTCAGCCCCAGCAACGCCCGCTCCACCGCCTCGCCAGCCACCGCCGGGGTCAGGCGCGGATGCAGCGCGCGCACCAGTTCCGGCAGGATGACGGCGACATCGGCGGTCTCGGCGTTGCCCTTGCCATGGCCGGGCAGGAAGACCACCCAGTCCGCCGCCGGATCCTCCAGCCACGGCCGCTCGTCGGCACTGTCGAGCCGCCGGTATCCATGGACCTCGGTCAGCAGATCAACCAGTGGCGGCAGAGGCTGGCGTTGCTTCGCGGCAGGGGGGGCAAGATCGGGAGCAACATCGGTCATGGGGGTCAGGCCTCCGTCAGGCCGGCCGCGCGGGCCGCCTCCAGATGAGCGGGCAGGGTGGGTTCACGGCCGGTCAGGTCGGCGAAGGCGCTCTCCAGCCGGTCTCCGTCCAGCGCCGCGCTCATCGCCGTCAGCGCGTCGAGGATCTGGGCCGCCTCCACCGGATCCAGCGGACGGCGCGCCGTTCCCAGAAAACCAAGCACCCACGCGCCGGGGACAGCCTCCGGAACCAGCGACAGGTCGATGAGCGATCCATCCTCCGTCCGGCCGGCGATGCCGTCGACAGCACTCAGGCGCAGGGGAATGCCGATGCACATGTCCGATCCCCGGCTCAGGCTTCACCGGCGGACAGCGCCGCCAGAATGCGGGAGTCGCCGATGCGGCAGGCCTCCTCGGCGCTGGGACGGCCCGCCTCATAGGCGTCGCGGGCGATGGCCGGGGCGGCGATGTCGGCAGCGGCCTCGCGGCGCATGGCCTCGATACCGAACTCGTCACGGAGAAGGGACAGGATGACGTCGATGGTCGGGGCGACCTGGGCGGCGACCGTCGCGGTCAGGCCGCCACCGTAGTCCTCCAGGCATTCCGGCTGGACGCCGACCAGAATCAGCGTCTGCGGACAGCGACCGAGGAACATGGCGCTCGCCAGCACCTCCTGAAAGCCGGTCTGGTGCAGGCTCATCTTCTTGGCGCCGAGGAAGGCCGGCACATCGCCGTTACGGAAGATCCGGCGGGTGCCGGGCGGCAGGCCATAATCGATGGCGTCGACCACGATCAGCGCATCGGCATTCTCCAGATGCGGCAGCAGGTAGAGCCCCTGGGTGCCGCCATCCATCAGCGTGACGGCGTCGGGAAAGCGCCAACCGGCCGCCAGCCGTTCCACCGTGCGGACACCGAACCCCTCGTCGGCCCACAGGATGT
This sequence comes from Azospirillum sp. B510, assembly GCF_000010725.1. Classification (NCBI taxonomy): domain Bacteria; kingdom Pseudomonadati; phylum Pseudomonadota; class Alphaproteobacteria; order Rhodospirillales; family Azospirillaceae; genus Azospirillum; species Azospirillum sp. B510. The sequence continues at coordinate 236,902 of NC_013857.1, read as the reverse complement.
TGCCGATGCCCAACACCAGGATCCGACCGATCCCGCCACCGCCACTGTCCTCCGCCACCGTCATGCCCGTGCCCCAACTCTGGTCCGAATGATGCGGGATACCGCCGCCCACACCATTCGTACAAGTTCCATGCCAGGACCGGCGGCCCCACCATGGTGTTGATCACACAGGGTATTTTCAAGTTCATCGCTGGATAGGTCAGCGATTGTGGATATCAACATTACAGTGTGGGTGCCAAGTGGCAATGAACTTGCCAGTTTGGCTGCAAGCTTGCCGATCAAAAGTGCCGCGTCATCCTGGCCGATCGCTGGATCAGTTCGCGTTCGGTCACACGCTTCATATGTCCGGGAACGTCCGTATCGGTTCCGACCAGCGGACCCGCCACATAGGATGCACCGGCCTCCTCGGCCACGCGCAGCATCGTCGCGGTTCGGATCCCGTCCACGAAGAAGACCATGCCGTGACGTCGGACATGGGTACCGAAATTGTGGACCCGGGTCGCGGCCCGCGCTTCCGGTTCACCAGGCTGGACGATTATTCCCAAACCGCGGACTCCGGCCTGGGCAAAGGCCGCAAGGTTGGGAGCCCCATCGTCGAACAGAACGAGGACAGCCCGTGCATAGGGCTTGAGAACAGTCATGATCTCGGCGATTCGGCCATAGGGGACACCCATGGGTACGCCGTGCAGAACGAATACCATGAATGGAACGAGATGTACGGGAATGGAATGACAAAGCGCGATATAATCACGCCGATAGCGTGCGATTGAAATCGTGGAGAAATGTATTACAAGATTTTGAATGTATCTAAAATTATTTTTGTGAAGATCTCCATGTATCTCCACAGATTGCATTAGTATAGCAGAATCCGCGAGGAAACGATACTCCTCTCCTCGCAAATCATCGGCAGGGAATGCGCTCAACGTCCTCTTGGTGCCATCGTCAAGATGACAAACATAGGTTGAAAGAACCTTGTGCGCGACATCGAAGACAGGGCGGAAACATATGTTTGGATGAAAGGATTCGACCTCCTGGGGAACCGTCACGTCACGATGATGATCAACCGTTTCCGGCTCAATCGATGTGGATGTGGCGATCCCCTGTTGCAGGGCTTTCGCGATGAGTTGATCGAAGGAGGCCTCTTCGACAGCGATGTTGCCGTCGAATTCCGTTACGACGCTGCGGACGGTTATGCTGCCGGTATCGTTGTTTCCCAGCATCAGCCGATGCAATTCGGATACGACCCGGCCACAAATGAGTTCGGCCGACTGCCGGTCCAACGTTGCGAAGACGATCAGATAATTCGCCTCGTCGGCCCGAAGCCACACATCCGATGGCGGCAGATGCCGATTGAGCAATCGTTCGGCCTGATCATGGACTCGCGCCTTCACGCTGTTCCAACGGCTTCCCAATTGAATCCGCAGGGCATCAAGGCCGATGAGTTGGATAGCCCCGGCGGAGTGGCGGCTGTTTCCGTTCAGGATTTGCCGAAGACGCGCCTTGGTGCTTGCCGGAATAGAGTTGGTTTCATCGGCCGCAGTCGGCTCAGCAAGTGTTTGATCAGCCATGGCGGCAATCCCCCTCTTCCAGGCATTCGGGGTTCGAGCTTTCGATTGGGGAAATTGCCGGAACCACAAAAAAACAAAAACCTTCTGTTCAGTCCTAAACACATATTATTGGTTCTCTATTCTCTGTTCCCTTTGGCTTCCCCATCAGCGCCCCGGTGTTCGTCAAACGCACCCGATTTTCAGGAACATAGTGAATGGAACATTCTAAAAATCTAAAGCGTCCGGGATAGGTGAAAACCTGTAGGCTTGGAGGCGCCACCATTTTACGAGGGGAAAAACCTTTTATTTCCAGGCGCCTACGGCGCTCTGGAACCGGACGCTCTTCAGCCTGGCGGGCTTGCGGCCGTCGATCGCCGATGACCAGTTCAGGAAGGGCCGGCCCCGGTCAGCGCCCATGCCAGCCGCGGCGGAGCGGGAGGGGGTGATCGCGTTTAGGCCCGCACACCCGGCAGAGGCTCCACCTCCGGATTACGCAGCAGGGCGCAACCGGGGCTGCCGCGGCCTGCCAGCGCTTCTTCCAGCAGGGCGTGGTTGTCGCGGTGGACGCACCAGCTCTCGCCGGCGAACCGCGCACGCCATAACGGAAACGCCGCATCGACCAGCCCGTCTCGTGCCAGTGCCGCCGCATCGGTCGCGGCACATGGGCAGGGTCCCGACTTGACCAGCACCAGCGCCGCCGCGTCCAGTTCCATCGCCAGCCACGCCGCCAGGCTGTCGGACGTGACATCCCAGCTTTCGGCGATCTCGGGCTGATCGAGCGCCATGGCGGACGGCAGCCACACCGACGGCATCCGCGCCCGGATCAGCGACCGCAACCGCTCCCGCGTCGCCGCCATGTGCAGGGCCGGACAGACGCCGTGCAGCATCAGCCCGAACTGTTCCATCGCCAGCAGGGCCATGCGGTGGGCGAGCCGATCGTCGAGGCGCCAATTGTCCTGGGCGTCGCGCACGGCGTCGGCGAAGGGCCCGCCGCCCGGCACGATGACCAGGGGATGGAGATGGCCCGGGCGGGCGATCAGGTCCAGCCAGGTTCCCAGCCGATGCCAGTCCGACAGGCTGCCGCCGATCTTGATCACCCAGGGCCGTGCCGGGGCTTCCGCCGATCGATGGGACGCCGATATGTCGGCAGGCGAGGCGTTGGCCGTCATCGCGTCAAATCCGCCGGTCGGCCATGACCATCAGCCGACGAGACATCGGCTGGAACTGGCCGGGCATATGGTCGCGCCTCCGTTCCAGCCGGATGCCAGGAACCGCGACCCCGTCATAGATGTCCAGCTTCGCCACCGACACGCGAACCCACTGCACCTGCTCGTGGGTCAGGCACATGCGGGCGATCTTCTCCGCCAGCATTTCGACCAGATTGGTATGTTCGTCCATCAGGATCCGCTTCAGCCCGGACAGAAGATCATCATAGGACAATACGTCGCCGATATCGTCGGAGAATTGAGCTCCGTCCTGGCGAACCTGTAGCAGCAGGTCGATGCGCACCCGTTGAGGCGCGTCGTGCTCGTGATCGAAGACACCGATCCGGCAGGGCAGGACGACATTCTCCAGGAACAGCTCGTAGAGGCCGGCGGGACTGGCGGCAGCCAGGGAGTCGGCGGTGCTCACGCCGCGCGCGCACTGGGCGGAAGGGATCGTATCGAGCATCGCTGCCGTCCTCCAGGCTGTTGTCCGGCGGAGCCGGACGCGTGTTGGGTGTCGGGCGGGCCGTTTTGAACCTTAACGACATGTGGAGCGCGGCATCTGTTCGAATGCGACACCGAATTGGCGTTTTCCGCCGTCCCCCCTATGGCGTCCGCACCCGATCCCGACCCACACGGCGGTATGAGCGGCGGCATCAAGACAGGCTGATGAACTCCTGCGCCGCGGCAAGCGGGCTATGCCGCTGGTTCTGGCGTTCGCTCCGCGGTGCGATGCCGAAATGATCACGGTAGCATTTGCTGAAATGGGTGGCGGAAATGAAGCCGCAACTGATCGATACCTCCATCACCGACATGCGGGTCTGGCACAGCAACTGTCGCGCCCGCTTCATCCGGAGGCCGAGATAGTATTTGGCCGGCGAGCAGTTCATGTATTTGCGGAACAGCCGCTCCAGATTCCGACGGGACTGGCCCAGCTCCGCGGCGAGCGCCAGCAGATCCAGCGGTTCCTCGATGTTGGCCTGCATCACCGCCACGGCGGCGTTGAGATCCTCGTGATCCAGCATCGGGTTGGCCTGCAACTCCTCCTGCTGGCGGATGCTGCCGGCGCGGATCTTGGTGTGGAGGAGCTGCTCGGCGATGTCCATCGCAAGCTTCTCGCCATGGCGGGCGGCGATCAGGTGCAGCATCATGTCGGTGGCCGCGGTTCCGCCCGCGCAGGTGAAGCGGTTGCGGTCGATCGTGAACAGCTCGCCCGTCGCCTCGATCTCCGGGAAGGTCTCGGCGAAGCCCGCCATGTTTTCCCAGTGGATGGTGCAACGGTAGCCGTCCAGCAGGCCGGCGCGGGCGAGGATATGGCTGGCCGTGCATAGGGCACCGAAAGCGACCCCCTGGGCGACCGAACGCCGCATCCATGAGAACATCGCCCGATCCTCGTACCAGTGGCCGCCGATGCCGCTGCACACCATCACGGTGGACAGCGGGGGCGCATCGGCGATGGCGTGGTCGACACAGAGCCCGATGCCGTTGCTGGCGCGCTGGACACCGCCATTCGGCGACAACAGCACCCAGCGGTAGAGCTCCTTTCCACTGATATGGTTGGCGAGGCGGAGCGGCTCCACCGCCGCGGTGAACGCGATCATCGAAAAATCGGGAACCAGGAGAAATCCGATCGTGTCGACCTTGGAAACCCCGGATTGCTGTTCATCGCACTTCATTGTCCCGTGCCCCTCTTCCGCTTTCCTGTTCGTATCGTCGTGGGTCGCGAATGGTCGGCGAACACGCTGTTCTTCCATGGCCTTGTTGTTTCTGGCGGCCAGGTTCGGATGGGCGGCAGGTTGTTTCCTTTCCTCGCCATCAAGCTTTTATGACAGACAGCCTACGCAGGTCCGGCCCGACGACATTGAACAAAGCGGACATAATTCTTGAAGAAGCACGGCGTTGGTCGGATCAGGACCGTTTTGTGCGCAAATCATACAGGTGCGAACGGTAATATCCCTCAAGCGGAGCTTCGCCACCCATTCCAATACGAAACTTAGCGGACGGGCCCCGGACCGGAACCATTCAGAGGCAGGCCAGCAGTTCGCCCTGTCCGCCGAACGCACGGTCATCCAACCAGCGGCGGGTCCGACCGATCATGCCTCGGCAGGTGGCTGGAACGCCATCCAGTTCGGACAGAGGCTTGTCCGGAAGTCATCCAACGCTGGTCGACGGGGAGAAGGCCGATCCCGCCGCCGGCCGGATCAGCCGGCAACCGCCGTCGGACGCGTCTCTGCTCGGTGGACGGGCTGGCGACGTGGTGGAATGGCCGTGCCGGGATGGATCCCTATCTCTCATCATCCGCTCGGCATCGCCCGACTGACCTTCCCAAGGGAACTTCAAGGAATTTTTATGTGAAAATGGCATGTTTCGTCGATATTCAAAAATTCATGAAATGGTAAATTTAAGTAAATATTTTTTAATAGAGGATATTCATGAATCTTGTCTGCGCGATCTTGTTAAAACACATCGTGATTCATGTCTTTTAACTGGAAAATCGTAGGAAGTTTCGTATTGTCACCGGGTTGGCCGACGCCGCTGCAACGTTACGGCTTCGGTCTTTGACAGTTGTGTCTTTGAACAGGGAAGAGAGGGCGCAGATGAAGACGCTTTTCCGGTCCGCGCTGCTCGCGGGCATGGTCGCCATTGCCCCGATGGCCGCCATGGCCCAATCGGGCTCCCCTCAACCGCTCGCACATTGGCCGGCGGCGGCGGCGGCGAGCCTCAAGACGCTGGTGTCAGCCAATGCCGGCAAGGGTGCCTACGCGGTGTTCGACTCCGACAACACGCTCTACCGCTACGACCTTGAAGAATCCCTGCTGCCCTATCTGGAACGCAAGGGCGTGCTGTCGCGCGAAAGCATGGACCCGTCCTTGAAGATCATTCCCTTCAAGGACGTGAACGGCCACAAGGAAAGCCTGAACAGCTATTATTACCGGCTGTGCGAGATCGACGATCAGGTGTGCTATCCGTGGGTGGCGCAGATCTTCTCCGGTTTCACCCTGGCCCAGTTGAAGAGCTTCGTCGACGAGATGCTGGCCGACGGCAAGCCGATCCCCGCCACCTATTACGACGGTGACGCGGTCAAGACGGTCGAGATCAGCCCGCCCAAATTCTACACCGGCCAGCAGGAGCTGGTGAACCACCTGACCGCCAACGGGATCGAGGTCTATGTGGTGACCGCCGCCAGCGAGGAGCTGGTCCGGATGGTCCTGTCCGATCCGAAATACGGCTACAACATCAAGCCGCAGAACGTCATCGGCGTCACCATGCTGCTGAAGAACCGCTCCACCGGCGAAGTGACCACGGCGCGCAAGCTGATCGCCGAGGGGAAATACGACTGGGCGAAGACGATGGACCTGGAACTCGGCACCTATCTGTGGGCGCCGCTGACTTGGTTCGCCGGCAAGCATGCGGCGATCCTCACCTACATCGATCAGTGGAAGAAGCCGGTGCTGGTGGCGGGCGATACCCCCAGCAGCGACGGCTACATGCTGCTCCATTCCACCGACGCTGCGAATGGCGGCATCCGGCTGTGGGTCAACCGCAAGGACAAATACATGAAGCAGATCAAGCAAATGTGGGAATCTGCCGCCGCCAGCCAAGCGGCGCAGGGGCAGCCCGTCCTGGCCGATCGGAACTGGACCGTCGTCCAACCGGACGAGATCCAGTAACGTCACCCCTTTCGCTCCATGAAAGCATGAAGGCCCCGGCCGGGACAACCGCCGGGGCCTTTGCTTGGACCTTCGCTTGTGCGCCCAGCATGGGCGCGTTCTTGACGGTGGAAGTCCCTCTGTAAGCTTAGTCACGGCGAACGAAGTGAAACGCAACTGCGAAAGGGTGACGATGCCGCTGTCCACCGGTCATGCTCCGATGCGGGTGGGAAGAGGCTTGACCCAGAAGCGAAGGGGTTTGGCGGTCTCCTCCCGGTCGCAGGCGTTCCTGGTCGAGCGGTGCGCCGGTGGCCGCCGCAATCATGCGGTTGCGGTCGAAGGCCGCCAGGATGAGCCCACCCGGCAAGCCGCCGAGACCGGAGAGATAGCGCTCCTCATAAGCGGCCGAACCGGAATAGAGGAACGGAAACTCACCCAGCACCGCCAGCCGCAGGGCAACCAACTCCTCCAGCCGGCCGGCAAGGACGGCGCCGGCCAGCCGCTCGATCCGAATGTCTCCCGGCTGCCGCCGCCCGCTTGGTGGCATTGGCCGCGCCGGAGGAGCGGCTGCGACGCGCCCGTCCGGGAGAGCCCGCGCGCTCACCGCGCCGGCACCGGCAGGAACCGCCTTAGGAACGCGAAGCGGGCGGATCGCGGAGCGACGGCGGTTCGCCCGAAACTCTGGGTGATGCGGTCGAGGATGATCGCCAGCAGCACGACGCTGAGGCCGCTCTCGAAGCCGAGCGCGATGTCCAGGCGCTGGATGCCCTGCAACACGACATTGCCCAGCCCGCCGGCGCCGATCATCGAAGCGATGACGATCATCGACAGCGCCATCATCATGGTCTGGTTCACCCCGGCCATGATCGAGGGCAGGGCGTTGGGCAGCTGCACCTTGAACAGCAGCTGGCGGTCATGGCAGCCGAAGGCCTTGCCGGCCTCGACGATCTCCGCCGGCACCTGCTGGATGCCCAGCGCCGTCAGGCGCACGGCCGGCGGCATGGCGAAGATCACGGTGGCGAGGATGCCCGGCACCCGGCCCAGCCCGAAGAACATCACGGCCGGGATCAGATAGACGAAGGCCGGCATGGTCTGCATGAAGTCCAGCGTGGTGCGGACGATGCTTTCGACCACGCGGTTGCGCGCCATCCAGACGCCCAGCGGCACGCCGGCCAGAAGACAGAGCAGGGTGGAGGTCAGGACCAGGCCGAGGGTGGAGGCCGTCTCCGCCCAAAGCCCCATGCCGACGATCAGCAGCAGGGAGGCGACCGTGAAGACGGCGAAGCCGACGCCGACACGCCACAGGGAGACCGCGACGATCAGCCCAATCAGCAGCCAGGCGGGCGCTCCGACCAGCACGAAATCGACGGCGGCGCCGAAGCCGTTCACCACCAGCGAGATCGCGTCGAAGGTCGATTGGAAATGGTCGAGCATGAAGCTGACCAGTTCCTCGACCCACTTGCCGATTCTGAAGTCGAAATCCATCGGTCAATCCCCCCGGACCAGAGTGTGGAGCATGAGGGCGCGCGAGATGGCGCCGAGGAAGTTGTGGTCGTCGTCGACGACCGGCACCGGCCATTCGGTGTCGGCGACAAGCGCCAGCAGGGAATGGATGGGGGTGGCGGCGTTCACGGTTTGGACGTCGGGCAGGAAGGCGTTGACGAAGCGGGGCTGCGGCCCTTTCAACTCGCGCTCCAGCGTCGTCTGCGACACGATCCCTTCGAAACGGCCGCCCTGGGTACGGACATAGCCGAAATCGTGATGGTTCTCGCGCAGCTGGTGCAGGGCCGGAGTCAGCTCGCCGGGCAGGCGGATGACGGTGTTGGTCGCCTCGTAGCGCGCCACGTCGCCGGCCCGCAGTACCTTGGAGGCGTCGACGTTGCGGAAGAAGGAGCGGACGTAATCATCGGCCGGACGGCTGAGGATCTCGTAAGGCGTGCCGACCTGCACGATGCGTCCGCCCTCCATGATGGCGATGCGGTCGCCGATGCGCATCGCCTCGTCCAGGTCGTGGGAGATGAAGACGATGGTGCGCTGGTGCTCGTGCTGCAGGCGCAGCAGCTCGTCCTGCATTTCGGTGCGGATCAGCGGGTCGAGGGCGGAGAAGGCCTCGTCCATCAGCAGGATGGTCGGGTCGTTGGCGAGCGCACGGGCGAGACCGACGCGCTGCTGCATGCCGCCGGACATCTCGCGCGGGTAGCGGTGGGCGTAGGCGCCCAAGCCCACCTGTTCCAGCGCCTGCTGCGCCGCCTTGTGACGCTCCGCCTTCGAGGCGCCGGAGATTTCCAGGCCGAAGGCGGCGTTGTCCAGCGCGCTCAGATGCGGCATCAGGGCGAAGGACTGGAAGACCATGCCCATGTTCCGGCGGCGGGCCTGGATCAGCTCGGCCTTGGACATGCTGACCAGATCCTTGCCATCCAGCAGGATTTCGCCGCTGCTGGGCTCGATCAACCGGTTCAGCAGCCGGATCATGGTGGATTTGCCGGACCCCGACAGCCCCATGATGACGAAGATCTCGCCGGTGCGAACCTGAAAGCTGGCGTCGAGCACACCGACATTGACGTTCAGCTTTTCCAGAACCTCCGCCTTGCTGGCGCCCTGGCGCAGCATCGTCAGCGCAGGCTTGGGGTCGGCGGAGAAGATCTTGTAGACGTTCCGGACCTCGAGGCGGACCGCCGCGTCGTCTCCGGCGGTCACCCCGGCGGTGCCGCGGGGTAAGCCCAGACTGGCCGGCCCGCCGACCGAAACCGCGCTTCGCATCATCGTATTCATCGACAGGCCTCCCCCGGCTTCGCGACAACGTGACCCGTGGCACTCGGAGGATCGTTTTGCATGGTCATGGAAGCATTCCCTGTTCGACAAGGCTGTCGTAGATGGCCAGCGCTCCCGCTTCGGCTGACGGGTTGACCAGCAGTTGGCCTCTTCCGCTCTTGCTCTCGGTCGCCGCCTTCAGCCGGTCCAGGGCCGAGCCGCCGCGTTTCACGCGCATCAGCTTGGGCTTCGGGCGCCACGGTCGGTGCTCGCAGTCCGACAGGAAGAGATCGGCGGTCGCCTGGACCTCCAGCGGCTCGACGACGCCCCGGCGGGCCGGGCCGAAGGCCGACGGACGCGCGGGCGGGGCGGACGGGTGGATGGCCGCCACGAGGCGGCCCGAGACGGTCAGCGCCCGCCGCTGCCCGCGCGGCAGCGCCTGGACGAGGTCGGCCTTGCCCGTCACCGCGTCCGCGACGTCGGGTGTATCGGTGGGGTCGATCCGCACCACGTCGGAGACGACCGCGGCATCGAGCCCGCGGGCGATCAGATAGGGCAGCATGCCGCTGCCTTCGCCGGTCTCCGCCTGCCGTCCGGTCAGCACCAGCGACGGGGCGAGGCGGCGCAGATGGGCGATCAGCGGTTCGACCGGATCGCTTCCCTCCGGCAGGACCAGCAGGGTCAGCCGCTCCAGCCCCATGCCGAGATAGGCGCGCAGCGCTTCGGCGTCGACGGCCGGTCCGGCATGGATCGCCGTCAGCCGCCGCGGGCGCAGCGCCAGCGCCATTTCCAACGCCTGGGCGTCGGTGGCGGCGCGGCGGGCGCGGCCGGAGACCGGATGGCGGCCGATCGACAGCAGGACGGCGACATCGCTCATGACGGCGTCAGGCATGGCGGCGCTCCCGGATGAGCCGGATCAGGGCGGGCATGACGTCCTGGGCATCGGCGACGATGGACAGGTCGGCCCGCTTGATCATCTCGGCGTGAAGGTCGGTGTTGACGGCGATCACATGCCGGACGGCGGTGATGCCCTGGAGATGCTGCGGCGCGCCGGCGATGCCGACGGCAAGATAGCAGCGCGCGCCGACCACCGTGCCCGAGGCGCCGACCTGCCGTTCGCGCGGCAGATGGCCGGCATCGCAGACCACGCGGCTGCCGGCGCGGGTGGCACCCAGCGCCTCGCCCAGTTCGGCGAAGCTCCGCCAGTCGGTCACGCCGTTGCCGGCGCTGAGGATGAAGTCGGTCTCCGACAGGGCGAGCGCGTCGGGATCGACGGCCAGCCGGCGGGCGCCGCCCAGCCTGGGCAGCCCCTCCTCCCCCGCCATGACCGGGTCGGGCAGGGCGAGCGGCCGGGCCTCGTGCCGCACGCCGTCGAGCGGCGCGAGGGCGTCCGCCGCGACCGTCATCAGCCGGGTCGGGCAGTGTCCGGTCTCCAGCGATCCGCCGGCCGACTGGCGGGTCGCCCGGTCGGGGCCGAGGCTCTGCACACCGGTGAACAGCCGCTCTCCCACCGCCGCCGCGAGCCGCCGCGCCACGTCGCCGCCGTCCTGGCTGTCCGGGAACAGGATGTGGCGGGGGGACAGCGCCGCCATCAGCGCCGACGCGGCGGCGGCCCGCCGTTCCGGCACGTAATCGTCGGCCCAGCCGTCGGGCAGGGCGACATGGCGGTCGGACCCGGCCTCTGCCAGCGCCTCGCCCGAGCCGGTACAGACGGTCACCACGGCACCGCCCCCCGCGTCGGCCAGCAGGCGGGCGGCGGCGATCACCTGCCGGTCATGTTCGCTGACCTCGCCGCCGGGGCGGTCGAGCATGGCGAGGATCAGATAGGCCGGCTCGGCGATCACCTGAACCGGGATCGCGGGGGCGGGGGCGGCGGTGCCGGCGATTGCCGCAGCGGTGCCGGTCGTGGCCGCATCGCGCGTCCAGTCGTAGCGCGGGCGCGGCTGACTCTGGACCAACGCGGCGGCCCGAAGGGCACGCGGGTCGCGGCGGCGTTCATTGACAGCGGCGGTAACCGGCTGGCGCAGCAGGCGTGGGCGCGGGCCGGTCAGGATGGTGCGGGCGGCGCGCTCGGCACGGGGATCGACACGGCGGCGGCCGATCGGGAAGCTGGTTGGGAGGCTGGTCATCGGGCGGCCTCCGTCGCGGCGAGCACCAGTTCGGCGATCTCCGCCACCTCCGGCCGGGGGCCGACGACGCCTTCCAGCATCAGGGCGCAGTTCGGGCAGGCGACGGCGACCAGCGAGGCGCCGGTCTCGCGGACATGCTCCATGCGGACGTCGGGGATGCGGCGTTCGCCCGACACGTCGGTCAGCGGGGCGCCGCCGCCGCCGCCACAGCAGCTCGACCGCAGGCCGGAGCGCAGCATCTCCCGGCGCTCCACGCCGATGGCGTCGAGCAGGACGCGCGGCGCCTCGATCTCGCCATTGTAACGGCCGAGATAGCAGGGGTCGTGGAAGGTGACGCTACGCCCGACCGGCTTGGTCACCGTCAGCGCGCCGCCGGTGATCAGCTCCAGCAGCAGGGCGCTATGGTGAACGACCGTCCAGCCGCCGCCGAAGGCCGGATATTCGTTGCGCAGCGTGTGCAGCGCGTGGGGATCGGCGGTGACGATGCGATTGAGGCGGCGGGCGTTCAGCGTCGCGATGTTGCGGGTCGCCAGCGACTGGAAGGTCGCCTCGTCGCCCAGACGGCGGGCGACATCGCCGCAATCCAGCTCGTCGTCGCCCAGCACGGCGAAGTCCACCCCGGCGCGGCGCAGCAGCAGGACGAGTGCCCGCAGCGAACGTTGGACCCGCAGGTCGAAGGCGCCGTCGCCGACCCAGAGCAGCGTATCGCAGGAGCCGCCGGCCGGCAGCCGGGGCAGCGACAGGTCGGCCGCCCAGTCCCAGCGCCGGGCGAGCGCGCGGCCGCCGGGCGTGTCGGTGGCGCGCAGCTCCTCCAGCATGATGGCGGCCTTGGCCGGAGTGGCGCCCAGCTCCAGCGTCTGGAAGCGGCGGAGATCGACGACCGCGTCCACATGTTCGATCATCATCGGGCATTCCTGCACGCAGGCGCGGCAGGTGGTGCAGGACCACAGCGTGTCGGGATGGATCATCGCATCCGGCCCGATCAGCGGCAGCGCCGCACCGCCATGGGCCTCGCCCACGCCGCGGCCGGGATGTGGATTGCCGGCATAGGCGGCGTCGCTGGCCTGGCTGTCCATGGCGGCGACCAGATCCTGCACCAGCTTCTTCGGGTTCAGCGGCAGGCCGGCGGCATAGGCCGGACAGGCGGTCTCGCAGCGCCCGCACTGGACACAGGCGTCGAAGCCGAGCAACCGGTTCCAGGCGAAATCGATGGGACGTTCCACGCCCAGGGCGCCCGGCCCGGCGGTGGTGGCATCCTCCACCGGGGCGAGCGGCAGCGGCTTCAGCCCGGTGTCGCGCCCCTTGCCGTCATGGAAGCGGGCTGGGCGCGGGTGGAAGGCCAGATGCAATGAGCCATGCACGGCATGCTTCAGCGGTCCCTTCCACACACCCCAGACCAGATCGGCCATCGCCACCCCGGCGACCGCGATCAGCGCAAGCGCCAGGACCTCCGGCATCACGCCGCCCAGCGCCTGATCAAGCGCCACCACCAGCAGGCAGCCGGAAAATCCCGGAAGCGACAGGGGAAGGCGGGCGAAACGGCCCTGCGACAGCTCCCGCGGACGCAGCACCCGGCGGCGATGCCGGACCATCAGGGCGCCAGCCAGCATGACCGCCAGCGCCAGTGCCAGCACCAGCCAGAGAATGCGCGATCCGGCCCAGGAATTGGTCATGGCGACGCCCATCGCCACCAGCAGCGCAAGCGCCGCGAGGAAACCGCCGGCGACCAGCGCATGGAAGCGGGCATTGAACGGCGTGCGCCCCACCACATGGTGGACATCCACGAGATAGCGGCCGGGCAGGGCGCGCAGGCCGGCGACCACATCGACCGCCGCCGGACGGCCGGCCAGCCAGCGCCGCGACTGCCAGCCGGCCAATGCCGCGCCGATGGCGAGAACGGCAAGGACGACGGTGGAAAGAGCGGTTGCGATCACGTCGGACGGCTCCTGTCGCGTGGCGGAGGGCGAGGTGTCAGATGTCCTTGCAGAGACGCGCCGCGTCGTAGATGGCGGCGTGGATGTTGCGGCCGGCCACCGCGTCGCCGATGCGATGCAGGGTGTAGCCGCCATGGCCGTTGGCCTGCACCGGCTGCGGCCGGCCGGCGATCAGGCTGTCGAGGTCGGTTTCGCCGCGGTTCAGCGAGCGGTCCTTCAGGTCGAAATAGAGACCGTCATTCGGCAGGGTGCCGAGTTCGACAACGATTTGGTCGACCAGCCGCTCCTCCTCCTCGTGGGTGTATTCATTGCGCAGGACCGCGACGCGGCGGTTGCCCTCCGGGTAAATTTCCACGAGCTGGTGATTGGTGGTCATCACCACGTTCAGCTTGTACAGCTCGCGCAGATGGATCGGCTGGTTGGTGGTGCCGACCTCCTCCGCGACCATGCGGTCGGGGGTGGCGATCTCCACCAGCGCCCCGCGCCTGGCCATGAATTCCGCGCAGGAGGCGCCGTGATGTTGGCCGGTGCCGTCATACATCAGGACAGTCCCGGTCGGCTCAACCGCCCCGGTCAGGATATCCCAGCTCGACACCGCCAGATCGGCGCCCTTGAAGTCACCGCGGTTGGGACGGCCGCCGGTCGCGAGGATCACCACGTCGGGAGTCTCGGCCTCGATGGCGGCGCGGTCGGCCTCCACGCCCAGACGGACATCGACACCCAGCTTGGTGACCTGCTGGGACAGCCAGCGGGTGATGCCGGTCATCGCCTCGCGCCAGGTCGCCTTGGCGGCGATGGCGATCTGACCGCCGGGAGCGGCGTTGCGCTCGAGCAGCACGACCGAATGGCCGCGCTCGGCGCAGACGCGGGCGGCCTCCAACCCGCCGGGCCCGCCGCCGACCACGACGACGCGGCGCCTGCGCTCCGCCTTCGGGATCACATGCGGCATGCTGCGCTCGCGGCCGGTCGCGGCGTTCTGGATGCACAGCGCGTCGCCGCCGACATAGATGCGGTCGATGCAATAGCCGGCGCCGACGCATTGGCGCACGTCGTCCAGCCGCCCCTCCATCAGCTTGCGCACCAGATGCGGGTCGGCGATGTGGGCGCGGGTCATGGCGACCATGTCGACATGGCCTTCCTCCACCGCGCGGGCGGCGGTGGCGAGGTCGGTCACGCGCTGGGCGTGGAAGACCGGAATGCCGGCCTCGCGCTTGATGCCGCTGGCCAGATGCAGGAAGGGCGCGACCGGGAAGGACATGTTGGGCAGCGAGATGGCGTGCGCCAGATGATCGCGCGCCTGTCCGCCCAGCACATTCACGAAATCGATCAGCCCGCGTTCGGCATAGCTGCGGGCGATGGCGATGCAGTCGTCGTGGCTGAGGCCGTCGTCGATCAGCTCATCGCCCGACATGCGCATGCCGATGACGTAATCGTCGCCGACCTCGGCGCGGATCGCCTCGAACACCTCGATGCCGAAGCGCATGCGGTTTTCCAGGCTGCCGCCATATTTGTCGGTGCGGCGGTTGGCCGACGGGCTCCAGAACTGGTCGATCAGGTGGCCATGGGCCGCCGACAGCTCGAAGCCATCCAGGCCGCCCTCCTTGCAGCGGCGGGCGGCGGCGGCATAGCCGGCGATGATCCGCTTGAAGTCGAAATCCTCCATCTCCTTGGGCGTGTTGCGGTGCGCCGGTTCGCGGGCGGCCGAGGCGGAGACGGTCGGCAGCCAGTTCTCGGTGTCCCAGCGGGTGCGCCGGCCCATGTGGGTAAGCTGGATCATCAGCGCCGCGCCATGGCGGTGCACCCGGTCGGAGAATTCCCGGAAGAAGGGGATGACGCTGTCGTCGGCGACGGATATCTGGTTCCAGGGTGCCGCCGGGCTGTCCACCGCGACCGAGGAGGAGCCGCCGAACATCGTCAGGCCGATGCCGCCCTTGGCTTTTTCCTCATGGTAGAGCTGGTAGCGCTCCTTGGGCTTGCCTTCGGACCCGTAGCCCGGCGCGTGGCTCGTGCTCATCACGCGGTTCCGGATCGTCAAATGCTTGATGTGCAGAGGCTTCAAAAGGGCTTCGGCGGGTGAGGACATGGCAGGAACGACCCCCGGTATTGAGCCTGCCTAGGATTCACCATCGCCACCATTGCCGCGTTGCCCCCCGCGACCGGGAATTACCTTTTTGCGACAGGGAGGGGACAACTTGAGGATGGTCTGTCAAATATTTGAATTATTTGAAGAAACCAAGGTCATGCCCGGTTACTCCGCCTCCGCGCCGCCTTGAGCCGCCAGTGCCGGATCTTCGAAGAGGCGACGGTCGGGCAGAAGGGAATCCCCATTCGTGCGCCGGAAAGCGGCGAGCGGTGAAAAATGCGGATCGACCTCCGCATCCGGCTCCACGGTGCGCCGGGCCTCCGACGGCGAGACGCCGAACAGGTCCCGGAACTGGCGGGAGAAATGGGCGCAATCGGCGAAGCCGGCCTCGTTGGCGATGGCGGTGACCGAGCGCTTGGTGTTGCGCAACAGCCAATGACCATAACGCAGACGCAGCGTCCGGTAGTAGGTGGCCGGGCTGGTGCCCACGGCCAGACGGAAGAGTCGTTCGAATTGTCGGGTGCTGACATTCAGCCGGTGGACGATCTCCTCCACCGACAGGGGATCGCTGATGTGCTGCTCCATCAGCAGCAGGGCGCGGCGGACCCGGTCGTTGGTGATCTCCACGACCGTCGGCGGCTGCGGTTGCGATTGGCTGGCGGGCCGGGCCTTGTCGATCAGCAGGATGTGCATGGTTTTCTGGGCTGTGGCGCGGCCCAGATGGCGCTCGATCAGGAAGGCGGCCAGATCCGCCACCCCGGCGCCGCCCGAACAGGTGATGCGGTCGCGGTCCACCACGTAAAGCTGGTCGGCCACCGGCACCAGATCGGGGAATTCCTCGATGAAATCGCGGTGATGGTACCAACTGACGCAGCAACGGCGGTTCTTCATCAGACCGATGCGGCTCAGCACGAAGCTGCCGGTACACACGCCGACCAGGGTCACGCCATAGGATGCCGCGGCGCGCAGATAGGCCAGCGCTTCGTCGTCCAATTGCGGGCCGGCATGCAGCAACCCGCCAACCACCACCACATAGTCGAAGCGGCGGGGATCGGTCAGCGGCTCCCAGCGGGCGACGCCGATACCGCAGCTGGACATCACCGGCTCCGCCCGCGACCCCATGATGGTCCAGCGGCAACGGATCTGCCGCGACCGGTCGCCCTCGTCGGCCGCCAGCCGCAGGGCGTCGATGAAGGGGGCGAGCGCCGTCAGGGTGAAGTTGTTGGTCAGGATGAACCCGACCGACAAGAGCGCGCGTTCCTCCTGCCGGGGTGCGGGATCGCTACCGCCGAAACGGCGATATTCCACTGTCTTCCCCACCAGGACAACCTCTCAGTCTGACGGCCGTTATCCGTCCTTCGGAATGTTAGCGTCAGCGGCTTGCCCCCGGAAGACAATTCATGCGGGATGCTTCTAGCGCTCTATCACCAGATCGCTGGTCGGACGGCTGCAGCAGAGCAGGATCAGCCCCTGGTCGATTTCGCGTTTGCGGATGCCGCCGGTATGGTTCATCTCCACGGTGCCGGCGATCAACCTCGTCTTGCAGGTTCCGCACAATCCTTGAGAGCAGGATGTCGGAACCCGGATATCGGCGGCCGATGCCGCATCCGCCACCGGCATATCCGGCGGGCAGGTGAAGACCTTGCCGCTCTTGGCGAATTCGACGCGGAAGCCGGTCGGGGACGGCATGTCCAGGATCGGCGCGGCCATGGGCGGCGGCGCTCCGGCGGCGAGCACGGCCGCCATTTCCTCGAAGTTGAAACTCTCCTGATGGTAGCGGCTCATATCGAAGCCACCTTCCTCCAGGAAGGCGCGCACTGCTTTCATGAAGGGGCCGGGGCCACAGACGAAAACCTCGCGGTCCTTGAAGTCCGGCGCGATCAGCCCGAGCATCGGCAGCGACAGCCGCCCGGTGAAGCCGGCCCAATGGGCCTCGCCGCCGACCTCCTCGCAGACATGGGCGACGCGCAGGTGGCGGCCGGGGCCGGTCAGCGCGTCCAGTTCGCGGCGGAAGACGATGTCGGCAGGAGTCCGGGCGGCGTGGACGAAGATGATGTCGTGATCGTCGCCCAGATCATCGAAGGTCCGGGTCATCGACATCAGGGGCGTGATGCCGCTGCCGCCGGACAGGAACAGGAACTTGCGCGGCGCTTCGGAGACGCCGGGGGTGAACTCGCCGAGCGGGCCGACCGCGCGGATGGTGTCGCCCGGCTTCAGATGGTCATGCAACCAGTTCGACACCGGGCCGCCGGGCACACGCTTGACGGTGATCGAGAGCCGGTGCGGCCGCGCGGCGGACGAGGAGACGGTGTAGCTGCGGTGAATGGTTTCGCCGCCGATGGGCAGTTCCAACGTGATGAACTGCCCCGGCTTGAACCGGAACAGGCAGGGGTGCCGCGGTGCGAAGACGAAGGTCTTCACATCTTGCGTCTCATCCCGCACCGCCCGGCACACCAGCGTGTCATCGGTCTCGGGATCCCAATTCCGGACCGGAGGCGGCCCCGCATCCTGCTGCATCGTCATCCCTCCCTGAGCCGTGGACAGCGGGCGTCGCGTCATTCGGCGGCGACACCCATGGCGGCCTGCTTGCCCAGCAGATGCTCGGACATGCGGCCGACATACCACTCCGTGAACTTCTCCACGAGCGGCTCGGTGTAGGGTGAGTAGGGGCCCGGCTCGTAGGCGGGGCTGAGGGTGCCTTTGTGCGAGATCTCGACCAGATCGGCATCCTGCTGGTTGGTCGCCTCCCACACCTCGGTCAGGCGGTTCAGGTCGTAATCGACGCCTTCCACCGCGTCCTTGTGGACCAGCCAGCGGGTGCGCAGCAGGTTGCGGTCTGGACCGAGCGGAAGCACCGAGAAGGTGACGATGTGGTCGCTCATGAAGTGGTTCCAGGAATTCGGCTGGGTCCAGAAGGACAAAGCACCCAGCTTGCGCTCGCCAATGGAGCCCAGCAGCTTCCTTGAGGCGCTGCGGGTATCCTTGGTGTGGGCCTCGCCGGCACCATCCAGCGGCAGGCGTTCGGTGCGGAAGCCGGTGACGTCGGCCAGGCGCTCGACCTCGCGGCTGGGGAAGCCGGCCGCTTCCCAGCCGGCGTGGCAGGATTGCACCAGCGCCTCGTATTTGGCGGCATGTTCCATCCGCTTCGGGTTGGTGCCATCGGGAGCGAAGCCGAAGCCGTATTCGAACAGCGGGATGGTCAGTTCCGGATGGTTGCCGACGCAGTGGTAGCATTCACGATTGTTCTCCATCGTGAGCTTCCAATTGCCCTTCTCGATCAGATCCACCGTCTTGGCGACCTTGCAGTTCCTCAGATCGTGGGGAAGGATGTAGGGCTCGATGGCCGCCGCCATGCGGTCGATGTCGTCCGGCGCCTCTTCGGCCAGGCAGATGAAGATCAGGCCACCGACCGACCGGATATGGACCTTCTTCAGATTCCGGCACTTGCGGTCGAAATCGTTGCCCATATGCTCGGCGAACAGAAGCTCGCCATCCTGGCCGTAGGTCCACTGATGATAGCTGCACACCAGATTGCCGACCGAGGTCTTATCCTTCAGGATGATGCGCGCGCCGCGATGGCGGCAGACATTGTGATAGGCGCGCAGTTCCATGTCGTCGTCCCGCATGACGATGACGGAGGTCTTGCCGATATCCACCACCATCACGTCACCCGGCTCCGGCACATCGGGTTCCACACCCACATGCAGCCAATGGCGACCGAAGATGATCTCCATGTCCAGCTTGAAGATCTCCTCGCTGGTGTAGAACGGGGCTTCCAGGCTGTACCCCTTCTTTCGGCGCGTCAGCAGGGCTTCTATGGAAATCTCGGACGACATGACGGTTGACCTTCTGCGGAAGTGGGGCCGTGCGTTCGCGGAACCGCTTCGCCCTTGACCGGGCGCCGCTTTTTCGATTCCACGACGCACAGCCTGCCGCCCGCCGCAGCGCATCGCGTTCTGGATTGCGACATCAACTTTAAAAAGGCCGACAGTCCGTCCTGTCTTTTTGCGCATGCCGGCCTGGGGCAATGGTCGGTTTGCGACATCTCGCGATCGTCCAAAAGCGAAGACCGCTTCGTTCAATCGGGAAAGTGATGGATTTCCGGGTGGATGTTCAAACACCCGCATGTGAGCCACACGGCACTCGGGGTGGTGAGACGTTTGTATGAAGTTGTCGCAAATCCGATAATAATTGCCGCTGTGATGCAGGTTTTTTGCTTTCGCGGCCCGCATTCTCGCTCAATCGGAACTGATGCCCGCGATGATGCGCGCCGGTTGGAAAACAGCTTTTCATGATTCTGGAAGCTGATCCGGCATCCGTTCAATGGATGCGGGTCCGTCACCCGATCGCGCTTACCGCCAAGACGGAGGTGACCTCCCGAGTCATAGCACGCGTCCGGCCCAAGTCCTGGCGCGATGGATCGGACAGTCGGAAACAAAAAAGACCAAACAAGCGAGTCTGAACAAACAAGCGATACGAGGAGGCTTCTTGATGAAAATCTTCGGTAAAGCCTTGGGCATGCTGCTGTCGGCGGCCATGACGGTCGGTCTGGGGACCGTCGTGATCGCAAATCCGGCGCAGGCCGCCGAGAAGTCCATCAACATCGGCTGGACCGCCTGGTCGGACGCCGAGGCGGTGACGAAACTGGCCAAGCGTGTGATCGAGGAGCGGTTCGGCTACAAGGTCGAGCTGACCATGGCCGACATCGGCATCCAATATCAGGGCATCGCCAGCGGCAAGCTGGACGCCATGCTGATGTCCTGGCAGCCGCTGACCCACAAGCCCTATCTCGACAAGGTCGGCAAGGACATCGTCGATCTCGGCCCGCTCTACACCCGCGCCCGGCTGGGCTGGGTGGTGCCGGATTACATCCCCGTCGATCAGGTCAAATCCATCGAAGACCTGAAAAAGCCGGAGGTGCAGAAGCAGCTCGGCGGCAAGATCCAAGGGATCGACCCCGGATCGGGGCTGATGCAGGCGTCGGAGAAGGCGCTGAAGACCTATGATCTGAAGGGATTGCAACTGGTGTCGGCCAGCGACGCCGCGATGCTCGCCGCTCTGGAGCGCGCCATGAAGCGCAACGAATGGATCGTCGTGACGAGTTGGAGCCCGCACTGGATGTTCGCCAATTGGAAACTGCGCTACCTCGAGGATCCGAAGGGCGCGCTGGGCGGACTGGAAAGCGTCAATGCCATTGTCCGCAAGGGCTTATATCAGGATCATCCGGAAATATTCGAATTCCTGAACCGGATGGTCCTGCCGATCGGTGACCTTGAGGCGATGATGCAGGAAGCCCGCCAGACCAGCTATGAGCAGGCGGTCGACAATTACATCAAGAACAACAAGACCCGGATCGATTACTGGGTCACCGGCAAGCTTTGATCCGCAACCGCGCCGCCGCCGGGGTGGTGGCGCACCCTTTCCCGTAACGCTTCCGGGGCGGCCGGTTCAAAGCGCAGTCGCGTGACGGACGGCCGTCTCCAGCCATTCCCGCCTTCAGCCAATCGATGATCGAGGTCGCCGATGGACTCATCAGCACTCAGTGGCGGCCGTCGCCGGCGGGGGGCTCGTTACCCGGCATGCCATCCAACGACCCCGCGATCGGCGCCTGAGGCAGGAAGGGAAGTCGCCGGTCGACGGGAACCGCCGGCCGGACCGTCATGCGCCAGAGCGCGAAGGTCAGCGCGGCACCCGCCACCAGCGCCGAAAACAGGAACAAGCCATCCTGTTCGAACACCGCCATCACCACGGAGGCCAGGAAGGGGCCGGCGATGGCGCCCGCCGAGAATCCCAGCACCATGCCGCCGCTCGCCGGCACCATCTCGGCGGGCGTCAGGAAGTCGTTGGTATGCGAGACGCAGATCGGGTAGATCGCGAAGATGATCCCGCCGAACAGGGCGACGCCGACGACGAGGGGGCCGAACCCGCTCGGGGGAAGCATCGTCATGCCGATGCTGACGATGATCAGGGCGCCGAACAGGCCGACCAGAACCAGCCGTCGGTCCAGAAGGTCGGAAAGCTTTCCAAACGGCCACTGGAGGAGCATGCCGCCAATGATGGCGGCGCTGACGAAGGTCGCTGATTGGCCGAGGTCATAGCCGAGGTGCCGGATATAGATCGGACCCAGCCCATAGAAGGCGCCGACCACCAGCCCGCTGATCACCGTGCCGGCGAACCCGAGCGGACTCGCCCGATAAAGATGACGGATATGGACGGGCGCCAGCTTCTGAAGAAGCGGCGGGGCGCTGCGGCTCAACACGACCGGGAGAAGGGCCAGGGAGATCAGGATCGACACCAGGACGAATTGTCTGAAGCCATGTGGATCGTCGACGACCATCAGATACTGCCCCGCCCCTTGCGCTCCATAGAGGGCGATCATGTAGAGGGCCAGGATCCGCCCGCGTGTGCCGGATGTGGCGCTCTGGTTGAGCCAGCTTTCGATGCAGACGAACAAGCCGGCCATGCAGCATCCCTCGACGAGGCGGAGGGCGATCCAGGCCAGGGGATCGGCTCCCAGGGTGTGTCCCAAGGTGGCCGCGACGAGAACCGTCGCCGAGGCGCTGAAAGCGCGGATATGGCCGACCTGCCCGACGAGCCGGTATGCCTGCATCGAGCCGATCGTCACCCCCAGGTAATAGGCGGCGGTCAGCGCGCCGAGCAGGATGGGCGACGCCCCCGCCGCGTCAAGGCGGACGCTGACGATGGTCGTCAGCGCTCCCGTCCCGCCCATCATCAGGAACACCGCGACGAGCAACGGGACGATCGGCTGGATGATGGACATCGCGCTTGATCCGGCGGCGGAGAAGGGAAACGCCCATATGTCGAGGCTGAGGGGCCTGACCGGGAGGAAACACCATCCTTAATGGCCGGGCGTGGCCAATGTCCATCTCGACCTGACTCGGTTTCGCGACGCACCGCTTCGGCTGATCGGTCTGCCGGCGCCAGCCCCTTTCACCGGCCATGCGGGTCGGCGGACGGGCCAGCGAGCCGGCGGGGGATGACGTCAGGCGAGGTCGACGATGATCGGCTCATAGCCGAGGCGTCTCAGGAACACCGACAAATCGTCGGGGTGCATCGACAGTGTCGCGCGGTTGGTCATCGGGTGGAAATTGACGGTGTCGCCGGCGAGAACACGCCGCTCCAGCACCAGACGGACCCGGCGCTCCTTGTCCGCCACCAGGGCCAGCGGGCTCACTCCGCCCGGCTCGATGGACAGGACCTGCTCCAGCGTGACCGGCGAGGCGAAGGACAGTTTGGCCGAGCCGATGACCGGGGCGAGTTCCTTCATGTTCACCGACTGGTCGTGCGGAAGAACGACCAGCCAGAGGACGCCCTTGGCATCCTTCAGAAGCAGGTTCTTGGTGTGCACGCCGGGGACGCTGCGCCAGTGTTCCTCGGCATCGGCGACGGTGCGCACCGGCGGATGGGCGTGCAGCTGCATCGGCGCCGACGCCAGCGCGAGTTCCCGGCACAGCTCCTCGGGAATGCCGGCCTCACGCCAGTGGCGCTGCATGGTGTCGTTGTCGTCGAGCATGTTCGCCGTCCTTGCCATTTCATGGACCGTAGCATGGCGAAAGGATCCACCCGCCGATTGTACGGGTGCGTCACCGGCGTTGAATGGGACGGCCTTGATGGAGTCTCAGCCCCTGCGGAAGACGGACGGTGTCATGCCGCGGCGTTCCTTGAAGGCGCGGACGAAGTGCGAGGAATCACAGAAGCCGACGGCGGCGGCGATCTCCGTCACCGACTGTTCGGTGTTGCGCAGCAGGAATTCGGCATGTTCCAGCCGCATGATCCGGTAGGCCTCTGTCGGCGTCATGCCCAACGCGTTCTGGAAATGCCGTTCCATCTGGCGCCGGGCGGCTCCCAGGCGGCGCGCCATCTCCGCCACCGACAAGGGCACGTCGATGTTCTGCTGCATCAGCAGCAGCGCCTTCCGCACCACCTCGTCATTGGTGGAGAAGTCGAGTGGGATGCCCGGCTGCGGCTTCTCCCCACGCAGCGCATCGTCGATGATCATGATGTGCAGGCTCTTGCGCGCCTGGGCCCGCCCGACATGCTTTTCGACGAGATAGGCCGCGAGATGGGCCGAGCTGGTCCCGCCCGAGCAGGTCAGCCGGTCGCGGTCGACGATGAAAATCTGATCGGATACCGGGGTGATCCCATCGAACTGTTCCAGGAAATCGGCATGGTGGAACCAGCTGATGCAGCAGCGATAGCCGTCCATCAGCCCGGCGCGTTGCAGGATGAAGGCGCCGGTGCAGACGCCGGCCAGCGGGATCTTCGCCGCCGCCGCCTGACGCAGATAGCCGATGTAGTCCGGGCTGAGGTTGGAGATCTCGTCGATCAGCCCGCCGATCACGACGATGTAGTCGAACTTGGCCGGGTCGCCCAGCCGTTCCGTCGGTTGAACCAGCATGCCGCAGCTTGATGCCACCGGCCGCATCTGGTCGGACAGCACCGCCCACTCGCACAGGATCGGCCGGCTGCGGTCGCCCTCGTCGGCGGCGAGCCGCAGCACGTCGACGAAATTGGCGAAGGCGCACAAGGTGAAGCGGTGGGCCAGGATGAAGCCGACGGACAGGCGCGGCGAGGCGGAGCGGGTCGGGAACCGGCCGCCCCTGGCGGCGTTGGACCTCGCAGCGCCCGCCGCGATGCCGCCACCCCCGATATCGTTCGTCATGTCGCCTCCGTCGGACGCGTCGTCGCACAGGTGACATTAAACTGACGCATCCATTCTGTCCAATGGTCGGACGCTTTCCGATACTGTCAGCACGTTGAACTTCGCGGTGCTGCCATGACCCGCTTCTCATTCTCCTCGCTGTTGACCAACGCGCTGACCGGAAACAAGAACTGGCAGCCTCAATGGCCCGATGCGGAACCGAAATCCGAATATGACGTCGTGATCGTCGGTGCGGGCGGGCATGGCCTGGGTGCGGCTTACTATCTCGCCAAGGAACACGGCATCACCAACGTCGCGGTGGTGGACAAGGGCTGGCTCGGCGGCGGCAACACCGGCCGCAACACCACCATCATCCGCTCCAACTATCTCTATGACGAGAGCGCCCGGCTCTACGAGCATGCGGTGAAGCTGTGGGAAGGGCTGAGCCAGGAGCTGAACTACAACGTCATGTTCTCGCAGCGCGGCGTGATGATGCTGGCGCACACGGTGCATGACATCCAGAGCTTCAAGCGCCACATCCACTCCAACCGCCTGAACGGCATCGACAACGAGTGGCTGACGCCGGAGCAGGCCAAGGAATACTGCCCGCCGCTGAACATCGCCGCCAACGCCCGCTATCCGGTGATGGGGGCCGCGTTGCAGCGGCGCGGCGGCACCGCCCGCCACGACGCGGTGGCCTGGGGCTATGCGCGGGCCGCAGCGGCGCGCGGGGTCGACATCATCCAGAACTGCCCGGTGACCGCCATCCGCCGCGACGCCTCCGGCCGCGTCTCCGGGGTGGAGACGGCGCGCGGCTTCATCAAGGCCGGAAAGGTGGCGGTGTCGGCCGCCGGCAACACGTCGGTGGTGATGGACACCGCCGGCGTCCGGCTGCCGCTGGAAAGCTATCCGTTGCAGGCGCTGGTGTCGGAGCCGGTGAAGCCGGCCTTCCCCTGCGTGGTGATGTCCAACACCGTGCATGCCTACATCAGCCAGTCGGACAAGGGCGAGTTGGTCATCGGGTCCGGCACCGACCAGTATACCTCCTACAGCCAGCGTGGCGGGCTGCCGCTGATCGAACACACCGTCGCCGCCATCTGCGAGGTGTTCCCGATTTTCAACCGCATGCGCATGCTGCGCAAATGGGGCGGCATCGTCGATGTCACGCCCGACCGCTCGCCGATCATCGCCAAGACGCCGGTGCCGGGGCTGTATGTCAATTGCGGCTGGGGAACCGGCGGCTTCAAGGCGACGCCGGGGTCGGCCAACGTCTTCGCCCACACCATCGCCCGCGACGAACCGCACCCGATCAACGCGCCCTTCACGCTGGAACGCTTCAAGACCGGCCGGCTGATCGACGAGGCCGCCGCCGCCGCGGTCGCGCATTGAGGAGACGACCATGCTGCTCATCCGCTGCCCCTATTGCGAAGCCGAGCGTCCGGAGGTGGAGTTCACCTATGCCGGCGAGGCGCACATCGCCCGCCCGGCGGATCCCTCCGCCCTGTCCGACGACGAGTGGCGCGACTTCCTGTTCATCCGCACCAACCCGCGCGGCCGGCATTTCGAACGCTGGCGCCACATGCATGGCTGCGGCCGCTTCTTCAACGCGGTGCGCGATACCGTGACCGACAAATTCGCCATGACCTACAAGGCGGGGGCTCCGCGTCCAAGCGACGAGGAGATCGCGCTTGCCGCCGCCACCAGCGCCGGGGAGGCGCGTCCATGAGCAATTTCCGCATCGCCGGCAAGGGCAGGGTCAACCGTGGCCGTCAGGTCCGCTTCAGCTTCGACGGCGTGGACTACACCGGTTGCGAGGGCGATACCCTGGCCTCCGCGCTCCTGGCGAACGGCGTCCATCTCGTCGGACGGTCCTTCAAATACCATCGTCCGCGCGGCATCCTGACGGCCGGGTCGGAGGAGCCGAACGCGCTGGTCGGCAGCAACCGTGGCAACGGCCGGTTCGAGCCGAACACGCGGGCGACCGTGCTGGAGGTCTTCGAAGGGCTGAAGACCGAGAGCCAGAACCGCTGGCCGTCGCTGACCCGCGACATCGGCGCGGTGAACGACGCGCTCTACAGGCTGTTCTCGGCCGGCTTCTACTACAAGACCTTCATGTGGCCGAGGAGCTTCTGGGACAAGCTCTACGAGCCGGTCATCCGCAACGCCGCCGGCCTGGGCAAGGCACCGACCGCTCCCGACCCCGACAGCTACGCCAGCCGCTTCGCCCATTGCGACGTGCTGGTCGTCGGTGGCGGTGCCGCCGGTCTCGCCGCGGCGCTGGAAGCCGGGCGCGGCGGCGCGTCGGTCATCCTGTGCGACGAGCAGAACGAGCTGGGCGGCTCGCTGCTGTCGGAACCGGCGGCCGAGATCAACGGGCAACTGGCCTGGGACTGGCTGGAGGACACCAACGCCGCGCTGGCGGCGATGCCGAACGTCACCGTGCTGCCGCGCACCACGGCCATCGGCTATTATCACCAGAATTTCGTCGGGCTGTGCCAGCGGCTGACCGATCATCTCGCCATCGTGCCGGACGGCGCCCCGCGCGAGCGGATGTGGAAGGTCCGGGCCAAGCGGGTGGTGCTGGCCCAGGGCGCCCTTGAGAAGCCGCTGGTGTTCGCCGGCAACGACCGGCCGGGCGTGATGCTGGCGGGTGCCGCGCGCACCTATCTGAACCGCTACGGCGTCAAGGTCGGCAACCGGGTGGTCGTCGTCACCAGCCACGACAGCGCCTGGCACGCCGCCTTCGATCTGGCCAAGGCGGGGGTGGAGGTCGCGGCCATCGTCGATATCCGGGGGAGCGTGCCGAGCCAACTGGCGGCGGCGGCCGACGCGCTCCGCATCAAGACGCTGATCGGCTGGACCGTCAGCGACACCAAGGGCCGGCTGCGCATCTCGTCGGTGCGGGTCAATCCGGTCACCGGCGGCAAGGTCGGCGGTGCCGAGACCATCGCTTGCGACGCCCTGCTGATGTCGGGCGGCTGGACCCCCAGCGTCCATCTGTTCTCGCACACCCAGGGTTCGCTCACCTGGAACGAGGACGGCCAGATGTTCCTGCCCGGCCATGGCAAGGAGGAGTGCCGTCTGGCCGGCGCCGGCATGGGCCGCTTCGGGCTGAAGGCCGCCTTCGAGGATGGCGCCGCCGCCGGAGCCGCCGCCGCCGCCGCCGCGGATGTCGGGTTCGCCGCCGAGCCGGCGGCCTATCATGTGGAAGGCGAGCTCTCCTTCACCGGCGTGACCAGCCGGGAGCTGCCGACCGACCGCGATCCGGGCCATGCCAAGGCGTTCGTCGATTTCCAGAACGACGTGATGGCCAAGGACATCCGGCTGGCGGTGCGCGAAGGCTTCAAGTCGATCGAGCACATCAAGCGCTACACCACCAACGGCATGGCGACGGACCAGGGCAAGACCTCCAACATCAACGGTCTGGCGGTCGCGTCGGACGCGCTGAAGCGGCCGATCCCGGCGGTGGGCCTCACCACCTTCCGCCCGCCCTACACCCCGACCAGCTTCGGCACCTTCGCCGGCTACAATAAGGGCGCGCTGTTCGAAGTGACGCGCAAGACGCCGATCGACGGCTGGGCCGCGGAGAACGGCGCGGTGTTCGAGCCGGTGTCGCTGTGGCGCCGCGCCTGGTACTTCCCCCAGGTCGGCGAGGACATGCATGCGGCGGTGGCGCGCGAGTGCAAGGCGGTTCGCTCGTCCCTTGGGATGTTCGACGCCTCCACCCTCGGCAAGATCGAGATCGTCGGTCCCGACGCCGCCGAGTTCATGAACCGCATGTACACCAACGCCTGGACCAAGCTGGCGCCCGGCCGCTGCCGCTACGGCCTGCTGCTGGGCGAGGACGGCTTCATCCGTGACGACGGCGTGATCGGGCGTCTGGCACACGACCGGTTCCACGTCACCACCACCACCGGCGGCGCCGCCCGCGTGCTGGGCATGATGGAGGACTACCTCCAGACCGAATGGCCGGACCTGAAGGTCTGGCTGACCTCGACCACCGAGCAGTGGTCGGTCATCGCGCTGCAAGGTCCGAACGCCCGCAAGCTGATCGAGCCGTTCGTCGAGGGCATCGACCTGTCGGAGGGCGCCTTCCCGCACATGGCGGTGGCGACCGGCAGGATTTGCGGCGTGCCGACCCGGCTGTTCCGCGTGTCCTTCACCGGCGAACTCGGCTTCGAGATCAATGTGCCGGCGCGCTACGGCCGCGCGGTGTGGGAAAAGCTGTTCGAGGCCGGGCAGCGCTTCGGCATCACCCCCTATGGCACCGAGACGATGCACGTCCTGCGTGCCGAAAAGGGCTACATCATCGTCGGCCAGGATACGGATGGCACGTTGACTCCGGACGATGCCGGCCTGTCCTGGGCCATCGGCAAGACCAAGCCGGACTTCGTCGGCAAACGCTCCCTGTCGCGGCCCGACATGCTGGCGACCAACCGCAAGCAACTGGTCGGCCTGCTGACCAGCGATCCGAAGACCGTGCTGGAAGAGGGCGCGCAGATCATCCTCGATCCCAACCAGCCGGTGCCGATGGAGATGGTCGGCCATGTGACCTCGTCCTACTGGAGCGCCGAACTGGGGCGGTCCATCGCCCTGGCGGTGATCCAGGGCGGCCGGGCGATGGAGGGCCGGACCGTGCATGTGCCGATGCCGGACAAGGTTCATGCCGCGACGATCACCGGCATGGTGTTCGTCGACCCCGAGAACAAACGTCTCAGCGCATAGGAGACTCACCCGTGCTTCTGGCCAATCACCCGTTGCTGGGCAAGATCATCCCCGGCGATACCGCAAGCCGGCTGAGCATCCGTGCCGCCGAGGACACCGCCCGTTTCAGCCTGCGCATCGCACCCGCCGCCGTCGAGGCGGCCGGGGCGGCTTTCGGCTCGCCGCTCCCCACCCGCATCGGCGGACTGGTGGAGTCCGGCGGGCGGGCCGCGCTTCAACTCGGCCCCGACGAATGGATGCTGACGGCGCCGGTCGCGGAGAGCGACGGCATCGCCGAGTCCTTCGCCGCCCTTCAGGAACCGCACAGCCTGGTCGATACCGGCCATCGCGAGGTCGCCATCCTGGTGGAAGGGGAGGCGGCGGCGCTCGCCCTGCGCTCGGCCATCGCCTTCGACATCGAAGCGATGGCGGTCGGCAGCGGCTGCCGCACCCTGTTCGACAAGGCGCAGATCGTCCTGGTCCGCGAGGACAAGAACCGCTTCCGGATCGAGGTCTGGCGCTCCTTCGCCGACCATGTCTGGGGACTCCTGCACGCCGTCAGCCGCGAAATCGCGCTCGGCATCTGATCAAGGAAACCGTTCATGAACCGTCATCAGTCTCTGCCAAAGCCCGATCTCGCCGATGCCGCGATCGCCGCGGCCATTGGGCGCGAATTGAACCGCCAGAAGTACGAGATCGAGCTGATCGCCTCGGAGAACATCGTCTCGGCGGACGTGCTGGCCGCCCAAGGCTCCATCCTCACAAACAAATACGCCGAAGGCTATCCGGGCCGCCGCTATTACGGCGGCTGCGCGTTCGTGGACGAGATCGAGACCATCGCCATCGACCGCGCCAAGCAATTGTTCGGCGCCGGCTTCGTCAATGTCCAGCCGCATTCGGGCGCCCAGGCCAATCAGGCCGTCTTCCTGGCACTGCTCCAGCCGGGTGACCGGGTGATGGGCATGTCGCTGGCCCATGGCGGCCACCTGACCCACGGCTCGCCGGTGACCATGTCGGGCAAATGGTTCGACATCGTCAGCTACGAGGTGCGCGAGAGCGACCAACTGATCGACTATGACGCCCTGCGTGCCAAGGCGCTGGAAACCAGGCCGAAGCTGATCGTCGCCGGCGCCTCGGCCTACCCGCGGGTGATCGATTTCGCCGAGTTCCGCCGCATCGCCGACGAGGTCGGCGCCTATCTGATGGTGGACATGGCCCATTACGCCGGGCTGGTTGCCACCGGCAACTACCCGGACCCGCTGCCGCATGCCCATGTGGTGACCACCACCACCCACAAGACCTTGCGCGGTCCTCGCGGCGGCATGATCCTGACCAACGACGAGGCGCTGGCCAAGAAGTTCAATTCGGCGGTGTTCCCCGGCAACCAGGGCGGGCCGCTGATGCATGTCATCGCCGCCAAGGCGGTCGCCTTCGGCGAGGCGCTGACTCCGGAGTTCAAGGCTTACGCCGCGCAGGTGGTGGCCAACGCCAGGGCGCTGTCCGCCACGCTGGTCAAGGGCGGCCTGGACATCGTCTCCGGCGGCACCGACTGCCACATGGTGCTGGTCGATCTGCGGCCGAAGGGCGTGAAGGGCCGCGATGCCGAACGTGCGCTGGAACGGGCCGGCCTGACCTGCAACAAGAACGCCATCCCATTCGACCCGGAAAAGCCGGCGGTGACCTCAGGCGTTCGGCTCGGCACCGCGGCGGGCACCACCCGCGGCTTCGGAGAGGCGGAGTTCACCCGCATCGGCGAACTGATCCTGACCGTCGTCGACGCGCTCGCCGCCGCCGGACCGGACGGCGATGCCGAGGTCGAGAAGCGGGTGCACGGCGAGGTTCGCGAATTGTGTGAGCGCTTCCCGATCTACGGCTGACGTGGTTTCCTGCCACCGGCAGACCCTGTCTTGGGCCGACGGATGTGACCTGACGAGGCACCGATGTTTCTCAGTGTTTTCGATGTGTTCAAGATCGGCATCGGCCCGTCCTCGTCACACACGATGGGGCCGATGACCGCGGCTGTGCGGTTCCTCGACCTGCTGCGGGCGCGGACGGAGGTCGCGCCCGTGGCGATCAGGGTCCGACTGCACGGCTCGCTCGCCTTCACCGGCAAGGGCCATGCGACGGACCGTGCCGTGCTGCTCGGCCTTCTCGATTACCGGCCGGACAATCTCGACGTCGACAAGGCTGAAGAGCGCATCGCCGAACTGTGGCGGACACGGAGACTACAGCCCGGCGGCCTGCCGGCGCTGGACTTCGATCCGGAAACGGATCTGGTCTTCGACTTCGGGCCGCCGTTGCCGGGCCATGCCAACGGTTTGGTTTTCCAGGCTCTGGACCGGGCGGGCAGGGTGGTGCTTTCGGAAATCTTCTATTCCATCGGCGGCGGCTTCGTCGTCACGGCGGCGGAGCGGGAGTCCCCACCGGCGGTGTTCGAAAACGAGTCCGCCGGCTGGCCCTATCCTTTCCACAACGCCGCGGCGATGCTGCGGATGGCGCGGGAAAGTGGCTTGTCGATCGCCGGGATGAAACGCGCCAACGAGATCGTCGTCCGCTCCGCCGCCGAGGTGGAGGAAAAGCTCGGCGATATCTGGGCGGCGATGAATGGCTGTATCGAGCGCGGTCTCGGCCTGGATGGCCAGCTTCCCGGCAGCCTGAAGGTGAAGCGGCGGGCCAAGGCCATCCACCAGCAGCTTCTGCGCGAGCGCGGGGCGAATTCCAGTCTTCCGCATGTCGCCTCAGACTGGCTCAGCATCTATGCGATGGCCGTCAATGAGGAGAATGCGGCCGGCGGCAAGGTGGTGACCGCGCCCACCAACGGGGCGGCGGGGGTCGTGCCGGCGGTGATCCGCTATTACCTCGACCATTGCGCCGGGGCCGAGTCGGCGAAGGTCGCCGATTTCCTGCTCACCGCGGCGGCGATCGGCGGCCTCATCAAGCACAACGCGTCGATCTCCGGGGCGGAGGCCGGCTGTCAGGGCGAGGTCGGGTCCGCCGCCGCCATGGCCGCGGCCGGATTGTGCGCCGTGCTGGGCGGAACGCCGGAGCAGGTGGAGAATGCGGCGGAGATCGCGCTGGAACATCACCTCGGCATGACCTGCGACCCGGTCGCCGGTCTGGTGCAGGTGCCCTGCATCGAGCGCAATGCCATCGGCGCGACCAAGGCGGTGGCCGCCGCCTCCCTGGCGCTACGCGGCGACGGCCAGCACTTCATGCCGCTGGACAACTGCATCCAGGCGATGAGGCAGACCGGCGAAGAGATGAGCACGAAATTCAAGGAAACCAGTCTCGGCGGGCTCGCGGTCAATTTGCCGGAATGCTGACGATCTTCAGAGGGAGGGGGAGAAGCGCGGCCTCGGACCGGAGACGATAAAGCCCCGAAGGGCCGGCGTCGGCCACCGCAACATTCCGCCATCGACCGGCAGTTCCGCCCCAGTGATGAAGCTCGCCTCCTCACTGGCGAGGAACAGCGACGTTTGCGCCCACAAGCCAATAATTTCCATAATTTCCGTTATGCGTTTTTACTGTGTAGGCGGGGTAGGTTCTATTCTGAAGTGCAACTTTCCTGTAATCACAGGGCTTTACGGGTGGTGAGCGCTGATGGGTGAGCATTATTCGCAGATCGATTTCGCCGAGCGCCGCCGCATCCAGGATATGCGCGACGCCAAGATGCCGGTGACGGCGATAGCCGAGGCTTCGGGTCGTCACCGGTCGACCATCCACCGGGAAATCCGGCGCAACTTCTATCACGACCCGTTTCGAGATCGCTGGGGCAAAGAGTACAAGGGCTACTTCTGCACCAGCGCCCAGAAGTATGCCCATGATCAACGCTCTCGTCGTAGATTGAAACTGACGCTCAAGCCGGTTCTGCGCGACCACGTGATCGCCAAGCTGCGGGAGGGCTGGTCGCCACAACAGATTGCTGGCCGCCTCAAGTTGGATGCTTCTGATAGCGCGACAGTGTCGCACGAGACGATTTACCGCTTCATCTACGGTCCAGAAGGGCGAACCCTTAATCTCTATGCGCTTTTGGCCGTCGCCCGGCGTCGGCGTCGCAAGCGCATGGGGCGCAAACCACGCAACAGTCCGATCCCCGCTGAGCGCTCAATCGCCAATCGTCCGGCCGAGGTGGAGACCCGGCAGAGTTTCGGGCACTGGGAATGTGACTTGGTGATCTTCAGCCCTCAGCTCGGCAAATCGAACATCACGTCTCTTCAGGAACGTCAGAGCCGATACCACATCCTCATTGCCAATGAGGATCGCCGCTCAGCCGGGGTGATTAGCCGGATCGGAACGGTGCTTGGCAAATTTCCACATCATGCATGCCGAACCATTACTTTTGACCGGGGAACGGAGTTCCTATCATACAAAAGCCTATCGTTGGACAGTTATTTTTGCAATCCGCACAGCCCCTGGCAAAAGGGTGGTGTTGAGAATGCCAACGGACGTTTGCGGCGATATTTGCCTCTGGGCGTCCCTGTAGCGGAGCGCAATGGCTCAGCACTTGCCGCCCTCGCGAAGCGGCTCAACGATACGCCACGCCGCTGCCTTGACTACAGGACGCCAGCCGAAGTCTTTGGTGAATACCAGCTACGCCTGAGCGCCATGAGAGGCCGTGAAACCAGCAGACCTCCCCTGCCCCGCCGCTCGCACCGGTGGGTCCACAGGCTTGATCCGCCATCGCGATGGAGGCGCGCGGATCAAGCCTATGGACTACCGGTACGAGCTCTCCTCTCCCAACATGATGGCTAAAAAGCTGGCCCCCCGATCAACAAAAACGTGTTGTCGCACTTCAGCTTGATTCCGCGGCAAAGCTAAACTGTCAGTCCAGCGCAACATAGACGCCGCGGTCTCCTGTCGGAAGAACCGGAGAGCGACCATTCCGATGCCAATCCTCATCATAGCCGGGTTGCACGGGAGGTAACGAATTTTAACGATCCAGGTCTGGGCTTTTCCGATTGCAACAGGCATACGGACATCGTCGATTTGGTTTTGTTGCATGGTGGCTCTTGCGGGATCGATGGCTGTACTCGATTGATCGGTGCGGATCGCCAGGCCAGGCTCTTTCTGGTCCACGAGCGGACTCCGTCATGTCTTGCCCACCGAACCGCGACTGAGATGCCCGTCCGATCGATTGGAACGATGATTGTCGGGATCTGGCAAGGCATGGGACTGCGAGCCCGCCTTGAGGTCTTTATCATTGCCGCTTTTTTCCCCCTGATCATCTTCATCGCATCGTTGTTCCAGCAACAACGGCATGCGGACATCGACCACGCCCGCCAACGCGTTCTCGCGCTTGCCACGCAGGGAGCGTCCCAGCAGGCGGAAATAATGACCCGTGTTCGCGGGACGCTGCAGACCCTGGCCATGATACCGGATGTCTATCGGTACCAATCGGAAAACTGCGGGGCGACCTTGCGCAGGATCCTGCCGTTCCAGCCCTGGAGCACCGGATTCGCCATCGCCACCCCGGATGGCCGAATCCCGTGTCGGTCGGCGCTGGGGGCAAGCATCATACAGTCCATGGCCGACCAGGGTTATTTTCAGAAGGCGCTCGCCACAAGAACCTTCAGCACCAGCGATTTCCGCATCGGGCGCGAGTCGGGCAAGGCCGTTGTCGGCGCCGCGCAACCGATACTGGACGATGACGGCACGGTGCGGATGGTGTTGCTGGCAGGGCTTGACCTGAAATGGGTCGGCGAACTGATCAAGGAGGCCGCCGAGGCGCCCGGAACCACTGTGACCATGTTCGACGCCCAGTGCACGGTCCTGGCGAGAGAGCCGGACCCGCACGGTCTGATCGGCAAGGCTATGATGGACCATCCCGTCTGCCGGGGGCTTTTCCGCGCGGATGAGGGGGTTCTGGAAGAGAACGGCCTGGACGGTCGGCCGATGATCATCGGCTTCGCGACGCTGGATGATACGGGCGGGCGAATCGCGGTCAGCATCCTCCGCGATTTTGCGCTCGAAGAGGTGAATCGCAAAACGATGTGGGGGATCACCATTCTGGCCGGTGTCGTCGCCACCATCGTCATCGGCATCTGGTTCCTGCTCGACCTGCTGGTGCTGAGAGGATTGCGGGACCTTCAGCAATCCGCCAGCGCGCTGTCGGCCGGCCGGGTCGACAGCGTTGGCGCGACGACCGCAGCCGGATTGCGGGCCCGCGAGATCGGCAATGCGGCCCAGGCGGTGCAGAACATGGGCGTCGCCTTGCAGAGCATCGCCTTCAAGGACCAGTTGACGGGCTTGGCGAACCGCAGACATCTGGAAGGCCTAATCCTGGATCTGCAGGCATCGTCCTTCGATCGCCGGAGAACGCTGGCGTTGCTCTGCATCGATCTCGACGGTTTCAAGCCGGTGAATGATCGGTATGGGCACCATGTCGGCGACGCCGTGCTGGCGGAGGTCGGTTGCCGGCTGCTCCAGTGCGTGCGCGGGAACGACGAAGCCATACGGCTGGGCGGCGACGAATTCCTTGTTTGCCTTTCACTCGCCTTGCCCGACAGGGCGATGCCGATGGAGGCCGCGTCGCGCATCATCGCCTCCCTGTCGGCACCGATGGTCCTGGGCGGGGTCGAGGTCCGGATCGGATGCAGTATCGGAATGGCGCTCTGGCCGATCGACGATGCGGATTTCGATACGGCCCTGCGCTATGCCGACCAAGCCCTCTATCAGGCCAAACGGAACGGACGGGGCAGGATCGAGCGGCACGGTACGGCGACCTCCACCGATATGAATGTCCCCGATATCAACATCCCCGACGAGAACGCCACCGACCTGAGCGCCGATGCACCCGCCGGTTCCAAGGCCGATTGACCGCCGCCCCTCCCACGCCTCGCCTTTCCGGAGCGGTCTCTTCACCGCTTCCCCCGCCCGGCCCCGTCCGTTATCGTCGCGGCCTCTCCCCTTCCCTCCCCCGTACCCCGGAGACCGCAAGACATGACCCGCAACATCGACCGGCTGCTCGACGTGATGGCGCGGCTGCGGAATCCCGACGGTGGCTGTCCATGGGATTTGGAACAGACCTATCGCACCATCGCCCCGCACACGATCGAAGAGGCCTATGAGGTCGCCGACGCCGTCGAGAAGGACGACAAGGTCGCCCTGCGCGAGGAACTGGGCGATCTGCTGTTCCAGGTCGTCTATTACAGCCAGATGGCGCGCGAGGAGGGGCTGTTCGATTTCGACGAGGTGGCCGGCGTCATCACCGACAAGATGATCCGCCGCCATCCCCATGTCTTCGGACCGGAGGAGGTGAAGACCTCAGACCAGCAGACCTCGCGCTGGGAGGAGCACAAGGCGGCCGAGCGGGCGGCGAAGGCGGCGGAGGAAGGCAGGGCGCCCTCTGCGCTGGAAGGGGTGATCGCCGGGCTGCCGGCGCTGACCCGCGCGCTGAAGTTGCAGAACCGCGCGGCGCGTGTCGGCTTCGACTGGACCGATGCCCGCGACATTCTCGACAAGATCGAGGAGGAGGTGCGGGAGTTGCGGGCGGAGATGGATGCCGGCTCGGGACAGGAACGGGTGGCGGACGAATTGGGCGACCTGCTGTTCGCGCTGGTCAATCTCGCCCGCCGGATGAAGGTGGAGCCGGAGACCGCGCTGCGCGGCACCAACGCCAAGTTCGAACGACGTTTCCATCGCATCGAAGCGCTGCTGGCCGCCGAGAGGCGCAAGCCGCAGGACGCCACGCTGGATGAGATGGAAGCGATGTGGCAGCGGGCCAAGCGGGAGGAACGCGGCGAGGCGTGACAGCCGGACGGATCGGCAAACCCGACCGATCGGCCGGGAAGGAATAGGCCAAATCGCATGGTATGGAATGGTCCATGACCAATTCCTGATTCACTTCATATGCATATAAATGTATGAAGAAATTGAGGCCCTCCGACGCTCCTTACGGGAAATCCAGATCGGTAGCCGTTGCGTAAAATCGTACGCTTCAGGCACCGGAACCGAGGATCGTCCACAAAATGACCGTCGAGCTGACAGATCTACAGGCCAAGCGACTCGCCACCTTCTCCATAACCGATGACGATCTTGCCCGATTGCGGAACAACCGCGCGTTCGCCGAACAGCGGCTCCCGGCACTTCTTGAGGAATGGCACCGGCATTTCGACGCATGGCCGGAAATACAGGCGGCCTTGAGGATGCCGGAGGTGCATGCCGCGCGGCTGGACCATTGGATGCGGGTCGCGTCCGGCCGGATCGATGCCGGGTTCGCCGAGTCCGCCGAACGGCTCGCGGGCCTGTTCTACCGGAACGGCGTTCCCGCCTATGCGGTGGCGATCTGCCACCATGTCGTCAGTTCCGGCATCGCCCGCGAACTGGGCCTCTCGGGCGACGGTGACGGTTTGGCATCCGCCTTGTTCGGCGCGGGCGCCCGCCGCAGCCGCGCCGCACAGCTTGAAACGCTGAGCAAGATCGCGTGGTTCGACATGGAACTGCTCCTGGAGACCTACAAGGCGGCGGAGGAGGACAGCAAACGAGCCACGCTCGACCAGCTCGCCACCAGTTTCGAGGACAGCGTGAAGGGCATCGTGGAAGGCACCGTCGCCGCCTCCAACCAGATGCAGGCCAATGCCAAGCGCATGTCGGAGATCGCCAGCAGCACCAGCCGCCGCTCCTGCGACGTTGCGTCGGAGACCGAGGTGGCGGCGTCCAGCATGCAGACGGTGGCGGCGGCGAC
Source organism: Azospirillum sp. B510 (assembly GCF_000010725.1). Classification (NCBI taxonomy): domain Bacteria; kingdom Pseudomonadati; phylum Pseudomonadota; class Alphaproteobacteria; order Rhodospirillales; family Azospirillaceae; genus Azospirillum; species Azospirillum sp. B510. Next base: position 199,554 of record NC_013857.1, on the reverse strand, counting down.
CGAACAGCTCGCCAGCTCCATCGCCGACATCAGCCGCAATGTCACCCAATCGTCCCGGATCTCCTCCTCCGCCGTCGATGAGGCGGAGCGGACCAAGGAGACGGTCAGCGGCCTGGTCGAAGCGGCCCAGCGCATCGGCGACGTGGTCAGCCTGATCAACAGCATCGCCAGCCAGACCAATCTGCTGGCCCTGAACGCCACCATCGAGGCGGCGCGGGCCGGCGAGGCGGGCAAGGGCTTCGCCGTCGTCGCCAGCGAGGTGAAGCATCTCGCCAACCAGACGGCCAAGGCGACGGAGGATATCTCCGGCCAGATCACCGGCATGCAGAGCGCCGCCGCCAACGCCGCCGCTGCGATCCACGCGGTCGGGCGAACCATCACCAACATCAACGAGATCGTCACTACCGTCGCCGCCACGGTGGAGGAGCAGACCGCCGCGACGCAGGAGATCACCCGCAATGTGCAGGAGGTCGCGGTCGGCTCCCGCCGGGTCACGGAATCCATCGGTCAGGTCACACAATCCTCCTCGGAGACCGGAAACATCGCCCGTGAGGTGCTGGCGGCTTCCGGCCTGCTGCACCGGCAGGCGGACGAACTGCACCGCGGCGTCGGCGAGTTCCTGACACGGATCCGCACCGCCCGCTGATCGTCCCTCCCCCACCGCGCCTGCCCCGCGCATGGCTGCCGCGCCCGTTCCCCCGCTGGACGGGCGGGGTCGGCGGCAGGCAGCATGCCGGCATCGCCAATCAGTCGCTCAAGGGATGAGGTCGTGTCGGGTGTTGGGGACGGAATGGGATGGGGCAGGCTGACACCGAAGGCCCGGAAGCCGATGCAATGGGCCGGCCTGCTTGGCCTGTCCGCAGCGGCGACCCTGGGGCTGGACGCCGTCGGTCTGCCGGCCGCCTGGCTGATCGGTCCGATGATCGGCGCGATCGCGTTCGGCGTCGGCGGCGCCTCCATCCGGGTTCCGCCGCCGGGTTTCACCATGGCGCAGGCGATCATCGGCTGTCTCGTCGCCCATGCCGTGACGTCGTCGATCCTGCTGTCCATCGCCCGGAATTGGCCGCTGATGCTGGGGACCGTCGGGCTGACCGTGCTGGTCAGCGGCATCGTCGGCTGGCTGTTCGTCCGCTATGGCAGCCTGCCCGGCACCACCGCGGCCTGGGGTGTGTCTCCGGGTGCGGCCTCCGCCATGGTGGCGATGGCCGGGGAATACGGGGCGGATGTCCGGCTCGTCGCGGTGATGCAGTATCTGCGCGTGGTGCTGGTCGTGTTCAGCGCATCGCTGGTGACGCATGCCTTGACCGCCGGCCCGCAGGGCGGCGCCATACCGGCGGCGCCCGTTGAAGCGCTGGATCCGGGAGGATTGGCGGCGACGCTGCTGGTCGCCGTGGCCGGGGGCTGGATCGGCGTCCGTTTCCGCATTCCCTCGGGCGCATTGCTGGTGCCGATGGTGCTCGGTGCGCTGGTGCAGGGCGGCATCGGGGTGACCCTGCAACTGCCGCACCTGCTGCTGACCGTCACCTATGCCGTCATCGGCTGGAGCATTGGATTGCGCTTCACGGCCGAAGTGCTGCGCCATGCCCTGCGCGCCGTGCCGCAGATGCTGCTGTCGACCGGGTTGATGATCGCCCTGTGCAGCCTGTCGGCCTGGATGCTGGTCACGCTGCTGCCGACCGACCCGCTGACCGCCTTTCTCGCCACCAGCCCGGGCGGTCTCGATTCCGTGGTGGTGATCGCGCTGGGCAGCGGGGTGGATCTGCCGCTGGTGCTGGCACTTCAGACCCTGCGGCTGTTCGTGGTCGTCCTGTCGGGGCCGCCGCTGGCCCGGCTGATCGCCCGCCACGCCTGATGCGCGAACAGTCCGCATCATCGACCATTTGCCATCGAAACATATTGCGGCGAAATGTACGAACTGGTACGTATGTTGGCACCAATGAAACATGCCGCTGCCGAAGGGGCACCCCATGCCGTCCAGCGCTTTCACCTTCAAAAAGTCGATCGCCACCGTCTCGCTCAGCGGCACCCTGCCGGAGAAGCTGGAGGCGGCGGCGGCCATCGGCTTCGACGGGGTCGAGATCTTCGAGAATGACCTGCTGACTTTCGACGGGTCGCCCGCCGACGTCCGCCGCATCGCCGAATCCCTGGGGCTGGAAATCACCATTTTCCAGCCTTTCCGCGATTTCGAGGCGATGCCGGACCCGATCCGCGTCCGCAACCTCGACCGGGCGGAACGCAAGTTCGACGTGATGCAGGAACTCGGCACCGATCTCGTGCTGGTCTGCTCCAACGTCCAGCCCGCCGCGATCGATGATCCCGCCCGCGCCGCCGCCGACCTCGCCGAGATGGCGGAACGGGCGCGGCGCCGGGGCTTGCGCATCGGCTACGAGGCGCTGGCCTGGGGCCGCCACGTCAACCGCTGGCGCCAAGCCTGGGACATCGTGCAGCGCGCCGACCACCCGGCGCTGGGATTGATCGTCGACAGCTTCCACACTTTGGCGCTGGATGACGATCCATCCGGCATCGCCGAGCTGCCGGGCGAGCGCATCTTCTTCGTCCAACTGGCCGACGCGCCGAAGCTGTCGATGGATGTGCTGTCCTGGAGCCGCCATTTCCGCAATTTCCCCGGCCAGGGCCAGTTGCCGGTCCAGGGCTTCGTCGATGCGGTGCTGGCGTCCGGCTATCGCGGCCCGCTGTCGCTGGAGATCTTCAATGACGAGTTCCGCGCCGCCCCGGCCCGCCTGACCGCTCTCGACGGGCTGCGCTCGCTGATCCATGCCGAGGCGGAGGCCGGCTTCGGTCCCGGTTTGCCGGCGCCGCCGGTCTGCCAGGGGGTGGAGTTCCTCGAATTCGCCGTCGACGCGGCGGCACGCGACCGGCTGTCCGCCCTGCTCGCCAGCCTGGGCTTCCACCATGCCGGACGCCATCGCTCCAAGGATGTCGATCTCTATCGCCAGGGTGGCGTCAACCTCGTGCTGAATAGCGAGGAGGATTCGGCGGCGTCGGAGCATTTCCAGATGCATGGCCCGTCGGTCTGCGCCATGGCCTTCACGGTCGACGATGCCGCCCGCACCATCGCCCGCGCCGAGGCGTTGCGCTGCGTTCTGTGGCGCGAGCGGGTCGGCGACGGCGAGCGCCGCATCCCGGCGCTGCGCGCCCCGGACGGCACGCTGATCTATCTGGTCGACGACAAGGAAGCCCGCCGCAGCATCTGGGAGGACGACTTCCACCTCTTCCCCGCGGAGGAGCCGGCGACGTCGGGCGAACCGCCCCTGCTCGGCATCGACCATGTCGCCCAGGCCCTGCCCTTCGGCCGGATGGACAGCTTCGTCCTGTTCTACCGCGCCGTCTTCGGCTTCGTGCCGGAAAGCCTGTGGGAGTTGCCCGACCCCTATGGCCTGATCCGCAGCCGGGCGCTGGTCAGCCCCGATGCGGAGCCGGGCCGGGGTGTGCGGCTGCCGCTGAACATCTCCGAAAGCCGACGGACCGCGACCGGGCGTTTCGTCAGCGCCACCGCAGGGGCCGGCGTCCACCACATCGCCTTCGCCGCATCCGACGCCGCCGCCCTGGTGGGGGAGCGTCTGGCCGCCGGCGCGCCCTTCCTGCCGATCCCCGCCAATTACTATGACGACCTGGCGGTCAAGCACCCGCTGGACGATGCGGCGCTGGAGGCGCTGAAACAGCGCGAGCTGCTGTATGACCGCGACGACCAGGGTGACTTCCTGCACGCCTACACCGACAGCTTCGCCGACCGATTCTTCTTCGAGATGGTGGAACGGCGTGGCGGTTACCGCCAGTTCGGCGCCGTCAACGCCGCCGTGCGCATGGCGGTCCAGGCCCAACTGCGCGAAGGCGCCAGACCCGAGTTTCTTCTCGACTGAAAATGACCGAAACAGTGCGTTTATTGGGAGACGCCCACCGATGAGCAGCCCCGTCCTGATCCTGAACGGCCCCAACCTGAACCTGCTGGGCAAGCGCGAGCCGCACATCTATGGCCACGAGACCCTGGCGGATGTCGAGGCCGATTGCCGCCGCACCGCCGAGACGCTGGGGCTTGTCCTGGAGTTCCGCCAGTCCAATGCCGAACATGTGCTGATCGACTGGATCCACGAGGCGCGCGAGACGGCGGCCGGGCTGATCATCAATCCAGCCGGCCTCAGCCACACCTCGGTTTCGCTGATGGACGCGCTGTCGGCCTGCGCCTTCCCGATCCTGGAGGTCCATATCTCCAACATCCACCGGCGCGAGGAATTCCGCCATTTCTCCTATGTGTCGCGGGTCGCCGCCGGGGTGATCTGCGGTTTCGGCACCCAGGGCTATGCGCTGGCCGTACAGCGGATGGCCCGCCTGCTGGAAAGCGCCGCGCAATGAACGCCATCCCCCGGCCCTCCTCCGTCGCCCCCTCCATCCTCGCCGGCCTGATCGGCGCCGGCATCCAGGCCTCCCGCACCCCGGCGATGCATGAGCGGGAGGCCGACGCGCTCGGACTGCGCTGCCTCTACCGGCTGATCGATCTCGACCGCCTCGGCCTCGGCCCCGATGCCCTGCCCGATCTCCTGCTGGGCGCCGAGCGCATGGGCTACACCGGCCTGAACATCACCTATCCGTGCAAGCAGGCGATCATCCCCCTGCTGGACGCGCTGTCCGACGATGCCCGCGCCATCGGGGCGGTCAACACCGTCGTGCTGAGGGATGGCCGCCGGGTCGGTCATAACACCGACTGCTCCGGCTTCGCCGAAGGCTTCCGCCGCGGTCTCGGCAAGGTGCCGATGGAGCGGGTGGTGCTGCTGGGCGCCGGTGGCGCCGGGGCGGCGGTCGGCCATGCCGCCTTCCATCTCGGCATCGGCCGGCTGGACATCTTCGATGCCGATCCGGCGCGGGCGGCGCTGCTGGCCGACCAGTTGAATGCCCGCTTCGGCGCCGGACGCGCCGCCGCGCTCCCTGGCCAGGACGGTCTGCGTGCCGCGATGGACGCCGCCGACGGGCTGATCCACGCCACGCCGACGGGCATGGCGAAATTCCCCGGCCTGCCGCTGCCGGCCGACATGCTGCATGCGCGGCTTTGGGTGGCCGAGATCGTCTATTTCCCACTGGAGACCGAACTGCTGCGCCGCGCCCGCGCCATCGGTTGCCGGACGCTGGACGGCGGCGGCATGGCGGTGTTCCAGGCGGTGGACGCGTTCCGACTGTTCACTGGGGTTTCCCCCGATGCCGAACGCGTCCGCGCGCATTTCGCATCGATGGACGCCGGTCCGCCGGCCACGTGATACTGATTTCCAAAGACATCAAGAAACCGGCCCGTGAGGCCGGTCCCCGGGAGGACCGCATGAGACAGCTGGTCGAGGCCTATTTCACCCTGATCAAGATCCTGATGGCGCTGTGCATGGCCGGCATGGTCGTGCTGGTGTTCGGCAACGTCGTTCTGCGCTACGCCTTCAACAGCGGCATCACCGTGTCGGAGGAGCTGTCGCGCCTGTTCTTCGTCTGGATGTGCTTCCTCGGCGCCATCCTCGGCCTGCGCGAGCGGGCGCATCTGGGCGTCGACACGCTGGTCGCGCGGCTGCCGCGCGCCGGCAAGATGGCCTGCGCGGTGGTCAGTTGCGGCCTGATGCTGTGGGTCACCTGGCTGGTGCTTCAGGGAAGCTGGACCCAGACGCTGATCAACTGGGACGCCCAAGCGCCGGCGACCGGCCTGTCGATGGGCCTGCTGTACGGCGTCGGCGTGGTGTTCGCCCTGTCGACCGGCGCCATCCTGCTGCACGAGATGGTTCGGCTGCTGACCGGAAAAATCTCCGACGCCGACCTCGTGATGGTCTCGGAATCGGAGGATCTGCCGGAGGCGACCGCCCATGGCGTCCACACCGGCGGGCATCGCACGCATCAGCAGGACGCCAACCGGCAAGGGGCTCCGCCCCTGCCCTCCAACACCGCCTCCAGCCGCTGAGGACGACGGACCATGACCATCACCATCTTCCTCGGCTCCCTGCTGGGCGCCATGGCCATCGGCATGCCCATCGCCTATGCCCTGCTGCTGTGCGGGGTGGCGCTGATGATCCAGCTCGACCTGTTCGACGCGCAGATCGTGGCGCAAAACCTGATCAACGGCGCCGACAGCTTCCCGCTGATGGCCGTGCCGTTCTTCATGCTGGCCGGCGAGATCATGAACACCGGCGGCCTCGCCAAGCGCATCGTCAACCTCGCCATGGCGATGGTCGGCCATATCCGCGGCGGGCTCGGCTATGTCGCCATCCTGGCGGCGACGGTGATGGCCAGCCTGTCGGGCTCGGCCGTGGCCGACGCCGCCGCACTCGCCACCCTGCTGGTGCCGATGATGGTGGCGGCGGGGCATGACCGCAACCAGTCGGCCGGGCTGATCTCCGCCAGCGCCATCATCGCGCCGATCATTCCACCCTCGATCGGCTTCGTCATCTACGGTGTCGCCGGCAACGTCTCGGTCACCAAGCTGTTCCTGGCGGGCATCTTCCCCGGCATCCTGCTGGCCATCGGCCTGTGCGGCGCCTGGTGGTACGTGTCGCGCAAGGAGAACCTGACACCGCCGCCGCGCCGCTCCCTGCGCGAAATCCTGGCGATCCTGCGCGAGGGCGTGTGGGCGCTGATGCTGCCGGTGATCATCATCGTCGGGCTGAAGTTCGGCGTCTTCACCCCGACCGAGGCCGCGGTGGTCGCCGCCGTCTATTCGCTGTTCGTCGCCGTCTGCGTCTATCGCGAAATGTCGATCGCCGACATCTATCCGGCCCTGCTGGGGGCGGCGAAGACGACCAGCGTCGTCATGTTCCTGGTCGCGGCGGCGCTGGTGTCGTCCTGGCTGATCACGGTCGCCAACCTGCCGGGCATGGTGACCGACCTGTTGACGCCGTTGATGGACAGCCCGACGCTGCTGCTGCTGGCGATGATGGCGCTGGTGGTGGCGATCGGCACCGCCATGGACATGACGCCGACCATCCTGATCCTGACGCCGATCCTGGTTCCGGTGTGCAGGCAGGCCGGCATCGACCCCGTCTATTTCGGCGTGCTGTTCATCATCAACAACGCCATCGGCCTGATCACGCCGCCGGTCGGCACCGTGCTGAACGTCGTCTGCGGCGTGTCGAAGGTCAGCATGGAGGGCGTCATCCGCGGCGTCTGGCCCTTCATGCTGGTCCAGTTGTTCGTCCTGTTCCTGCTGACCCTGTTCCCGTCGCTGGTCATGGTGCCGGCCGCCTGGCTCAGCCACTGATCCCCCGCCCTCACCAAGAAAGAATCCCGGAGGAACCCCTATGAAGACGCGCATGAAGTCCTTGCTGGCCGCTCTGATCCTGCCCGGCCTGCTGTTCGGCGGTGCGGCCGCTTCCGCCGAGTACAAGGAGCGCTCGGTCAAGTTCGCCTTCCAGAACGTCAAGGAACACCCGCAGGGCCAGGGCGCCCAGAAATTCGCCGACATCGTCGAGGCCAAGAGCGGCGGCAAGATCAAGGTGAAGCTGTTCCCCGGCGGCACGCTGGGCGGCGACGTGCAGACGGTGTCGGCGATGCAGGGCGGCATCATCGAGATGTCGGTGATGAATGCCGGCATCCTGGTTTCCCAGGCCAAGGAATTCGCCCTGGTCGACCTGCCCTTCCTGTTCAACAGCGCGACGGAGGCGGACGCCCTGCTGGACGGCCCGGTGGGCGAACAGCTGATGGCGAAGCTGCCGGAGAAGGGGTTGGTCGGCCTCGGTTTCTGGGATCTGGGATTCCGCAACCTGACCAACAACCGCCGGCCGGTTAAGAGCGCCGCCGACATCGCCGGCCTCAAGATCCGCGTGATCCAGACGCCGATCTACATCGACATCTTCAAGGCGCTGGGCGCCAATCCGGTGCCGCTGGCCTTCCCCGAACTCTACAGCGCGCTGGAGACCGGCACCGTCGACGGACAGGAGAACCCGGCCAAGACCATCGAGCTGACCAAATTCAACGAAGTCCAGAAATACATGACGATCACGCGGCACATCTACAATCCACAATCTTTGATTGTGTCCAAGAAGTTCTGGGACACGCTGAACGCCGACGAGAAGTCGCTGTTCCAGAGCGCCGCCGCCGAGGCCACCGTCTTCCAGCGCAAGCTGTCGCGCGAACAGGAGGCCGATGCGCTGGCCTCGCTGAAGGCCAAGGGCATGACCATCGACGAGCTGCCGGCCGACGAGCTCGCCAAGATCCGCGAGAAGGTCAAGCCGGTGGTCGACAAGTACAAGGCCGAGATCGGCGAGGCTCTGGTCACCCAGGCCTATGCGACGATCGAGAAGAAGCGCGCGGCGAACTGACGCGGACACGGGCGGAGGAGCGGATTTGTCCGCTCCTCCATTCCGGTATTGTGCATTCGACCGGGTTCGTTCATTACCCCCGGCGGCGGCGCTCCGGGCGCCACAGGACTATGGGACAGGACATGACGGCGGACGACGCGACCGGAATCACCAGGACAGGCAAGCCGAGCCGCAAGAACGATCCGGAAGGCACCCGTCAGGACATCCTCGAGGTCGCGACGGAAGAGTTCGCCTCGCTGGGCTTCAGCGGCGGCCGGGTCGATGCCATCGCCGCGCGAACCCGCACGACCAAGCGGATGATCTATTATTACTTCGGCGGCAAGGAGGAGCTGTATCTCGCCGTCCTGGAAAAGGCCTATGGCGACATCCGCGCCATCGAGAACCGGCTGAATCTTCAGGACCTGGAGCCGGAAACGGCGATCCGCACCCTGATCGACTTCACCTTCGATTATCATGAGCGACACGAGGATTTCATCAGGCTGGTCAGCATCGAGAACATCCACCGCGCCGAACATATGCGGAAATCAAAGGCGATCGCCAACCTGAACGTCACCGTCATCGACACGCTGGCCCGCATTCTGGAGCGCGGCCGTGCCAAGGGCGTGTTCAAGGCCGAGGTCAAGCCCATCGACCTCCATATGATGATCAGCGCCTTCTGTTTCTTCCGGGTCTCGAACCGCCATACCTTCAACCTGATCTTCCATCAGGATCTGGCGGCGTCCGATACCCGCTCCCGCCACAAGACGATGATCGCCGATACCATCGTCAGCCTGCTCAAGACGGAACCGTCATCGGTATGAGGCGGCGGCGGCCTAATTGTCTGGCCAAGGTCCAGGTCGCCGACACCCTGTTCAAGGCGGTCGATACCGCGATCCAGGCCTGCGGCGCGCGGCTATTCCAAGGACACGGTGCTGGAATGGATTTACCCGCTATGCCAGGCAGGCCAAGCTGGTCGACGGCGCGTCGGAGGTCCGCAAGATGGTGCTGAGCCGCGGCCACCTGTCCGAAGGCGACGGCTTCCGGAACTGGGCATGAACGGCGGCTGTCCCGACGCCGGACGCAAGGCCGCCCTGGAAGGCCGCCCTGGAAGGCCGCGCGGGCTGACCGCCCGGCTGGTACCTGTGCCTCGGCGGCGCCATCGCGGCCGGCGCCTTGCTCGTATGGTTCAGGCCCGATGCGCCGCGGTCATCGGGCCTGACGGTCGCCCGCCCTCAGGAATAGCGGATCGTCACCATGTCGGCCGCCCGCTTGGCGCGCGCCCGCGCGTCGTCGGTATCGGTGCCGGTGGCGAGCGCCACCCCCATGCGGCGGTTCTTGCGGGTGGTCGGCTTGCCGAACAGCCGGACATCGACCTCCTGCTCCGTCGATCCGATGCCGAGCGCCGCGGCCAGCCCGTCGATATGGAAGCTCTCCGCTTCGCGGTCGGCCAGGATGACGGCGGAGGCCGACGGGGCGCGGCAGACGATGTTCGGGATCGGCAGCCCCAGAATGGCACGGGCGTGCAATTCGAACTCCGACAGGTTCTGCGACAGCAGCGTCACCATGCCGGTGTCGTGCGGGCGCGGCGACAGTTCGGAGAAGACCACCTCGTCGGCGGTGACGAAGAACTCGACACCGAAGATGCCGTAACCGCCGAGATTGTCGACGACGCGGGCGGCCATCGCCTTGGCGTCGTCCAGCATCGCCTGCGGCATGGCGACCGGCTGCCAGGATTCCTGGTAGTCGCCACGTTCCTGCCGGTGTCCGATCGGCTCGCAATAGAGGATGCCGTCGCGGGTGCGGACGGTCAGCAGGGTGATCTCATAGTCGAAGGGGACGAATTCCTCGACGATCACCTTGCGGCGGTCGCCGCGCATGTTCGCCACCGCATAGTCCCAGGCAGCCTCCAGACCGGCCGCGTCCCTGACCGTGCTCTGCCCCTTGCCGGACGAGGACATCACCGGCTTGATCACACAGGGGAAGCCGGTGTGGTCGGCTCCGGCACGCACCTCCTCCAGGCTTTCGGCGTAGCGGTAGCGCGAGGTGCGCAGGCCAAGCTCGGTCGCCGCGACCTCACGGATGCGGTCGCGGTTCATCGTCATGGTCGCGGCGCGGGCCGACGGCACGACGATGGTGCCGGCATCCTCGAACTCGTGCAGTACCTCGGTGCGGATCGCCTCCACCTCGGGCACGATATAGTCGGGACGGTGCTTGGCGATCGCCGCGCGCAGAGCGTCGGCATCCAGCATGGAGAACACCTCCGCCCTGTCGGCGACCTGCATCGCCGGGGCATTGGCGTAGCTGTCGCAGGCGATGACCTCGCAGCCCAACCGCTTGGCCGCGATGACGAATTCCTTGCCCAGCTCCCCGGAGCCGAGCAGAAGGATCCTGGCGGTGAACATCCACGCACTCCCATATTGGCGACAGCTGCCAGACCATAGGGCGTCGCGCCGGCCGGGCCAAGCCCCGCCGTGTGTCCCACTCCCATCGGCGACGGGGCAGGCGGGAGACCGCAGCAATATTTCCAAAAAGAAATTGTATTGGCATTGGATGGAAATGCGGATCCCGCATGTTTGTCCGTGAAAGAACTCTTGGGTTGGGAGGCGGCGGTGAAAGCGGATGCATGGCGACGTCTATCGGGTGGCAGGACCGCCTTGGCTGGTTGCCTCGCGCTGTCTCTGGCGCTTCCGGGCTGTGCCGGCAACGGCAACGACGATGTGGCGGGGGCTTTGCTGATCGGCGCGGCCGTTGTCGGGCTCGGACTGCTGGCGGCGACCGCCGGCAACGATGACGACGAGTCCGGCCGTGATCGGCACAATCGCCATCGCGGCGGCTATGACGGCTCCTACGGCAACGGCTATTACGGCGGCCGTGGCGGCTACGGCTCCTACGGCAGTCCCTATGCGGGCAATGGCCAGTGCGACGACGCGCGCTACCGCACCTCCAACGGTGGCCGGGCGGAAGCCGGGACCGACGAATGGGATTGCCGCCGCTTCGGCGACGGCCGCAAGTGAGCATCGGCCTTCCGGCAACCGGTCAGCGCCGCCGCCCTTCCAGATTCTTGCGGACGATGGCGGCGACGATCAGCAGGAAGGCCAACAGGCGCAACAGATAGACCCAACCCTGCTCCTCGCGCTCCAGCCCACCCAGGGCCAGCACGATCTGGTTCAGCGCCAGCAGAGCGAAGGCGAGCGCGAAGCTGACGAACAGCGCGTCGCGTGTCCGCTTCCAGAAACTGAGGAAGAACAGTCCGGCGGTCGCGTAGAGCGCGGCGAGCGCTCCGGTGAAAAAGCTTGAGGTGCCGGGCGGCATCACTCGGCATCCCAGATGAAGCCGTACAGCAGAACCCCCACGCCGGCCATGGCGGAGAACTGGCGCAGCGGCAGCAGATCGACCTGGGTGGGCAGGACGACGATGTCGATGAACAGCAGCAGGTTGTTGATGGCCAGCCCGACAAAGCACAGGGTGCTCCACAGCAGAAGGCGGCTGCGCGAGCGCAGATAGCTGCGCAGCAGCAACAGCATGCACAGCAGGCTGGCGGCGAAACACAGCAGATAGACCGCCGATTTCACGACGTCCATCCGAGCGCCCTCATTTCCCGCTTTCCACCCGGGACGGGCGGCGCGCATTCCCGACGATGTGAACGCCAGACGATGTGAATGGTGGTGATGTCAATCATGGGCTTCAGTCATTGGAGCGGAACCGGAAGGAATCGGCGAAGATCTGCACCTTGTTGCCGGGAGCGGCGAAGATCTCCCGGATGATGGCGGACGGACGGCTGGCATAGGCCTGCCCGATCTCCCCGACCCACTGGTCCAGAAGCGGCGCCGCCGGACGGTAGCGGTGGCGGCCGTCGGCCAGCGCCACCAGCAGACCGGCGCCGAGGAAGCCGGCCAGCGCATCCTGCACCACCACCTCGCTGCCGCGCAATTCGCTCACCAGCTCGGCGTTCGACCAGTCGCGGTCGGGGGTCCGGCGCAGCAGGAGAATGAGCTCCAGCGCCCAGACGGACCGGATCGATCCTCGCAGCAACGTCAGCGCATCGTCGGACAAAACCATGAACCGGAACCTGACCTGATAAGCGCAACCGGCGGCCCGGGGTCATGCCGCCCTCGATTTTCCTGGTCATCCCCGGACGGCCTCCGCCGGGACGAGAGGGGCCTGTGACTCCAGCGCACGCCGCAGGGCACGGGCCAGATCGCCGTTGCGGTAGGGCTTGGGCAGGGTTTCCGCCCGCGCCAGCACGGCTCCCAGCACGGCGCCGGGATCGATGGCCCGGCCGGTGTCGGTGGGTGCGCCGGCCTCCGGTTCCGGCGCGCTGGTTCCATTGGCATAGCCCGACGCGAACAGGATCCGCAAGGACGGGTGGCGGCGCAGCCCCTCCAGCGCCAGCTCGCGCCCGTTCGGACCGCCGGGCATGACGATGTCGGTGAACAGAAGATCGACCGGCTGGCGGTCCAGCAGACCGAGCGCCGCCTCCGCCCCGTCGGCCTCCAGCACACGGTATCCCAGCGCCGCGACCGCCTGGGCGGCGACCGACCGCACGTCGGCATCGTCATCCACCACCAGCACGGCCTCGCCGCGTCCGGCGAACGCCTCGTCGGCGACCTCCTCGTCGGCGGTGACGGCATGCGGGCCATCCATCGCCGCCCGCGGCAGATAGAGGCGGAAGGTGGTGCCGGCGCCGGGAACGCTGTCGATGCCGATCAAGCCGCCCGACTGCTTGACGAAGCCATGGATCATGGCGAGGCCGAGGCCGGTGCCCTTGCCCGACTCCTTGGTGGTGAAGAAGGGCTCGAAGGCACGGTCCAGGATGTCCGGCGGCATGCCGCATCCATTGTCCGACACCGACAGCAGGACATAATCGCCGGCCGGCACCGTCATGCCATGCGCCGCCCGCGGCTCCTCGAACCGGGCGTTCTCCGTGCGGATCCGCAGGGTGCCGCCGCCGGGCATGGCGTCGCGGGCGTTGATGACGAGGTTCAGCAGGGCCGACTCCGCCTGCGAGCGGTCGACCGATGCGATCCACAGCGGCCCGGCCCCGGCCGGCGGGGCCTCGATGGCGATGGCGACGCCACCGCCCAGCGTGCGTTCCATCAGCTCGCCCATGCCGGTGACCAGCGCGCCGAGATCCACCGGCTCCGGGTGCAACTGCTGGCGCCGGGCGAAGGTCAACAGCCGCCGCGTCATGTCCGAACAGCGCAGCGCCGCCTGCAAGGCCATCTCCGCCCGCCGCGCCGCCTTGGAATCGGCGGCAAGGCCGGGGGCAAGCCGTTCCAGGCTGCCGATCACCACCATCAGCATGTTGTTGAAATCATGGGCGATGCCGCCGGTCAGCCGGCCGACCATCTCCATCTTCTGCGCATGGGCGAGCTGATGCTGGGCCTGACGGGTTTCGGTCACGTCCAGGATGGTGCCGAACAGCTCGGTCGGCCTGCCATCCTCGTCGCGCACGACGACAGCCTGGTCCAGCAGATGGCGCTCGAGGCCGTCGGGGCCGCGCCAGCGATATTCCACCGTGCTCAGCCCGGTGCGATGGATCGACTCCAGCTGGCGCAGGACGCGGTCGCGGTCGTCGGGATGCAGCCGCGATTGCCAGAATTGCGGATCCTCGATAAAGCGGGCGGCGGAACAGCCCAGCACGGTCCCGGCGCTGTCCGACAGGTAGCGGAAGGGAATGCCCGGCGTCAGGCCGGCGGTGTAGAGCACGATGGGAAGCTGGCCCAGGATTAGCGCCTGCCGCTCCTCCGACCGGCGCAGCGCCTGTTCGGCCTGCCGCATATCGCGCCGCACCCGCTCATTCTCGTCCAGCAGGCGCTGCTTGGCCTCGACCTCGCGCTTCACCTCCTCCGTCTTGCGGTAGAGATCGACGAAGACCGACACCTTGCTCTTCAGGATCTGCGGATCGACCGGCTTGAACATGTAATCCACGGCGCCGGTGGCATAGCCGCGGAAGATGTGGGTCTCATCCTTGTTGATGGCGGTCAGGAAGATGATCGGGATGTGGCGCGACCTCTCCCGCAGGCGGATCAGCTCCGCCGTCTCGTAGCCGTCCATGCCCGGCATGTGGACGTCCAGCAGGATCAGGGCGAAGTCCTGACGCAGCAGATGCTTCAGCGCCTCCTCGCCCGAGCGGGCGAGCACCAGCCGCGCCCCCAGATCCTCCAGCGTCTCGCGCATGGCGAACAGGTTGCGCGGATCGTCATCGACGATCAGGATCGCGACATCCGCCTTGTCGGGGGCCCTGTCGGGGGCCTTGTCGGGCCGCGGCTGCGACTCGGTGGTCATGGTTCCGCTTTCCCATCCGGCGACGGTGGCGGCGGCTGGCGGCGTCACCACGGGCACGGGGGCCGGCAGCGGCGGAAGCGATTGGCGGACGGCGTCCGGACCGGAAGGCTGGACGCCGGCGGTGCAGAGCAGGCGCGACCGCCGGAACGGCGGGTGCCGCGCCGGACGCGCCGGCCCGAGCTTGCGGCGGGTCACGCCTGCACCCCGCCGCGCTGCTGCGTCCGAATGCTCTTGCCGGTCCAGATCCGCAGCAAGGACAGCAGATGGTCGATGTCCACCGGCTTGGCGATGTAATCGGTCGCCCCGGCCTCGATGCATTTGTCGCGGTCGCCCTTCATCGCCTTGGCGGTGACGGCGATCATCGGCAGGGCGCGGAACTCGTCGATGCTGCGGATCGTGCGCATCGTCTCGTAGCCGTCCATTTCCGGCATCATGATATCCACCAGCACGACGTCGACACCGGGGTCGGCGCGCAGCCGCGCGATCCCCTCGCGCCCGCTTTCGGCATGCAGGACCTCGATCCTGTGGGCCTCCATCACGCTGGCGAGCGAGAAGATGTTGCGGATGTCGTCGTCGATCACCAGCACCCGCTTGCCGGCCAGCGACGGGTCGTGCTGGCGCAGATCCAGGATGCTGCGCCGCTTCTCGTCGGGCAGCCGGTCGACGGCGCGGTGCAGGAACAGCGCCGTCTCATCCAACAACCCGGCCGGCGAGCGGGCGCTCTTCAGCACCACCGTCTCGGCCAGCCGACGCAGCCTTGCCTCGTCCTCCGCCGCGATGTCGGCGGCGGCATAGACCACCACCGGCATCCAGGCGAGCGTGTCGCGGGTGCGCAGCCATTCGACCAGCTCGAAATCGACGGCGACCGGGCCGGACAGGGTCGGGCTCGACAAATCCAGCACCAGGCAGTCGAAGCGGTCGGCGGTCAGCGCCGCCATCGCCGCCTCGATCGAGGTCACGGTGCGGGTCTCGACGTCGCCGTTGCCGATCAGGGCGGCGACGGCACCCGGCTGCGGGCTGTCCTTCTCCACCACCAGAAGCTTGCGGTGGCCGCGTTCCTTGAAGCTCTTGACCCGGTTCAGGGCGTCGAAGATCGCCTCGCGCTCCACCGGCTTTTCCGAATAGTCGAAGGCGCCCATCGACAGGCCGCGCCGCCGCTCGTCCTTGGCGGAGATGACATGGACCGGGATATGCCGGGTCTGCGGATCGCGCTTCAGCAGGTCGAGCAAGGCCCAGCCATCCATGTCCGGCAGCCCGATGTCGAGCAGGACGGCGTCCGGCCGGTATTTGCGTGCCAGCGGCAGCGCCGCCGAGCCGCCGCTCGACAGGATGGCGCGGAAGCCCTTTTCCCGCGCCAGATCGATCAGGATGGAGGCGAAGGTGCTGTCGTCCTCGACGATCAGCACCACCGGTTCGCCGGCGCGGATGCGGTCGCGGTCGTCGCCGGCCGGATGCATGTCCAGCAGGGCCAGCCCGTCCTGCGGGCCGGAGGCCACCACCGGGCGGGTCGCCGTGTCCGTCCGCTTCGGCGGAAGACCGGCGGGAGGAAGCACGGCGCTGGCGGCCGCGATGGCCGGGACGCCCAGCGGTGCCGCGGTTTCGGCGACGATGTCGTAGCTGCGCGGAACGAACAGGGTGAAGACGCTGCCCTTGCCGGGCGTGCTGGCGACGCGGATTTCGCCGCCCAGCAGCCGGGCGATCTCGCGGCTGATCGACAGGCCGAGACCGGTGCCGCCATATTTGCGGCTGGTGGTGCCGTCCGCCTGCTGGAACGCCTCGAAGATGATGCGCTGCTTGTCCTCGGGAATGCCGATGCCGGTGTCGATGACGGTGAAGGCCAGCACCGACGCCGCCGCGTCCAGCGTCGGGTGCGCCGCACTCCATCCCCCCGTCGCCGGGGCGACGCGGAAGGTGATGCCGCCGGTCTCGGTGAATTTGAAGGCGTTGGACAGCAGGTTGTTCAGCACCTGCGACAGCCGCTTCTCGTCGGTCTGGATCCCGGCGGGCAATGCGGCATCCATCTCGATGGTGAAGGCCAGCTTCTTCTCCTGCGCCACCTGCGAGAAGGTGCGTTCGACATGGTTGCGCAGGTCGCCCAGCACGACCTCGCCGATCTCCAGGGTCACGGTGCCGGATTCGATCTTCGACAGGTCGAGGATGTCGTTGATCAACCCCAGCAGGTCGGATCCGGCGGAATGGATGGTGCGGGCGAACTCGACCTGACGGTCGGACAGGTTGGTGTCGGGGTTGTCGGCCAGCAGCTTCGACAGGATCAGCAGGCTGTTCAGCGGCGTGCGCAGCTCGTGGCTCATGTTCGCCAGGAACTGCGACTTGTATTTGGAGGTCAGGGCGAGCTGTTCGGCCTTCTCCTCCAGCGCCGCCTTGGCGAACACGACCTCGCGGTTCTTGCGCTCGACCTCGATGTTCTGCTTCTCGAGCTGTTCGGCCTTCTCCTCCAGCGCCTCGTTGGTGGTGGTCAGCTTTTCCTGCTGGGCCTTCAGCAGCTCCTCCGACTTGCGCAGCGAGGCGGCCTGCTGCTCCAGTCGCTCGTTGGTGGCGGTCAGCTCCTCCTGCTGGCTCTGCAACTCGCTGGTCAGGCGCTGCGACTGCTTCAGCAGCCCTTCGGTGCGCATGTTGGCGGCGATCGTGTTCAGCACGATGCCGATGCTCTCGGTCAGCTGTTCGAGGAAGCTCTGGTGCGTCTCGCTGAAGCGGCCGAAGCTCGCCAGCTCGATCACCGCCTTGACGTCATCCTCGAACAGCACCGGCAGGACGATGATGTTCAGCGGCGGCGCCTCGCCCAGGCCGGAGCTGATGGCGACATAGTCGCGCGGCACGTTGGTCAGCAGGATGCGCTTCTTCTCATAGGCGCACTGCCCGACCAACCCCTCCTTCAGGTGGAAGCGGTTGGACAGGTTCTTGCGCTCCTTCAGCGCGTAGGAGGCGACCAGTTCCAGCAGCGGCTCGTCGCGGTCGCGGGTGGCGACATAGAAGACGCCATGCTGGGCGTTCACCAGCGGCGCGATCTCCGACAGGATCATGTTGGAGACGGTGACCAGATCGCGCTCGCCCTGCAACATCCGGGTGAATTTGGCGAGGTTGGTCTTCAGCCAGTCCTGTTCCGCGTTCTTCAGCGTCGTGTCGCGAAGGTTGCGGATCATCTCGTTGATGTTGTCCTTCAGCGCCGCGACCTCGCCCATCGCCTCCACGGTGATGGAACGGGTCAGGTCGCCCTTGGTCACCGCGGTGGCGACCTCGGCGATGGCGCGCACCTGGGTGGTCAGGTTGGCGGCAAGCTGGTTCACATTCTCCGTCAGATCCTTCCACAGGCCGGCCGCGCCCGGCACACGGGCCTGACCGCCCAGCTTGCCTTCGATGCCGACCTCGCGCGCCACGTTGGTGACCTGGTCGGCGAAGGTCGCCAGCGTGTCGATCATGCCGTTGATGGTGTTGGCCAGCGCCGCGATCTCGCCCTTGGCGTCCACCGCCAGCTTGCGCTTCAGGTCGCCGTCGGCGACCGCGGTGACGACGCTGGCGATGCCGCGCACCTGCCCGGTGAGGTTCGCCGCCATCATGTTCACATTGTCGGTCAGGTCCTTCCAGGTGCCGCCGACCCCCTCCACCTTCGCCTGTCCGCCAAGCTTGCCCTCGGACCCCACCTCGCGCGCCACGCGCGTCACTTCCGAGGCGAAGCTGTTCAGCTGGTCCACCATGGTGTTGATGGTCGATTTCAACTCGAAGATCTCGCCCTTCACATCGACGGTGATCTTCTTCGACAGATCGCCCTTGGCGACCGCCGTCGTCACCTCGGCGATGTTGCGGACCTGCCCCGTGAGGTTCGCCGCCATCATGTTCACATTGTCGGTCAGATCCTTCCAGGTGCCGGCGACCCCCTTCACCTGGGCCTGACCGCCCAGCTTGCCCTCGATCCCCACCTCGCGCGCCACGCGGGCGACTTCGGAGGCGAAGCTGTTCAGCTGGTCCACCATGGTATTGATGGTCGATTTCAGCTCCAGGATCTCACCCTTCACATCGACGGTGATCTTCTTCGACAGATCACCGTTGGCGACCGCGGTCGTCACCTCGGCGATGTTGCGGACCTGACCGGTCAGGTTGGTCGCCATCGCGTTCACATTGTCGGTCAGATCCTTCCAGGTGCCGCCGACCCCCTTCACCTGGGCCTGACCGCCCAGCTTGCCTTCGGAGCCCACCTCCCTTGCGACGCGCGTGACTTCCGAGGCGAAGCTGTTCAGCTGGTCCACCATGGTGTTGATGGTCGATTTCAGCTCCAGGATCTCGCCCTTCACGTCGACGGTGATCTTCTTCGACAAATCGCCATTCGCCACGGCGGTCGTCACCTCGGCGATGTTGCGGACCTGCCCCGTCAGGTTGGTCGCCATCGCGTTGACGCTGTCGGTCAAATCCTTCCAGGTGCCGCCGACACCCCTCACCTGGGCCTGACCGCCGAGCTTGCCCTCGGAGCCCACCTCGCGCGCCACCCGCGTCACTTCCGACGCGAAGCTGTTCAACTGGTCCACCATCGTGTTGATGGTGTTCTTCAGCTCCAGGATCTCACCCTTCACCGGCACGGTGATCTTCTTCGACAGATCGCCGTTGGCGACGGCGGTGGTCACGTCGGCGATGTTGCGGACCTGCCCCGTCAGGTTGGCCGCCATCAAATTCACGCTGTCGGTCAAATCCTTCCAGGTGCCGCCGACACCCTCGACGCGCGCCTGACCGCCGAGCTTGCCTTCGGAGCCCACCTCGCGCGCCACCCGCGTTACTTCCGACGCGAAGCTGTTCAGCTGGTCCACCATGGTGTTGATGGTGGATTTCAGCTCCAGGATCTCGCCCTTCACATCGACGGTGATCTTCTTCGACAGGTCGCCCGTCGCGACGGCGGTGGTGACGTCGGCGATGTTGCGGACCTGACCGGTGAGGTTCGCCGCCATCATGTTCACGCTGTCGGTCAGATCCTTCCAGGTGCCGCCGACCCCCTTCACCTGGGCCTGACCGCCCAGCTTGCCTTCGGAGCCCACCTCGCGCGCCACCCGCGTCACCTCCGAGGCGAAGCTGTTGAGCTGGTCCACCATGGTGTTGATGGTCGATTTCAGCTCCAGGATCTCGCCCTTCACATCGACGGTGATCTTCTTCGACAAATCGCCCTTGGCGACCGCCGTCGTCACCTCGGCGATGTTGCGGACCTGGCCGGTCAGGTTCTCCGCCATCATGTTGACGTTGTCGGTCAAATCCTTCCAGGTGCCGCCGACGCCCTCCACCTTCGCCTGACCACCCAGCTTGCCTTCGGAGCCCACCTCGCGCGCCACCCGCGTCACCTCCGAGGCGAAGCTGTTCAACTGGTCCACCATGGTGTTGATGGTCGATTTCAGCTCCAGGATCTCGCCCTTCACGTCGACGGTGATCTTCTTCGACAGGTCGCCCTTGGCGACCGCCGTCGTCACCTCGGCGATGTTGCGGACCTGACCGGTCAGGTTGGCCGCCATCACGTTGACGTTCTCTGTCAGATCCTTCCAACTGCCGGCGACCCCCTTCACCTGGGCCTGACCGCCCAGCTTGCCCTCGATCCCCACCTCGCGCGCCACGCGCGTCAACTCTGTGGTGACGGTGACGAGCTGCTCCACCATGGTGTTGACGTCGCGGGCGGTACGCAGGAACTCGCCCTGCAAGGGCCGTCCCTCGATCTCCAGCGCCATGGTCTTGGACAGGTCGCCCTTGGCGACGGCGCCGATGACACGGGCGATTTCCGTCGTCGGCTGGATCATGTCGCCGACCAGCGTGTTGATGCTGTCGACGCAGGTCTCCCAGCCGCCCGACGCGTTGTTCAGCTTGGCGCGCTGGCTGATGCGGCCTTCCTTGCCGATGGCGACGCTGAGCCGGCTGGCCTCGGTGGTCAGGGTCTGGTTCAGTTCGACCACGTCGTTGAAGGCGGCGGCGATCTCGCCGTCGATCCCGGTCAGGTCGAGCGGCAGCCGTACCGAGAAATCACCCTTGCGCAGGTGCCGCAGGGCCATCAGCAGAACCTTCGGATCCAACGCGTCCGCCGTCTCGACCATCGCCGTCATGCCATTCCCCAATCCGCAAGCCGCGCCCACCACGGGCCATGGCTCCGTCCATCATCAGAACCGCTTCCCCGCGCGGCCGAAGAAAACGCAAGCCCCGTGACCTGGATGCCAAATTCCCGCACGGAGACTATGCGTACTCCACTCCAATCCGGAATGTGACTCCGCAGTCCTACAGGCCCGCACGATGAAGTAAAGACGAATCCGGTCAATTTGGCCTTTCGTAGATACTCCCAAACCTTGGCGTAATATCTATGACTATGACCTCGGACGGATATGCGAGGCCCTTGATAGTTCCAGAATTTGTCACGCCCCTCGCTCCTTGGGCTCCCGACCAACGCCGCCGAGGCCCCCCTCACATCCGATCACGCAATCGTGTAGTCACCGTGATTTGCCGACCGCCGATGGCCGCCCTATGGTTAGTGGCAGGAATGGTCCGTTCGGGAGAGGGTCGATGCTGTTCAAATTCCCCACCGCGTCCCAGGCGCGCGAGGCGGAGGTCACGCCACGGGAGCTGTTCCTGTCGCGCCGAAGCCTGATGGCCGGCGGTGCCGCCACGATGGCGCTGGGCGGCCTGCCGCTGGGCAGCGCGCTGGCGGCGGCGTTCGGGGCGCCGACCACGATCAAGCCGGCCGACCCGAAATTCGATCCGACGACGCCGATGAAATCGGCCACCACCTACAACAACTTCTATGAGTTCGGCACCGGCAAGGGCGATCCGGCCGAGAATGCCGGCACCCTGAAGACCCGTCCCTGGGAAATCGCCATCGGCGGCGAGGTCGCCAAGCCGATGACCATCGGCATCGAGGATCTGCTGAAATTCCCGATGGAGGAGCGGATCTACCGCCTGCGCTGCGTCGAAGGCTGGTCGATGGTGATCCCCTGGATCGGCTTCCCGCTGGCCGAGCTGCTCAAACGGGTCGAGCCGACCGGCAACGCCCGATATGTCGCCTTCCAGACCCTGAACGACCCCAAGCAGATGCCCGGCCTGCGCTCCTGGGTGCTGGATTGGCCCTATACCGAGGGGCTGCGGCTGGACGAGGCGATGAACCCCCTGGCCCTGCTGGCCGTCGGCATGTATGGCGAAGTGCTGCCCAACCAGAACGGCGCCCCGATCCGGCTGGTGGTGCCGTGGAAATACGGTTTCAAGTCGATCAAGTCGATCGTGAGGATCACGCTGGTGAAGGACCAGCCGGCGACCGCCTGGAACAAGGCGCAGCCGCGTGAATACGGCTTCTACTCCAACGTCAATCCCGAGGTCGACCACCCGCGCTGGAGCCAGGCGACGGAACGGCGCGTCGGCGAGTTCTCCCGCCGCAAGACCCTGCCCTTCAACGGCTATGCCGAGGAGGTCGCGTCGCTTTATGCCGGCATGGACCTCAAGGCGAACTACTGACCATGACGGATCTCCGCAACGCGGCCAACGCGGCCCTGGCGTCCCGCTGGGCCAAGCCCATCGTCTTCACCCTGGCCCTGGTCCCCCTGGTCTGGACCCTCTGGCTCGCCTACACCGGCGAGTTGGGGGCCGAGCCGGTGCTGGAGAGCGTCAAGGCCAGCGGGCTGTGGGCCTTGCGCTTCCTGCTGATCGCGCTGGCGCTGACGCCGCTGCGGATGCTGACGGGGGTGGCGGGGCTGGCGCGCTTCCGCCGGATGCTGGGGCTGTTCGCCTTCTTCTACGCCGCCATCCACCTGTCGACCTATGTCGGGCTGGACCAGTTCTTCGACTGGGCAACGATCTGGAAGGAGATCGTCAAGCGCCCCTACATCACCGTCGGGATGGGCGCCTTCCTGATCCTGACGGCGCTGGCCGCCACCTCCACCGACGGCATGGTGAAGCGGCTGGGGGGCAGGCGCTGGCGCGCCCTTCATAAGAGCGTGTTCGTCGCCGGGCTGGCCGGCTGCCTGCACTTCGTCATGCTGGCGAAGGGCTGGCAGACGGCGCCGCTGGTCTATGCGCTGCTCTGCGCCGGGCTGCTGGCCTTCCGCCGCTGGCCGATCCGGCTCGGAAGCCGGACGGACGGACGGCGGAAGGATGTTCAACCGATCAAAACGACCTTGGTCAGAACACCGCCCGCAGCAACCCCACGGTCCGCCGAAGCGCCAGGACGGCACTTTCCGGATGGAAGCTTCCCCGCTCATCGCAGTTGAAACCATGCCCGGCCGGATAGACATGCACCGGCGCCCACGGATAGCGTGACCGCACCCCTTCCGCGACCGACAGCGGGATGGCATGGTCCTGCTCGCCGAAATGCAACAGCGTCGGCACGCGGGGGGCGCTGTCCAGCGTCTTGCCGATGTCGCCGCCATAATAGCAGATGGCCGCCCGCACCGGCAGCGCCGCCGCCGCCGCCCAGGCGATGCTGCCGCCCCAGCAATAGCCGACGACCGCCGCCGCCCCGTCGCCACCGAGATGGGCCAGCGTCGCGGCGACATCCTGCAAAGCGTCGGCGGTCGAAACCGCCCCCTTCAGCGCGATGCCCTTCTGGATGCCGGCGTCGTCATAGGGCAATTCCACCCCGCGTTCGGCGCGATCGAACAGGTCCGGCGCGACGGCGGTGAAGCCCTGCTGGGCGAAGCCATCGCACACGCCGCGGATGTGATGGTTGATGCCGAAGATCTCCGGGGCGACGATCAGGCGCCCGATCTCCTCGCCCTTGGCCGGCGCCTGATAGGCGCGCATCCGATGGCCGTCGGCCGCCGTCAACTCGATCCAACCGGCTGCCCAATCGGCCGCCCGGCCGATTTTCGCGTCACTCATGTCCCGAACCCTCGTCTGCAAGACCGTCCAGGCGGTCGTTGCCAATGATCATAATGGGTTGGATGATCATGGCAACCGGCGACGACACAACCCAGGGCGACGGGGTCGGGGTGGGAAAACCGTTTGCCAGCCCTCACGCCTCCGCCGCTCAAGCCGCGCGGATGCCGGCCAGGAAGGTTTCGATCTCCCGCCGCAAATCCGCCGCCTGGCGGGTCAGGCCGGTGGAGGCATCGAAGACCTGCGATGCCGCGCGGCCGGTCTGGGTGGCGGCCTCATGCACCTGCGCGATGTTGGCGCTCACTTCGCCGGTGCCCTGCGCCGCCTGCTGGATGTTGCGGGAGATCTCCACCGTGGTGGCGCTCTGCTCCTCGATCGCGGCGGCGATGGTCGCGGCGATCTCGTTCATCGTGCCGATGGTGCCGCCGATCCCCTCGATGGCGTTCACCGTCCCGTGGGTGGCGCTCTGGACGCTGTCGATCTGGGCGGAGATGTCCTCGGTCGCCTTGGCGGTCTGGTTGGCCAATTGCTTCACCTCGCTCGCCACCACGGCGAAGCCCTTGCCGGCATCCCCGGCCCGCGCCGCCTCGATGGTAGCGTTCAGCGCCAGAAGATTGGTCTGGCTGGCGATATCCTGGATCAGCTTCACCACGTCGCCGATGCGCGCGACCTCTCCGGCCAGATTACGGACGGTCCCCGTGGTATCCTGCGCTTCCCGCACCGCACGGGCGGCGACGCTGTTGGAGCGGGAGACCTGCTGGCTGATCTCGCTGATCGAAGCCGCCATCTCTTCGGTCGCCGACGCCACCGTCTGCACGTTCATCGAGGTCTGTTCCGCCGCGGCGGTGGTGGCCGACGCCTGATGGTTGGTCTGCTCCGCCAGACTGGCCATCGAGCCCGCGGTCTCGCTCAGCTGGGCGGAAGCGCCGGACACGCTGTTCAGGATGGCCGAGACGGTGCGGTCGAACTCCTGCACCATCCGTTCGACGGTCGCCGTCCGCTTCTCGCGGGCGGCGCGCTGGGCCTGCTGCTCGGCCTCCAGCCGCACGCGCTCCGCGCCGTTCTCCTTCAGAATCTGGATCGCCCGCGCCATGGCGCCGATCTCGTCCTTCTGCTCGGAATAGCCGATGTCGACTCCGAGGTCGCCGTCGGCCAGCCGGACGACGGTGGAGGTCAGGGATCCCAGGCGCCGCGTGACCTGGACCGACAGCATGAACAGCACGACGGCGAAGGTGATGCAGACCGCGGCCAGAACCACGCCGGCAAGGATCAGATGGGCCCAGGCCTGTGAGATATTCTCCTCGTTCAAGTCATGCGCCACGACGATGGCGGCGTCACGCATCACCAGGATATTGTTCAGCATCGGCGTCACCCAGGGTCGCCAGTCGGCAAGCTGGATCGGTGCCGGCGCGCCCTTCCGCGCGGCGTCGAGCACGCTTTGGAAGCGCTGCGCCCCGTCCGTCATCATGGTGGAGCGCACATGCTCCAGCGCCTTGGTCAGTTCCGGCGGGTTGCCGAGATTGAGGACGGACTGCTGCATCATCTGCCACAGCAGGGCGATCTTGCCGGTGTCCTCCGTCGCGGCCTGCTGGCGCTCGGGTCCGAACGGCAGGCCCGCCACGAACAGGCCGACGGACGCCGAACGGCCGCCGGCGATGTCGCGCATGTCCTGGGCGATACGCGCCAGATTGACATGTCCGAACAGGTCCGGACTGTTGACGATCGTCGACCGGTAGGCATCGTCGATCGCCTTGACGACGCTCTGGTTCGCCGCCGCCAGCGCGTCGACCGTCGCGGTGGTGATGGTCGGCGGGCGGGCGGGCTTCGCCTGCTCCGCCGCCTGCCGGGCCGCGCCGCGGGCGGCCTTCAACTGGGTGACCGCGCTGATGATCGGGGTGGGAGAAAGGCCCGCGGCCTCGATCTGCAACCGCGCCTTGTCCAGAGCGGCATCGGTCGCCGCCACCGCGGCATCAAGCGGCTGCGCCGTACCGCCGTCCAACGGCTTGTCGCTGTCGAACGCGACGGCCCATCGCCCGCGCTCGACCGCCAACGCCGGACCGATCTGTAGCGACGCTTCGAAGGCGGTGAGCGATCTGCCGGTCTGGTTGCTCTGCCGCAGCATGGCGACCGCGTTCCAGGCGAGGACGATCGCGATGCAAATCGGAAAGGCGGCGATCAAAATATTTGCGCATAAAATCTTCGTGCGAATATTCATGCGGTTTCTCCCACCGGCCGGCTTCCATCCCTTCAACGTGGAGACTCTAAAGCTTGCCAGGCATCGAGTCACCTAGGGGCAGTACCGATACGGGAAAGAGTCTTACTGAATCCGTAATGAGGGATGGATTCGGACCGACGGCTTCCCATCCCTCACCCGCCCCGCGGAGGCGATGAGGCTGCGGCGGGTCACGACCAGCCAGACCGGATAGCAGAGCAGGGGGAGCGTCAGCGCCTGCTTGATCCACATCTGGGTCGGCCGGTAGAACCAGCCGCCATAGAAATGCAGCCCCATACCCAGCACGACCAGCCCGAGCAGCATCGACACCGCCCCGGCCCGCGGCCGGCGATGCTCGACCAGCGCGGCCAGCGTCGCCAGAACCGCGATGCTGAGATAGGAGCCTTCCTCCGTCCGCGGGTTGAACAGCACCAGATACCAGGCGCCCAGCATCAGCGTGACGATCATGGCGGTGACCTGGTCGAGACGGCGGACGGCGGCCCAGACGACCCCGACCGCCAACAGCGCCCCAGCCAGCCGCAAGCCGGTCATGGTGGCGTAATCCGGCACCACCCCGGCTTCCGCCAGAAGCCGGGTCAGGTCGAACCAGCGGCCACTGTCGGGCGCCGCCGCCGTGGCCAGCTTGCAGATCATCGCCGCGTATTGCCCGGCGACGTAACCCGGGTCCGGGTGCAGGAACGGCACGAGGAACGCGATCAGCAGACCGGTCGCCAGCGGCCACCGCACGCCGGGCCGGGCGGCGGCGAACAGCAGGGCCGGGATCAGGGCGAGCGGCTTCAGCGCCGCCGCCAGCGCCAGCATCACCGCGCCCCGCCGGTCATGCCCGCGCGCCAGATCGACCACCGCATGCAGGATCACCGACAACATCATCAGTTCGCACTGGCCGCGCAGGATGTTGATCGACGCGGTCGGGATCGCCGCCACCAGAACCCAGGCGGCCAAGGTCCGCCCCATGGTGGGATGAAGCAGCAGCGCCACCCGGTAGACGGCGCCGGTGAACACCGCCACCATCACCAGCCGCCAGATCTGGTCCCCCACCGCCAGCGGCAGGGCCGCCAACGGCCCGAGCAGGACCGCGCTGGACGGGAAATAGAGGAAGCCATGGATACCCGGCGTGTAAACCGGGACCGATGACCACCAGTCGATCGCGGCGTTCCGGTAAATGTGCGTGATCGGCCGCTCCGGCCGGATCACCGCCAGCACCGCGATCGACAGCACGAACACACACCACACGCCCACCGCCCAGGCGTTGGCATTGCCACGCAACAGGGAAACGCCGCGCGAAAGGCGCGACGGATTCATTTCATTGAGCTTCATGAAGGATACCGGACCCCAAGCCCTTAGCAAGCGAAGCTTTTTAGGGAAACTCCTGATTTTCGAATAATTAAAACCAATTCATCATCAACCTTGAACTGTTTCACTTTTATGTCTCCACGTCATGACGATGCGTCCCGGCCCCCGTCGAACCGGACTGTGTGGCGCGGCAAGGACAGGTCGTCCCGTCGCCGGCGGCACCACCCGCGCACTCCGCTCGCCGGCGGGTCCGCGATCGAGGACCACGCTTCGGCCGGAAGCGATGATTACGATGCTTTCATGAAGAGAGCGTGGAGACGATTTCCGGCGCTTGACCTGCTCCGGCAAGGGGAGTAGAGGGGCGGCATCGTCACCGCATGATCGACCGGTCGCCCCCTTCTCCGGGTTCGGCGGCTTGGTCGAAAAGGCAAGAGATGGACAGCCCCAGTAGTCGATCTACTCACATACCCCTGACGACGTCGATCGCGGGCTGACCTGTTTTCGTGGGTCCTCCCGCGGCCCGGTGTCTTCGGGCCGATCAGAGGTGGACCATGGTGAAGTTTCTCACCAACCGGATTTCCGTGCGCCGCACCCCCACCGGGCGCGATTGTTTTTCCGTGACGGGTGATCTACGCCCGCCAAGTCGGTGATCCGACACCCCATCCTCCTGAAAAATCCGCAGCGGCGCTTCATGCGGCGCCGCTACCGTTCCTATTGCCGGCCGGTCCCAGAAGGGGGCCGCAGGATGGATATCCATGGTTTGGATCAACACGAATATTTCGGTGAAGGCGACCGACGCCACGCCGAACCGGTGGGACGTCGTCGCCCTGCCGCTGGTCATCGGGTTGCTGGCGCTGCTGGCCATCGGCGGCCACCAGATGGCGCTGCCGCTGGGCAGCATCGAAGAGGTGCCGATCACCCTCGACCCCTGGATGCTGCCGGAATACGCCCTGCGCTCCACCTTGCGCATGCTGGCGGCGATGGCGGCCTCGCTGCTGTTCACCTTCACCTACGCCACGCTGGCGGCCAAGAGCCGGCGGGCCGGCATGCTGCTGATCCCCGTGCTGGACGTGCTGCAATCGGTGCCGGTGCTGGGCTACATCTCCTTCACCGTCGTCTTCTTCCTCTCGCTGTTTCCGGGCAGCGTGCTGGGGGCGGAATGCGCGGCGATCTTCGCCATCTTCACCAGCCAGGCCTGGAACATGGCCTTCAGCTTCTACCAATCGCTGCGCACCGTGCCGCGCGACCTGGACGAGGCCGCGACCGGCTTCGGCTTTTCCGGCTGGCAGCGCTTCTGGACGCTGGAGGCGCCCTATGCCGCCCCCGGTCTGGTGTGGAACATGATGATGTCGATGTCCGGCGGCTGGTTCTTCGTCGTCGCGTCGGAGGCGATCACCGTCGGCGACAAGACCATCACGCTGCCCGGCATCGGCTCCTACCTCGCCAAGGCGATCGACGGGCAGCGGCTGGATGCGGTGGGCTGGGCGGTTCTGGCCATGCTGCTGGTCATCCTGGCCTATGACCAGCTGCTGTTCCGCCCGCTGGTCGCCTGGGCCGACAAGTTCCGGGTCGAGCTGACCGGGGCGCAGGAGGTTCCCGAATCCTGGCTGCTCACCCTGTTCCAGCGCACGCGCTTCTTCCGCGCCATCTTCGCGCCGTTCGACAGCCTGCTCGGCCGGCTGATCTGGCTGCGCCTGCCGACGGGCGGCCTGGGTCGCGGCGCGGCGGGCGGCCTGCGGTCGGTCGGCGGCCTGCTCGACCGGGTGCCGGCGCGCGCGGTCGACATGGGCTGGTATCTGCTGCTGGCGGTCACCGGCCTGTGGGCGGGCTGGTCGATGGTCGTCTTCATCGCCTCCGGCGTCGCCTGGGGTGATGTCGGCACCGTGCTGCTGCTGGGCGGCGCCACGCTGCTGCGGGTGCTGGTGCTGATCGCGCTGGCGACGCTGGTCTGGGTGCCGCTGGGCGTGCTGATCGGGCTGCGGCCGCGGCTGGCGGAAAAGGTCCAGCCGGTGGCCCAGTTCCTCGCCGCCTTCCCGGCCAACCTGCTGTTCCCGGTGGCGGTCGTCGTCATCGTCCGCTTCGACCTCAACCCCGACATCTGGCTCAGCCCGCTGATGATCCTGGGCACCCAGTGGTACATCCTGTTCAACGTGGTGGCCGGCGCCACCGCCTTCCCCAGCGACCTGAAGGAGGCGGCGGCCAACTTCCGCATCCGCGGCTGGCAATGGTGGCGTGACGTCATGCTGCCGGGCGTCTTCCCCTACTATGTCACCGGAGCGGTCACCGCGTCCGGCGGCTCGTGGAACGCCAGCATCGTGGCGGAGGCGGTGAACTGGGGCGATACCCAACTGACCGCCCATGGCTTGGGCAGCTATATCGCCCAGGCCACCACCGCCGGCGACTATCCGCGCATCGTGCTGGGCATCGCCGTCATGTCGCTGTTCGTCATCCTGTTCAACCGTCTGCTGTGGCGTCCGCTGTACGCGTTCGCCGAGCGCCGCCTGCGCCTCGCCTGAGGAGGACCCCGCCATGCTGAACACCCGCAACACCACCATCTTCGAACTGAGCGGCGTCCGTCAGGCCTATGCCAAGCCGTCGGGGCAGGATTACGTCGTGCTCGACAATGTCGACCTGACTCTGCAAGACGGCGAGGTCGTCGGACTGCTCGGCCGCTCCGGCTCCGGCAAGTCGACGCTGCTGCGCATCGTCGCCGGGCTGGTCAAGCCGACCGGCGGCTCCGTCCGCCACCATGGCGAACCGGTCACCGGCGCCACCGACGGGGTCGCGATGGTCTTCCAGACCTTCGCCCTGTTCCCCTGGCTGACCGTCTGGGAGAACGTCATGGCCGGGCTGAAGGCCAAGGGCGTGCCGACCAAGGAGGCCGAGGCGCGGACCGAGGAGGCCATCGACCTGATCGGCCTGTCGGGCTTCGAATCCGCCTATCCCAAGGAACTGTCCGGCGGTATGCGCCAGCGGGTGGGCTTCGCCCGCGCTCTGGTGGTCCATCCGGAAATCCTGCTGATGGACGAGCCCTTCTCCGCGCTGGACGTGCTGACCGCCGAGACGCTGCGCACCGATCTGCTCGACCTGTGGATGGAGCAGCGGCTGCCGATCAAGTCGATCCTGATGGTCACCCACAACATCGAGGAAGCGGTGCTGATGTGCGACCGCATCCTGGTCTTCTCCTCCAACCCCGGACGGGTGGCGGCGGAGATCCGGGTGGAACTGCCGCATCCGCGCAACCGCCTGGATCCGCAGTTCCGCGCCATGGTCGACGACATCTATGGCCGGATGACCTCGCGCAAGCCGCTGGTGGCGCCCTCTCCCGCCACGGCGCAGCCGCCGGTCTATGCGGTGCCGTTGCAGCATGTCTCCACCAACCTGCTGGCCGGCCTGCTGGAGACGCTGGCCTCGACCGCCTATCACGGCAAGGCCGACCTGCCGCATCTGGCGGCGTCGCTCCAGCACGAGATCGACGATCTGTTCCCGATCGCCGAGACGTTGCAGACGCTGGGCTTCGCCGAAGTGGCGGAGGGCGACATCCATCTGACCGAGGCCGGGCGGCTGTTCGCCGAGTCCGGGCTGGACGACCGCAAGCGGCTGTTCGCGGAGCATCTGATCCGCTATGTCCCGCTGGCCGCCCACATCCATGCCCTGCTGAAGGAATCGGCGGCGCAACGCGTGCCGAGCGGTCGCATCCATGCGGAACTGGACCCCTTCATGAGCGAGGAGTATGCCGAGGAGACGCTGAAGGCGGTCACCAGCTGGGCACGCTATGCCGAGCTGTTCACCTACGACACCGAAGCCGAGGCCTTCACCTTCGAGGATGAGGACTGACGGCTTCCGCCAGGGGGCAACCGAATGAGCAACGAAAAGGAAGCGGTGGCACTCGGCTCCATCCTGGCGAGCGGGGCGATGACGGTGGGCAAGTTCGCGGTCGGGCTGTCCACCGGCAGCCTCGGGCTGCTGTCGGAGGGGTTGCACAGCCTGCTCGATCTTGGCGCGACGGTGATGACCTGGTTCGCCGTGCGGGTCAGCGACAAGCCGGCCGATGCCGGGCATCCCTATGGCCACGGCAAGATCGAGAGCGTCACCGCGCTTGCCGAAACCGGCCTGCTGTTCCTGACCAGCGCCTGGATCGCCTATGAGGCGGTCCGCCGGCTGATCGATGGCGGGGTCGAGGTCGAGGCGACCTGGTGGTCGGTCGGGGTGGTGGTGATCTGCATCGCCATCGACGCCTACCGTGCCCGCGAGCTGTCGCGCGTCGCCAAGGAAACCCGCAGCCAGGCGCTGGAGGCCGACGCCCTGCATTTCTCCTCCGACATCCTCAGCTCGACGGTGGTGCTGGTCGGGCTGGGACTGGTGTGGCTCGGCTATCCGAAGGGCGACGCCCTGGCGGCCATCGGCGTGTCGGTGTTCGTCTGCCATGCCGGCTACCAGCTCGGCCGGCGGACCATCGATACGCTGATCGATGCGGCGCCGGCCGGCACGGCGGATCGGGTCGAAACGGCGGTGGCGCGCCTTCCGGGCGTCGCCGGGGTCCAGCGCGTGCGGGTCCGGCCGGCCGGCAGCGTGCTGTTCGTCGATCTCGACCTTCTGGTCGGGCGCACCCTGTCGCTCGACGCCGCGGGGGCGGTTCGCGAGCAGGCGATCAGGGCGGTCCAGGCCGAAATGCCGGAGGCCGAGGTTTCCGTCGCCACCCATCCGCTGGCGCTCGACGACGAGACGGTGATGGACCGGGTGGCGGTGCGCGCCGCCGGGCTGGGGCTGGCGGTCCATCACGTCACCGTCCAGCGGGTGAACGGGCGTCTGGCGGTGGGGTTCGACCTGGAGGTCGACGGCTCGCTGCCGATCGAGGAGGCGCATGCGCTGTCCTCGCGGCTGGAGGCCGGCATCCGGGAGGAGCTGGGGAGCGACATCGAGGTCGAGAGCCACATCGAGCCGTTGCAGGACAACGGCCTGACCGGTGTCGATGCCGAACCGGACCTGCTGCGTGCCATCGGGGCGCATCTCGCCGCCTCCCGTCCGGTCGCCGGCCCCTTGCGCGATGTCCACAACCTTCGGGTCCGCCGCAGCGCCGCCGGTCTGGTCGTGACGTTCCACAGCCATGTGGCACCGGGAACGACCGTCGTGGCGGTGCATGACGCCATCGATGCCCTGGAACGCGATCTGCGCGGGCGCTGGCCGGACATCGTCCGGGTCATCGGTCACTCCGAACCCGATCATGATGATCGGCCGTCGGTTGGGAGAGAGCGGGTGGCGGAGAAGCCTGGGCATCGGGGGGCACCGGATGCAGCTTGACCTGTCCGATGCCGCCGTCGCGGCGACCACCTTCCTGCGCTTCGGCATCGCCTTCGTCCTGGGGGCCTTGATCGGCTTCGAACGCCAGTACCGGCAGCGCACCGCCGGGCTGCGCACCAACGTGCTGGTCGCCGTCGGGGCCGCCGCCTTCGCCGAGATCGGCATGCGGCTGCTCGGAGCGGAGGGGGCGACGCGGATCGTCGCCTATGTGGTGTCCGGCATCGGCTTCCTCGGCGCCGGTGTCATCATGAAGGAGGGAACCAACGTCCGTGGCCTGAACACCGCGGCGACCCTGTGGTGTTCGGCGGCGGTCGGGGCCTGTTCCGGCTGCGGCCTGCCGTTGGAGGCGGTGATACTGACCTTCTTCGTGCTGGCCGGGAACACGCTGCTGCGGCCGCTGGTGAACTACGTCAACCGCCTGCCGATCGACGAACGGGTGACCGAGGCGCATTATCGGGTCCATGTCGTCGCCGACCCGGAAGAGCTTTCGGACGTCCGCGATGCCCTGGCCAGGGAGCTGGAGGCGCTCGATTACCCGATCCGCGACATCGAGGTCCTGTCGGAGAGCGAGGAGCAGGTGGAATTGGCGGCCATGCTGGTTCCCACCACTGCCAACCCCGACGAACTCGACCGCGCCGTGCTCAATCTGGAACGCACCGCCGGCATCCGCAACGCCACCTGGACCGTCAGCACCACGACGTGACCGGGGGGCGGCCGGGGCGGCATTCCCGCCTCGGCTTTCCCTTCAATGGCCGGCTTCGGACTCGATCAATGTCGGCCGCCTCACCGCGCAATGCGCCACGCATTTCTCGATCTGCGAGAAATCATCCAGCCCACACCAGAACACCTTCCACTTCTCCTGTTTGAAGCAACCGTCGGATTGGGCATAGTAGAAGATATTGATCTGGTTCTTATGACGGGAGCGCCAGAACAGTTGAGGCGTCTCCTTGCGCATCACCTTCCACACCGCGCGGCCCAGTCCCTCGCCCTGAGCCTCATCGAGCACGGCGAATTTATCCAGATAGGGAACCCCATCCTCTTCGGTCAGGATCACGGCGGCACGATAATTCTCGCTGACGTAAGCCCGAAGCAGCCGGGTGCGCTGGAAGTAATCCTCGACAAGGCGCCGGCCGAAACTGGATTCGATCAGCATGCGCAAGCGCGTCAGGTCCAACTCGTCCCAACATGTCGCGCGGGACACGCGCTCACCGCGGCGCACGAGCGTGCCGGAACCCTTGTGGGTGAACAGTTCATTGGCCAGATTGGCCGGGTTGGTGATCGAGATCGACGATTCCGGCGGCAGACGGTCCAGCAGATCCTTCATCTGCTCCACCGTGAAGGTGATCGCGCTCCGCAGGCAGGAGTCCCGGTCGAAGTGATCATACTCGGTGGACAGGTTGATCGCGTCGATCACGCGGCCATTCGCATCGAGCAAGCCACCGGCGCCGGTGAGGAAAATGATCTTGAACGGTTGCAGCAGCCGCACCAGCGCATTGGTGGCGCGATCGCACTCGATGCCGAGACTCTGGCCACCCGCCGTTTCGCCCAGGCTGCTGATCACCGGGATGGACCCGGCATGCAGGCTGGCCTCCACCGGTGCCAGCCTCACCGCACGGACCGTGCCGAGGGAACCGCGGACCTCACGGCCCAGATGCCCCGCCTCGAACACCCCCCCGGTGATCGAGGTGGCGCGCACCCCTTTCCGGCGGAGCCGCTCGACAAGGCTGCGATTCAAGGCCTGGAACGTTTCATACGGGAACGCCGGACCTGCGGGCGCCTCCCTATCCGGGCCGTCGCCGCTCTCCTCGTCAACGCCGGAGGCCGGCGGTTCCTCCCGCGATCCTGGTGCCGTTCCAAGCAGAACGATCGGAGTGAGCCCCACCGCCTGCAGGAACGACAGCGACGATGCCACAGCCTCGGCCTCCACCCCGTCGCGCAGGATGGCGTCGTTGATGTTGACCACCGCGAAGCGCTTTGCGTCCAGCTGCGAGAAGCGCTTGAGATATTGATTGATCTCTTTCGTGCTGGCCAGGATCGAGAGCAGGCGCACGATGGTCTGGCGGGTTTCGCTTTGCAGGACGGGCAAGGTCATTGGAAGCCTTCGGAAAGACCGGCGCTGCGGCCTTGAGCTGTTGAATCGGGACTGCGGACGATCGACGCGGGATCATACCCGATCGGGCCCCACCATCGGAAATTCCCACCCCACCCCGCAAGGGAAGAAGGGCCTCCGAGATCGGTGAGGTCTCGATTTCATCCCGGACCCGATGGCCATGCCTGCGGATGACGCTCCCCCAGCACCATATTTCCCAACACCAGCTGTTTACGTCACGCATGTTATACATTTGATCATCGCTAAATTGATGACATATTCCCTTGTTGCTGAATATCCTTTGATGTAGCGTCATCAACGCCTCCCCGCACCGCGAAAGCGTCGGCGGACAACGCCATGGGCGGCGGACCAACCCACCAAGAAACACCCACCAAGAAACACCAGGCATCAACCGATGAAATGGCTGCAATCGCTTCTCGTCGCCGGCCTCCTCCAGGCCGCCGCCGTCACCGCTGGCTCCTCCGCCTGGGCCCAGGCCGACCTCGACCGCATCAAGGCCGACGGCGCGCTGAAGATCGGGACCGAGGGCACCTATGCCCCCTTCACCTATCATGACGCCTCGGGCGCGCTGGTCGGCTTCGATGTGGAGATCGGCCGCGAGATCGCCAAGCGCATCGGCGTGAAGGTGGAGTTCCTGGAGGGCAAGTGGGACGGGCTGATCGCCGGCCTGGACGCCCGCCGCTACGACGCCGTCATCAATCAGGTCGGCATCACCGAGGCGCGCAAGGCCAAATACGATTTCTCAGACCCCTACATCACCAGCCGCGCCGTCCTGATCGTGCGCGGCGACAATGATGCCATCAAGGGCTTCGCCGACTTGAAGGGCAGGAAATCGGCCCAGTCGCTGACCAGCAATTTCGGCAAGCTGGCCGAGGCGGCGGGCGCGCAGCTGGTCGGCACCGACGGCTTCGACCAGTCGATCCAGCTCGTCCTCAACGGCCGGGCCGACGCGACGGTCAATGACAGCCTGTCCTTCCTCGACTTCAAGAAGCACAAGCCTGACGCCGACGTGAAGATCGTCGCCACCCGCGACGATGCCGACCAGTCGGGCATCATCGTCCGCAAGGGCGAGGCCAAGCTGGTCGCCGCCATCAACGAGGCGCTGGCCGCGATCAAGGCCGATGGCACCTATGCCACCATCTCGCAGAAATATTTCGGCGCCGACGTTTCCAAGTAAGGGCGCCGCCTTATTTCCCAGCCTGCCGCAATGCCCCCTGCCCCATCCGGGCCGGGGGCATTGTCGTTCCTTCCTCACGAGAGGCACAGTTTCCTTGCTGCACTGGCTAACCTTGATGGCGACCTCGCTGCCGTCGCTGCTGTGGGCGGCGCTGGTCTTCACCGTTCCGCTGACGCTGGCCTCCTTCGCGCTGGGCCTGATCGTCGGACTGGTGGCGGCGGTCGTCCGGCTGTTCGGGCCGGCACCGCTGGCCGCCGCCGTCCGTTTCTATGTCTGGATCATCCGCGGCACGCCGCTGCTGGTGCAGCTCTTCCTGATCTTCTACGGCCTGCCCAGCGCCGGCATCGTGCTGGACGCCTTCCCGGCGGCGCTGATCGGCTTCACCCTGAATGTCAGCGCCTACACCTCCGAGATCATCCGCGCCGTCATCGGCTCGGTGCCCAAGGGACAGTGGGAGGCCGCCTATTCCATCGGCATGAGCTGGCCGCAGGCGATGCGGCGCACCATCCTGCCGCAGGCCGCCCGCGTCGCCGTGCCGCCGCTGTCCAACAGCTTCATCTCGCTGGTGAAGGACACCTCGCTGGCCGCCGCCATCACGGTGCCCGAGCTGTTCCAGGCGGCCCAGCGCATCGTCGCCACCAGCTACGAGCCGCTGATCCTCTATGTGGAGGCGGCCCTGATCTATCTGGTGCTGAGTTCCGTCCTGTCGGCGCTCCAGGTCCGGCTGGAGCGGCGGCTCAACCGGTATGGTGGTTTCCTGGAGGCCAAGTCGTGATCCGTCTGACCAACATCGAAAAGCGCTTCGGCGACCTGACCGTGCTGAAGGGGGTGACGGTGACGGTGGCCGAAGGACGCGTCACCGCCCTGATCGGCCCGTCCGGCGGCGGCAAGAGCACGCTTCTGCGCTGCATCAACCTGCTGGAGATCCCGACCTCCGGCAGCGTGCGCATCGGCGGGGAGGAGTTGGCCTTCCACCCCGGCGGCAAGCCCGGCCGGGCGGACATCCAGCGGCTGCGCGGCCAGACCGGGATGGTGTTCCAGAATTTTCAGCTCTTCCCCCACCGCACCGCGGTGGAGAATGTGATGGAGGGGCTGGTGACCGTGCGGAAATGGCCGGCGGAAAAGGCGCGCGGCCGCGCCATGGAGCTGCTGCGCAAGGTCGGCATGGCGCACAAGGCCGATGCCTGGCCGGCGACCCTGTCGGGCGGCCAGCAGCAGCGCGTCGCCATCGCCCGCGCGCTCGCCCCGTCGCCGCGGGTGCTGCTGTGCGACGAGCCGACCTCCGCCCTCGACCCCGAACTGTCGGGCGAGGTGGTGGAGGTGCTGGGCACGCTGGCCGCCGAGGGCACCACCATGGTGATGGCGACCCACGACCTGCGCCTCGCCTCGCGCATCGCCCACGAGGTGGTGTTCCTCGACGGCGGACAGGTGGTGGAGTCCGGCCCGTCGCAGGCGCTGTTCTCCACCCCCATCCACGAGCGCACCCGGCGCTTCATCGCCACCCTGACCCAGCAGGGCCGGACCGGGACCTGACGGACCGGCCGGAGGGGCCGGGTCACGGCGCGCCCGGCCCCATCGCGCTGGCGAGGATGAACACCCCCAGGGCGATCAGGCTGATTCCGGCGAGCGCCTGAAGGGCCAGCACTTCGCCGAACAGCCACCAGCCGGCGATGGCGGCGCCGGCCATGCCGAATCCCGCCCACACCGAATAGACCAGCGAGACCGGGAAGCGCTGGAGCGAGACCGACAGCAGCCAGAAGGACAGGGCGTAGCCGATGACGACGATCATCATCGGCCCGACCCTGGACATGCCGTCGGACGCCTTCAGGGCGATGGTGGCGCTGATTTCCGCCAGGATCGCCAGGCCGAGCAGGCCATAGCCGACGGTCACCATCACGCCGCCACCGACTTGGGCAGGTTTCCGGGCAGCATGGACTCCTGAACCCCGTCGAACATGCCGAGATCGTCGGCGAACTGGTCGATGATCGACAGCCCGGCCGGGGCCGACAGGCAGGCCGGCAGATACTCCGCCAGCGTCGGCGGCAGCGGGAAGCCCTCGTCGGTCAGGCGCCCGTTGTCGAAGGCGACGCCCAGCGTGCTGAACTGATAGTAGGAGCGCATCGCCCGCAGCATGGCGACGTTCAGCGGCCCGCTCAGGCCGAAGGCCATCTGGAAGCGGGCGCGCAGCAGCTTCCAGTCCCCGGCGTCGAAGCGGCTGTAGCTGCGGCGGCCGCCCTGGGGATCGCAGCGCTCGAAGGCGGCGGCGAGATCGCTCCAGGTCGTGCGCTTGCGCAGCCCGGCGGAGAGGTGATAGGCGTCATGGGCCAGCTCCGGCTTCAGCATCAGCCCGACCAGCACCTCGGCGGTCCAGTCCACCGGCACCACGTCGATGCCGCCATCCAGATCGCCCGCCACCAGCCGCAGCCGGTCGCCGGCGCGGAACATCCAGAAGATGCTGCTGCTGGGAATGCAACCGCGGCTGCGGTGGCCGGTGACGATCGACGGGCGCACCATGACGACCGGCAGATCGGCGAACTCGTGGCGCAGCATCGCCTCGGTCGTCGCCTTGGTGCGGGTGTAGGGCACGATGTGCTCGGCCGCCGGAGCCGGCGCATCGTCTTCCCGCACGAGATCGGGCGGGTTGCCGCCGCAGATCATCGCGGTGCCGCCATAGAGGAAGCGGCACAGGCCCGGCATCCGCCGCGCCCGCTCCGCCAGGGCACGGGTCCCCTCGACATTGACGCGGTGGCAATGCTCCTGCGCCCGGAAGGAGGTGTCGGCGGCGAGATGCAGGATGTGGGTCACCGCATCCAGCCGGCGATCCTCCAGGCTCGCCGGGGCGGTGATGTCGCCGACGACGATCTCGACGCGGCGGATGGCATGACGGGCGGCGGCGGCATCCATGAAGCGGGACAGGTTTTCCAGAAGACGGTCACGGGCCTGGGCGGCGCCACTGCCCCGGACGAGGCAGATCCAGCGGACATCGGGAGTGCTGTCGAGGCCGTGGGCGAGCACCGCGCCGCCGATGAAGCCGGTGGCGCCGGT
Organism: Azospirillum sp. B510; assembly: GCF_000010725.1. Taxonomy (NCBI): domain Bacteria; kingdom Pseudomonadati; phylum Pseudomonadota; class Alphaproteobacteria; order Rhodospirillales; family Azospirillaceae; genus Azospirillum; species Azospirillum sp. B510. The sequence continues at coordinate 160,996 of NC_013857.1, read as the reverse complement.
CAGGAGAACAGTCGTCATTTCCAGATGGTCCTTGGTCGGAAGGGAGGAATTCAAGGCTGCGTCGCAATTGGGCGACGTCGGCTGACCGACGGTGTCCCATCGCTGTGTGCAGATTGCGTGGAGCATCCGTCGATGCCGGGTCGGCGGGCGGCTCCAGGGGACCGCCGACCCCACTCAACGCCTTGATCGGCCGCCATCCGGCGTCTCTGCGCAATCTTGACAATCGGCCCACGGCGGCTTGACGGCCCGCGTCCATCTGTCTTCCGCGCATCGCGTGGAAAGGTTTTTTCGATGGTTTCGCTTGCCCGCCAGACACTCATACATGAATGGAAACGCTTCGCAGCGGCGATCCTGACCCTGGCCTTCTCCGGCCTGCTGATCCTGATCCAGGTCGGCCTCCTGCTGGGGCAGCTCGACGCCTTCACCATTCCGGTGACGCGCTCCAAGGCCGATCTCTGGGTCACCGCCGCCAACATCCGCAGCTGGGACCAGTCGACCATCGTTCCGGCGCGGAGCGAGGGGCTGTTCTGGTCGCACCCGGCCATCCGCGACGTCCGCGAGATGGGAATCGGCTATCTCGACTGGAAGACCGGGAACGGCACCCGCCAGAGCGTGATGGTCGTCGGCGTGCCGCTCCAGCCGGGCGCGCTGTCCGGCTTCCGGGGATTTTCCGCCGAGGCGCAGGCGATCCTGTCCCATCCCGACACCGTGGTGGTGGACGAGGCCGACATGGCCAAGCTGGGGGCGGAGATCGGTGGAACGGCTGAGATCGGCGGCAAGCGCGTGACCATCGGCGGGATCGTCCGCGGCTTCCGCAGCAACCTGCTGCCGCTGGTCTTCGCCTCGCCCTCCTCCCTGCGGTCGATCACCATGGATCCGGGCATCAACGGCCCGCCCTATTTCCTGCTGAAGCTCGACCCCCGCTTCGATCTCGCCACGGTGCGCCACCAGCTCGAAGCCTTCGACACGGCGGAAAGCTATGCCATCGCCACGCCGGACGAGCTGACCTGGATGTCGGCACAGTTCTGGCTGGAGGAATCGGGCGCCGGCACCTCCTTCGGCTTCTCGATGCTGCTGGCCCTGCTGGTCGGGGTCGGCGTGACCGGACAGACCCTGCGCGGCGCGGTGATCGCCTCGATGAAGGAATATGCCGCCCTGCGCGCGCTCGGCGTGCGGGTCGGCCAACTGCGCGCCATCGTCCTGGAACAGTCGCTGTGGGTGGCGCTGGCCGGCAACGTCGCGATGTTCGCCATCGCCGCGGCGCTCTGCGCGCTCGCCTGGTTCCTCGACATCCCGATGGTGATGAGCCCGTGGCTCTGCGCCGTCACCAGCCTGTTCGTCACCGCCATCGCCTGTGTCTCGGGCCTGCTCGCCCTGTCGGTCCTGTACCGCAGCGAGCCCGCCGACCTGCTGCGATAAGGATCCCGCGAGATGCAAGTTTCCTCCGACACCCCGGCCGTATCGGCCCGCGGCCTGCACAAATCCTACCGCAACGGCGACATCAGGATGGACATCCTGAAGGGGATCGACCTGACGGCGCGACAGGGTGAGCTGACCCTGCTGATGGGGCCGTCCGGATCCGGGAAATCGACGCTGATGTCGGTGCTGGCCGGGCTGTCGCGTCCCGACCGGGGCAGCGTCAGCATCCTCGGCCAGCCCACCGGCACGCTGGACGAGGATGATCTGACCGACATCCGCCTGCGCCATTGCGGCTTCATTTTCCAGAGCCCCAACCTGTTCGGCGCGCTCAGCGCGCTGGATCAGGTGCGCCTCGTCCTGCAGATGACCGGCACGCCTGCGGCGGAGATCACCCCTCGAGCAAGGCAGGCGCTGAAGGAGGTCGGTCTGGACGACCGCGCCCATCTGAAGCCGGTGGCGCTGTCCGGTGGCGAGAAGCAGCGCGTCGCCATCGCCCGCGCCCTGGTCAAGCGCCCCTCCCTGCTGTTCGCCGACGAACCGACCTCGGCGCTCGACCGCTACAACGGCGACATGGTCACGCTGATCCTGCGCCGCATCGCCCATCTCCACCGGACGGCGGTGCTGTGCGTCACCCATGACAGCCGCCTGATCGCCCATGCCGACCGCGTCATCACCATCGATGACGGCCGCATCCTGTCGGATGAACGGCCCGACCGCGACACCTTCCATTCACAGGATTCCGACGATGCCGCGTCTTAAGACAGTCATTCTGGCCGGGCTGGCGTCGATCGCCATAGCCTCAAGCATGGGAGCGGTCTATTCCGCCGCGGTCGGCGATGAACAGACGCATGGCGGTCCGGCCGGCGGCGAGGTGCTGTCGGTTGGCACGCCGGTGGTGGCCGCCGGACGCGGACGCGTCGACGTCGAAGGCGGCATGATCCAGATCGCCGCCCAGCGCGACGGCGTGATCACCGAGATTTTCGTGACCGAGGGAGCGGATGTGCGAGCCGGCGATCTGCTGGCCCGCCAGGACGACCGCGCTGCCCGCGCCGCGCTGGAGGAGGCCAAGGCCGCGCTTGCCGAGGCGGTGGCGCGCGGCGGCACCCTGCGGGTCCGCGTCTCCGCCGCCCGGCGCGAGCGCAACCGCCTGGACCGTCTGCGCCGCGACGGCGCCGAAGCGGTGAAGCTGTATGACGAGGCGCAAAGCCGCCTGGAGGAGGCGGAGGCCGAGCTCACCGCCCATGACGCCACCGTCCGGCTCGCCCGCGCCCGCGTCGCGTCGGCCGAGATGGAGATCGCCCAGCGCGAGGTCCGGGCCCCGGTGGATGGCCGGATCGTCCGGCTGCTGGCCCGCCCCGGCAGCGGCGCCTCCACCCTCAACGTCTCGACCCTGTTCACCTTGGTGCCCAACGAGCGCTTCATCCTGCGCGTCGACATCGAGGAGCGTCTGATGCGGCAGGTCGTTCCCGGCCAGCCGGTCACCATCCAGCTCGACAGCGGAACGGAAACGCTGTCCGGCGAGGTTCTGCGCATCGGCCAGCTCCTGGGGCAGCGCAAGCTCGACCCCAGCGACGCCCAGCAGCGCGTCGACGAGCGGGTGGTGGAGGCCATCGTGTCGCTGCCGTCCCGCCCCGACCGCCGCTATCTGATCGGTCAGCGCGGCCTGGCGAAATTCCTCGTCCCGTCCCAGCCGGCCACCGCCCTGCTGCCGGAACGGCCGGCATTGCGGACCACCAAGGAGGTGTTGCCGTGACCGCGCTCCGCAAGGCGCACCGCCGTCCGGCCCTGCTCGCCTCCCTTTGCGGAGCGGCGCTGCTCGCCGGCTGCTCGCTGGCCCCGCCCTATGAACGCCCGGCCGCGCCGATCCCCGCCAGCTATCCGGCTCCGGTGACGCTCCCCGGCCCGCCGCGAAATGCGGCGCCCTGGTGCGCGCGGCAGCCCGATCCCCGCCTGGAACGGCTGATCGCCGCGGCGCTGGAGCACAACCGCGACCTGAGGCTGGCCGTCGCCCGGGTGGCGGAGGCCCGCGCCCAGAGCGGCTTCCAGTCCGCCACCCGCCGGCCCGCCGTTTCGCTGGAGGCGACCAGCACCAACCCGCCCCAGGACAATGACTCGGCCCAGCAGCTCGGGCTCGCCCTGTCGTCCTATGAGCTGGATTTCTTCGACAAGGCCAAGAACCTGTCCGACGCCGCCCTGCACGAGCTTCTGGCGACCGAGCAGGCGCAGCGGACGGCCCGCGTCAGCCTGATCGCCGAGGTGGCGCGGGCCTATGTGACGGAGCGCGCCGCCGACGCGCGCGCCACCATCGCCCGGCGCGCCATCGCCTCGCGCAAGGCGGGCGTCGCGCTGCTGGACCGGCGGCTCGCCGCCGGCGCCTCCTCCCCGCTGGAGGTGCAGCAGGCCAGGACCCTGGTCGCCTCGGCGGAAGCCGACCTGATCGAACAGGAATTGACCCGCGAGCGTGCAGCCAACCAGTTGGCCCTGCTGACCGGCTACAGCGGCGGCGGAGCCGGCGGAGACGACGCCCGCACCGCTCCAGCCTTCGGCACCGCGGCCTTCGCCGCCGGCTGGGGGCCGTTGCAGCCGGGCCTGCCGTCCGAACTGCTGACCAAACGGCCGGACATCATGGCGGCGGAACAGCGGCTGATGGCCGCGAACGCCCAGATCGGCGCGGCGCGCGCCGCCTTCTTCCCGTCGATCCGGCTGACGACGATGGCCGGCCTCGCCTCCAACGAACTGCACTCCCTGTTCCGGGTGGGCAGCGGCGCCTGGCAGTTCGTCCCGCAGATCAGCATCCCCCTGTTCGACGGCGGCCGCAACCAGGCCAACCTCGATCTGGCGAAGGCGCGCGAGTCCATCGCGGTGGTCGAGTATGAGCGGACGATCCAGACCGCGTTCCGCGAGGTCGCCGACGCGCTGGCCGGCCAGACCATGCTGGAACGCGACGCGGCGGCGCGCCGGACGATGCGCGAGCTGGAGGGCAAGCGCCATGCCCTGACCATGAAGCGCTATCTCGCCGGGGCGGTCGGCTATCTGGAGGTGCTGGATGCCGAACGCGGCCTGTTCGCCGCCGATCAGGCGTTGATCGACGCCCAGCGGGGGCGGCTGGAGAATGCCGTGGCCCTCTACCGCGCCCTGGGCGGCTTCGGCGAGGGCTGCCGGCAGGCATCTGGATGAGGCCATCAGGGTAAAACCGGCTCTTGTGCAACGGGCCGGATAGGGTGAAGTCTTGGCTTAACATTGGCGGAGCCGCCGCGGCCCTGGACCGGCGCGGCGGTGTCCGGGAGATGAGGGACGATATGAACGCACTGGTTTTGGTTGCCGAGGATGACCCCGACGTCGCCCGGATCATCATGGGCTATCTCGATCGCGAGGGGCTGCGCACGGTCAGGGCCGAAAATGGGCAGATCGCCCTCGACCTGCACCAGCAATTGAAGCCCGACCTCGTCATCCTCGACGTGAAGATGCCGAAGCTGGACGGTTTCGAGGTGCTGATGGGACTGCGCCGCCGGGGGGACACCCCGGTGATCATGGTCACCGCCCTCGACGAGGATCTCGACAAGCTCCAGGCCCTGCGCATCGGCGCCGACGATTATATCGTCAAGCCGTTCAACCCGCTGGAGGTGGTGGCCAGGGTCAAGGCCGTGCTGCGCCGGGCGATGGGCCGGGGCGACAGCGCGGTGATCCGGGTCGGTCCGGTGGAGATCGACCAGAGCGCCTATGCCGTGACCGTCCAGGCCGGCGACGGGCGGGTGCGCGTCGATCTGACGGCGACGGAGTTCCGCATCCTCTCCCACATGGCGCGCCAGCCGACCCGCGTGTTCAGCCGCGCCGAGCTGATCGATGCCTGCCTGCCCGAAAGCGACACGCTGGAACGGACCATCGACACCCATGCCAGCAACATCCGGCGCAAGCTGCACGCCACCGGGATCGCCGCCTTCTTCGAAGGTGTCCGCGGCGTCGGCTACCGGCTGACGACCTCGTCATGAAGCCGATCAAGCCGCTGAACCGGCAGCTGGTGACGGCCATGGCCGGCGTGACCGGGATGGCGCTGGTGCTGATGTGCGCCGGCATGTTCCTGTTCTATGGCTTCATCTATTTCCGCTTCTTCATGCCGGAAGGCTTCGAGGAGGTTCCGGAGCCCGACAGCTATTGGCCATCGGTTCCCGAATGGATCGCCTTCCTGACGCTCTGGGCCATCGGGCTGACGGGGGCCATCCTGGTGGCGATGCGATTCGCCACCCAGCTCATCCGGCCGCTGGACGCCGTCGCCACCGCGGCGCGGCGGATCGCCACCGGCGACCTCGGCGCCCGCGCCACGGTCACGAAGGCCTCCTTTTCCGAAACCCGCCAACTGATCGAGGATTTCAACCACATGGCCGGCCAGCTGAGCCGGGCCGAGGCGGAGATGCGGGCCTGGCATGCCGCCGTCGCCCACGAGTTGCGCACACCGCTGACCATTCTGCGCGGCCAGTTGCAGGGCTATGTCGATGGCGTCTTCGTCCCCGACACGCCGTCCCTCCGCTCCCTTCTGGGGCAGGTGGAGGGATTGAGCCGGATCGTCGACGACCTGAAGATTTTGACCCTGGTGCAGACTGGCCGGCTGGAGCTGCGCCTGGAACCGATCGATCTGGCCCAGGAGGCGGCGTCCGTGGCGGCGGCGATCGGCCCCATGCTGCAACTGGCGGACGTCACCTTGCGGCTCGACCTTGGAACGGTGGTGGTCAATGCCGACGGCGCCCGCGTCCGTCAGGCCCTGGTGGCGCTGCTCGACAATGTCCGGCGCCACGCCTCTCCCGGCGAGGTGGTGATCGAAACCCGGCTGACCCGCGACCATGCCATCCTGCGCGTCTGCGACAACGGCCCCGGATTGCCGGAGGGGGCGGCGACCGGCATCTTCACCCCCTTCTGGCGACCCGACGAGTCCCGGTCGCGCGACACCGGCGGCAGCGGTCTGGGTTTGGCGGTGGTGAAGGCGATCGCCCAGGCGCATGGCGGCAACGTCCGGGCCAAGCCATCCGAGCCGCATGGCGCGACCTTCGAGATCGAGCTGCCGCTCCAGCCCGTGAAGAAGGCCGATCCCGCCGGATGAGAAGGATCGGCGGCGGCCCGCTCATCACGGCGCCGGTCCGGAGCCGCGCGCGTCCTGGCCGGAGGGAGGCGGCGGCACCTCGTCGCTTCCTTCGCTGCGGTCGCGGTAGAGGGCGGCGCGGGCCAGCAGCATCAGGGTGATGGGGGTGGTGATCACCATCAGGGCGGTGATCAGCGCCTCGTGCAGGATCGCCCGGGATTGCAGAACGGAGAAGACCAGCATGGAGGCCAGCAGGATGCAGCCGATGCCGAGTGTCGAGCCGAGCGTCGGGGCATGGACCCGCTGGTAGAAGCTGCCGAAGCGCAGCAGCCCGACGGTTCCGATCAGGGTCAGTCCGGCGCCGGCGAGCAGCAGCAAGGCGGCGACGGCGGCCGCCCAGTCGGGAAGCCCGGCCAGATGGTTGGTCATTCGATCACCTCCCCGCGCATCAGGAATTTCGCCAGCGCCGCCGTCGACACGAAGCCGAGCAGGGCGATGATCAGGGCCGCCTCGAAATAGAGCATGCTGGCGGTGCGGATGCCGAAGGTCAGCAGCAGCATCGTCGCCGTGACATAGAGGGTGTCGAGCCCCAGAACCCGGTCCTGCGCCCGTGGTCCCCGCAGAATCCGGAAGGTCGCGAACGCCATGGCGACGACGAGCATGATCTGGGTCAGGAAGATGGCGCCCATCAGCAACTTCAGTGTCATTCGAACAGCTCCATCAGCCGCGTCTCGTAGCGCCCCTTGATGGTGTCGATCCAAACCCGCTCGTCCACCAGATCGAGGATATGCAGGAGGATGGTGTTGCGGCGCCGGTCATAGGCGACCCACACCGTGCCCGGTGTCGCGGTGACGATGCAGGCGAGCGTCGCCAGCCCATAGGGCGCCCTGAGGTCGAGCGGGATGCGCAGGAAACCCGACACCCGCCCGCCGCTTCCCGGACGCAGGATGATCTTGGCGACCGCCCAGTTGGAGCGCAGGATGTCCACCAGCACCACCCCCAGCAGCGACAGGGCGGCCCGCGGACGGCGGAAGCGCCCGCCCGGCAGGTCCAGCACGCCGAGCGTGGCGACCGTCGCCAGCGACAGCACGCCGCCCACGAGGATCGTGCCCGGCGCCATGCTCTCGTTCAGCAGCAGCCAAACCACCAGCAGGGTCGCCGTCATCAGGGGATAGGCCAGCAATCGAGCCATCAGCCGCTTCATCGCACACCGCCTGCCGCCGGGCCCACCGTCGGGCCCGCCGTCGGGCCCGCCGTCGGAATGCCGGACAGCACGGCACCATTGTAATCCCGCGGCACATGGAGCGAGCGGGCGGTGTCCTCCATGTAGCGCATCGCCGGCCCGGCCTGGATGGTCAGCGCCAGATTGAGCGAAAGCAGCAGCAGGACGGGGGCGATCTCCGCCACCCGCACCCGCGGCACCTCGGCGGCGGGCGAGGCCCAGAAGACGTCGAGTCCCACCCGCGTCATCGCCACCACCGTCGCCAGCCCCGACAGCACCAGCGCCGCCATCAGGACCCAGGTGGTGATGGGAACCTGCGGCCCGGCGGCCAACAGCGGCGACAGGATGGCGAATTTGGCGAGGAAGCCCGACAGCGGCGGCAGGCCGGCCAGCAGCAGCGCGCTGGACAGGAAACCGATGCCGAGGATCGCCATCGTCGCCGGAATGGGAACGCCGGCGCCGCCCCCGCCTCCGCCATCGTCCGCATCCTCGTCGTCGCCTTCGCCGAAGGCCTCGCGGGTCACCGCCAGCACGTCGGCGCCGACGCCGCGGCCGCGCTCCACCAGCTCGATCAGCAGGAAGAAGCCGGCGACCGCCAGGACGGAGCTGGTCAGGTAGAACAGGGCGCCGCCGGTCACCGGCACCTGTCCGGCGCCGATGGCGGCCAGCAGGGTCCCGGACGATACCAGCACGCAGGCCCCGGCCAGCCGCGCCATGTTCTGCGTCGCCAGCACGGCGATCGAGCCGAATCCGACGGTCAGCAGCCCGCCGACCAGCAGCACGGTGCCGCCGAAGCCGCTGGACTCCCCCGCCCCGTCGCCGAACAGCAGCAGCCAAAGCCGCAGCACGGCATAGATGCCGACCTTGCTGAGGATCGAGACGATGGCGGCCGAGGCCGGGCCCAGGGTGGAATAGGTGTTGGGCAGCCAGAAGCCGAGCGGCCACATCCCCGCCTTGATCAGGAAGGCGAGGCCGAGGATCGCCGCCCCGGCCTCCAGCAGCCCGCGGTCCTCGGCGGCCAGCCCGGCGACCCGGCCGGCGAGATCGGCCATGTTGAGGGTGCCGGAAATGCCGTAGATCATGCTGACGCCGATCAGGAACAGCAGCGACGCCGACAGGTTGATCGCGATGTAATGCAGCCCCGCCCGCACCCGCGCCAGACCGGACCCATGCAGCGAGAGCCCGTAGGAGGCCGCCAGCATGATCTCGAAGAAGACGAACAGGTTGAAAAGGTCGCCGGTCAGGAAGGCGCCGTTCAGCCCCATCAGCTGGAACTGGAACAGCGGATGGAAATGCGCCCCCGCCTTCTGCCAGCGCGGCAGCGAGAAGGTCAGGGCGGCGACCCCCAGGATTCCGGTCAGCATCAGCATGAGGGCGGCGAAGCGGTCCAGCACCAGGACGATGCCGAAATGCGCCGGCCAATTGCCGAGCCGGTAGACGCGGATACCGGCCACGCCGGAATCGGCGACGGCCAGGGCCAGGACCGCCAGCGCCAGCAGCGACAGCGCCGACGCCATGCCGATCACCGCCTTCAGTGTCCGCCGCCGCTCGTCGATCAGCATCATCACCGCCCCCGCCAGCAGGGGCAGGACGATGGGGGCGATCGTCAGATGGTCCATCCAGCCGCTCACCGGCCGCTCTCCTTTCCGTCGACATGGTCCGTCCCGGTCAGGCCGCGGGCGGCGAGCAGCAGGACGAGGAACAGGGCGGTGGTGGCGAAGCCGATGACGATCGCCGTCAGCACCAGCGCCTGGGGCACCGGGTCGGCATGCATGGCCAGATTGCCGGCCCGGCCGCCCTCCAGGATCGGCGGCGCCCCGGTGCGCAGGCCGCCGGTGGAGAAGATGAAGAGGTTGACGGCATAGGACAGCAGCGACAGGCCGACGATCACCTGGAAGGTGCGGGGCCGCAGCAGAAGCCACACGCCGGAGCCGGTCAGCACGCCGATGCCGAGCGAAAGGATCAGTTCCATCAGTCGTCTCCCACGGCGGTCTCTCCCAAGGGGACCGGCACCGGTTCGGGCACCGCCGGAACCTCCGGCGGGCGGGGAGCGGCGGCGCGGTGGCCGCGCAGCGATTGGCGGGCCAGCGCGATCAGGATCAGGATGGTGGCGCCGACCACCAGGGCGAAGACGCCGATGTCGAACAGCAGCGCGCTCGCCACCGGGATCTTCCCCAGCAGCGGAATTTGCGAATAGGCGAAATAGCTGGTCAGGAACGGCCGTCCGACCGCCCAGGCGCCGAGCCCGGTGCCGGCGGCCAGCAGCAGGCCGATGCCCATCCAGCGCATCGGCAGCACCCGCAGCCGCGCCTCGACCCATTGGGTGCCGCCGAACATGTATTGCAGGATCATCGCGATGGCGACGGTCAGCCCGGCGGTGAAGCCGCCGCCCGGCAGATCATGGCCGCGCAGCAGCAGGAACAGCGCCACCAGCAGGATCAGCGGGAACAGAAGACGCGCGATCAGCGACGGGATGAACAGCCAGTCGGCCACCGTGTCGCCGTCCTTGCGGTCGGGACGCGAGGCGTCGAAGGCGCTCTGGTCACGCTGCTGTTCGGGAACGTCGACGCTGTCCGCCGCCGGGCGGAAACGGCGCAGCAGGGCATAGGCGGTCATCGCCACCACCCCGAGCACGGCGATCTCTCCCATGGTGTCGAAGCCGCGGAAATCGACCAGGATGACGTTGACGACATTGGTGCCGCCGCCCTCGCTGTAGGCCAGCTCCAGGAAATGGCGGGCCAGCAGTTCCGGCGGGAAGCGCGTCATCACCCCGAAGGCCAGCCCGGCCATGCCGGCCCCGGCGGCGACGGCGATGCCGAGATCGCGCAGGCGGCGGGTCAGGGTGACCGCCTCCGCCCCGCGGCTGCCGGGGATGTCCAGCCGCTTGGGCAGCCAGCGCAGGCCCAGCAGAAGCAGGATGGTGGTGACCACCTCCACCAGCAGCTGGGTCAAAGCGAGGTCGGGGGCGGAGAACCAGACGAAGGTGACGCAGACCACCAGCCCGGTGCCGCCGAGCAGGATCAGCGCCGCCAGCCGGTGGAACTTCGCCTGCCAGGCCGCCCCCAGCGCGCAGGCGGCCCCCAGCAGCCAGACCAGCGCCAGCACCGGGTCGATGCCGGACGGCGCCAGGTTGCCCGGCCCCACCCCGCGCGTCCACACGGTCCAGCCGGCGGCCAGCACCGCGGCGACCACCACCAGCCGGAGCTGCGGTTGCAGGCGGCGGGTGCCGAGCAGCCCCTCCGCCGTGCGGGCCAGCCGCCAGGACAGGAAGACCATCGTCCGCTCGAACATCCGCCGGCCCTCCAGGCTGCGGATCAGCGGCGGTCCCTCGATGCCCTTGGCGAGATGGCTCTGGAGCAGACGGTAGAGGATCAGCCCGGCGGCGAAGGCGGCCATGCTCATCATGAGCGGCAGATTGAAGCCGTGCCAGACGGCGAGGCTGTAGTCCGGCGTCGCCGCCCCCAGGGCGGCGCGGGCGGCCATGTCGAGATAGGGGCCGACGGTGGAGGCCGGCAGGATGCCGATGATGATGCAGGCCAGCACCAGCACCTCGACCGGGAAGCGCATCCAGGACGGCGGCTCATGCGGCTTGTGCGGCAGGTCGACCGGGTCCGGCCCGAAGAAGGTGCCGTGGATGAAGCGCAGCGAATAGGCGACGCTGAAGGCGCTGGCCACCATCGCGGCGACCGGCAGCACGTCGAAGAAGACCGGCAGCGGTTCCTTGGCGGACAAAGCCTCGGCGAAGAACATCTCCTTCGACAGGAAGCCGTTGAGCAGCGGCACGCCCGCCATGGCGCCGGCGGCGATCAGGGCGAGGCGGGCGGTGAAGGGCATGAAGCGGTTCAGCCCCGACAGCCGCCGGATGTCGCGCGTCCCCGTCTCGTGGTCGATGATTCCGGCGGCCATGAACAGCGAGGCCTTGAAGGTCGCGTGGTTGATGACGTGGAAGATCGCCGCCACCATCGCCAACTCGCTGTTCAGGCCGAGCAGCAGGGTGATCAGGCCGAGATGGCTGATCGTCGAATAGGCCAGCAGCCCCTTCAGGTCATGCTGGAAGATGGCGATGTAGGCGCCGAGCAGCAGGGTGGCGAGGCCGGCGGTGCCGACGATCCAGAACCAGGCCTCCGTCCCCGCCAGCACCGGCCACAGCCGGGCCATCAGGAAGATGCCGGCCTTCACCAGCGTCGCCGAATGCAGGTAGGCCGACACCGGGGTCGGCGCCGCCATGGCGTGCGGCAGCCAGAAATGGAAGGGGAACTGCGCGCTCTTGGTCAGGGCGCCGAGCAGGATCAGCACCAGGGCCGCCAGATAGAGCGGATGGGTCCGGATGCGGTCGCCGGCCGCCAGCACGGCGTCCAGCTCGTAGCTGCCGACGATGTGGCCGAGGATCAGCACGCCGGCGAACAGGCACAGGCCGCCGGTCGCCGTGACCGTCAGTGCCATGCGGGCGCCGTCGCGCGCCGCGGCGGTATGGTGCCAGTAGCCGATCAGCAGGAAGGAGAAGAGGCTGGTCAGCTCCCAGAAGAAGGCGAGCTGGATCAGGTTGCCCGACAGCACCACCCCCGCCATCGACCCCATGAAGGCGAGCAGGAAGGCGAAGAAGCGCGGCACCGGATCCTCGGCCGCCATGTAGTAGCGGGCATAGACCACCACCAGCGCGCCCACCCCGAACACCAGCCCGGCGAACAGCCAGGCGAAGCCGTCCATGCGCAGCGAGAAATCCAGCCCGAGCGACGGCATCCAGCCGGCCGAAAGGCGGAGCACGCCGCCCACCGAGACCGTCGGAAAGGCCGCCCACACCATCGCCAGCCCGACCAGCGTCACCCCGCCGGCCAGCCACGCCGCCGCGTTGCGCGCATGGGTGGGCAGCAGCCCGGCGGCGGCGGCACCGGCGAAGGGAAGGACGAGGGCGATCAGGAGCGGGAGTGCGTCGGGCATGAATTCCTGCGGCGGACGGGCGGCAAACCGGCGGCGAACCGGGGCGGCGGCGCTTGGCGGATGGGAGGCGGGAGGAATCAGAGCGGCGGCACGTCGTCCGGATCCCGGTCCTCCGCATCCTGATCGACGGATTGCAGGATGATCTGGGCCGCATCCTCGGGCGTCTTCGCCCCGCGCAGCCGGCGCAACGACTGCGGATCGCGCAGCCCCCCGCAGATTTCCGCCATGGCGGCCAGCAGACCCTTGCGGTTCGACGCCGGCCACAGCGCCAGGAAGACCAGATCGACCGGCTCGTCATCGCGCGCGTCGAAGTCGATCGCGCGCTGGAGCCGGGCGAACAGGACGACGGGGGCCGCAAGCCCGGCAAGCTCGGTGTGGGGAAGCGCCACGCCCCGGCCGAGCGCGGTGGAGCCGATCTTCTCCCGCGCCAGCAACGCCTCCAGGATTTCCGGCGCCGACCGCCCGCTGCGGACGGCGGCCTCCGCCGCCAGCCGGTCGAGCAGCGCCGCCTTGGTGCCGGGCGCCGCGTCGAGAATGACGTCGGTCGCGGAAAAAAGCTCGGTGATGGCCATCCGGTTCTCCATTGGGGCGCAAAATCAGGGCCGGGGGGTCGGGTCGGACACCGCGGACCGCCCGTCGCCCGTGCCACCGATCAGAACGTCGCAGGGCAGCGTCTCGATCACCTCGGACGCCGTGCTGCCGAAGAGGACGCGGGAAACGCCGCCGCGCCGGGCGGAGCCCATGGCGACCAGATCGTACCGTCCGTCCCGCGCCCGCTCGACGATCCTCCGGGCCGGAGAGCCGGCGAGCAGGATCGTCTCCACCGCCGCCCCGCCGGTCGAGCCGCCGAGCACGTTCCGGAAATCGTGCGCGATGTGCTCCCTGTCCAGGGCGATCATGTCCAGCGGCGCGGCGTCCGGCGTGGACATGGCCTGAAGCGGACCGGACTGTCCGGCGTTCCCCGGCAGGTCCAGGACATGCAGCAGGTGGATGCACCCCTCCCGCGCCAGCATCCGCGCACCGTCCACCGACGGCCGCGACCGTTCGGAGAAGTCGACCGGCACCAGCACCCGCCGATAGGGCTGGAGCGGCTTGTCCCTCACGATCAGCATCGGCGTTCCATCGGCGATGGCGATGCGCTCGACGGTGGAGGCCAGGAAGAGATCCGCCACCCAGTCCCGCTGATGCAGGCCGACAACCAGAAGGTCGGGCCGCCACAGCCCGGCATAGCCGGCGACCCGGTGCTCGACCGCCTCGCCGCGCACCGCGACCGCCTGGGCCCGGATGCCGGCCCCGCCACTCGCGGCCCGCATGTGGCGGTGCAGTTCGTTTTCCACATGGTGCGGCGGCAGGCAGCCATAAGGGCCGCCGCCGTCGATGACATGCAAGGCCGTCAGTTCCGCGTCGAACCGCCGGGCGAGCTGGACGGCACGCTCCAGGGCGCGGTCCGATTTCGGTTCCAGGTCGGTTGCCAGCAGAATGCGCCTTAAGCTCGTCATCGTGATCGTCCCGGTCCCGTGATGTCTCCGGTCTGTGCCCGCCCCCCGACGGAAATCGCTCCGCAGGAACGCTGTTAATGATCGGAAGCCGGCGGCAGTCTGTCCATGCCGGGAAATACGGACTTGAAAGGGCTGTGCGTGGCGCCGCCGGCTGTCCGTAGTAATACGGGGCGGATGATTTCACCTGATGCGGTTGGAGCCGGCTGGCGTTACCATCCCCCCCATGCCACAGACTATCCGCCACCGATGGATGTTCATTCCGGCCTATCTGGCCGCCCATGTCTTTCTCGACTGGATCAGCTTCATCCATGCGGTCTCCTCGATCAACATCACGCCGTGGAACCCGCCGGCCGGGCTGATGATGGGGCTGTCGGTGCTGCTCGGCCTCCGCGCGGCGCCGCTGGTCTGGCTGGGGCTGACCGCCGCCGACATCGTGGTGCGCGATCTGCCGGTCGTCCTGTGGCTGGCCTCCCTGTGGTCCGTCTCGCTCTGGACGCCGCTTCTGGCGAACGGCGTCGTCGCCGCGGGCTATGGCGTGGCGGGCCTGCTGCTGCGCCGCAGGATCGATCCGGGGCTGCCGCGGCTGCGCGACATCGTGCTGCTGCTGGGCGGCGGCGCGGTGGCGGTGCTGGCGATCGGGCTCTGTTTCATCGCCATCCACACCATGGCCGGGCTGTTCGAGTGGAGGCGCTTTCCGGAGGTGCTGCTGCATTATTGGACGGGCGAGGTGATCGGCATCGCCGTCCTGACGCCGATGGTGCTGATCGGCCGGCGCATGCCGGCGCCGCGCTGGTCCTGGAGCGGGGCGGCGGAGATCCCGGCCTGGGGGGCGTTGATCGGCTTCGCCCTCTGGCTCGATTTCGGACCGTTGGCCTCCTCGCAATACGAGCATTTCTACCTGCTGTTCCTGCCGGCGATCGGGATCGCGGTGCGCCACGGGCTGGGCGGCGCGGTGCTGGCCTCGGCCGCGACGCAGGCCGGGCTGATCGCCGCCATCCAGGCGACCGGCGTCGACACCGGGCGGATGGCGCATTTCCAACTGCTGATGCTGACGCTGGCGATCACCATCCTGCTGCTGGGCGCCGTGGTCAGCGAACGCCGCCGGGCGGAGGACCGGCTGCGGGTGCGGCAGTCCGACCTCGCCCATGCCTCCCGCCTGATCGAGGCGGGCGAGATGGCGGCGGCGCTGGCCCATGAGCTGAACCAGCCGCTGGCGGCGACGATGGGATACGCCCGCGCCGCCCGCAAGGTGGCGCGGCTCGAAGCGGCCTCCCCCCGGCTGACCGAGATCCTCGACAAGACCGTCGCCCAGGCGGAACGGGCCGACCGGGTCATCCGCAGCCTGCGCGATTTCGTGCGCAAGGGCGCCGGCAGCCGCGACCCGCTGCCGGTCGCCACGCTGATCGCCGACTGCCTGGCTCTGGCCGGGCCGCAGGCCAGCCGCCATTCGGTCGAGATAACGGCGGAGGTCGAGCCCGCGCTTCCGGCGATCGGCGGGGATGCCATCCAGTTGCAGCAGGCGATCCTCAACCTTGTCCGCAACGCCGCGGAGGCGATGGGCGGGATCGCGGACGACGCCCCCTCCGCCACACCGCACCCGCCCCGGCGCCGCATCGTGATCTTCGCCCGCCCGGCGACCCAGCCCGGCTTCGTCGCCATCGGCGTGCGCGACAGCGGCCCCGGCCTTGCCGAAATGGTGGAGCGCAACCTGTTCGCCCCCTTCGTCACGACCAAGCCGACCGGCATGGGGCTTGGGCTGTCCATCGTCCGCACCATCGTCGAGAGCCATGGCGGCGCCCTGACCGCCGGACGCGGCCCCGACGGAAGCGGAGGCGGCGGGGGAACCGTGTTCCAGTTCACCATTCCCGTCCATGCGGCGGACAAGGACGGAGACGCCGCATGACGACCGGGACGCAAGCCACCACACCAATCGCCTTCGTAGTGGACGATGATGAAGCCGTGCGCGACGCCCTGGCGCTCCATCTGGATCTCGCCGGGCTGGCCGTGCGCTGCTGCGCCTCGGCCGCCGAGTTCCTGGAAACGGTCTCCCCCGATCAGCCGGGCTGCGCCATCCTCGACATCCGCATGCCGGGCATGGACGGGTTGGACTTGCAGCAGGAGATGATCCGGCGTGGCCTGACCCTGCCGGTGATCATCATCACCGGCCATGGCGACGTCACTGCCGCGGTGCGGGCCTTCCGGGCCGGTGCCGTGGATTTCCTACAGAAGCCGTTCGACGAGGATCTGCTGATCGAGCGGGTGCAGGAGGCGTTCGAGCGCGACCTCGCCGCACGCCGCGCCGATGTCGAGGCCGGCGAGATCCGCCGCCGTCTCGCCCTGCTCAGCCCGCGCGAACTGGAGGTGATGGAGCTGGTCGCCCAGGGATTGCCCAACAAGACGATCGCCCACCAGCTCGCCATCGGCATCCGCACGGTGGAAACCCACCGCGCCCGCGTGCTGGAAAAGATGGAGGCCCGCAACGCCCCGGAACTGGCGCTGATGCGGATGAAGCTGGGCGGCCGCCACGACTGAACCGCAGCGGCCGGGCGTCGCTCCCGCCTACACACCGACGATGGCGTCGCGCAACTCGTCGGCGAAGGGGCCGGCCATGCCGGAGACCGCCGTGTTCGTCATCGCCACCATGCTGAGGCGTCGGGCGGGATCGACCCAGAAATGCAGCCCGAATACGCCGAACCAGCCCCAGCTTCCCGGCGACAGCGGGACGCCGGCGGCGGCCGGATCCCGGACGATGCCGACGCCCAGGCCGAATCCCCATCCCGGTCCGGGAATGAAGACCTCCGCCCCGCCGACCGCGTGGGTGGTGAGCGCGGCGACGGTCTCGGGCCGCAGGATGCCGCCGCCGCCGGTGCGCAACGCCTCCAGCAGCTTCAGATAATCCGGCGCCGTGCCGACCATGCCGCTGCCGCCGGACAGGAAGGACGCGGCATCGAACAGACGGGACGGCATGTAGGTCAACAGCCCCGGACCGAATGCCAGGGTGTCGTTGTCGGCCATCGCCGCCGGAAGCGGCTCGCGGTCGATGTAGGGGGCGCTCAGACGGTCGCGGGCGGCCGGTGCGAAGCCGGTGTCGGCCAGACCGAGCGGGCCGGTCACCAGCGCGGAGACGGCCTCGGCCAGCGTCCCGCCGAAGGCGCGCTCCACGACGGCGCCCAGGATATCGGTCGCGACGGAATAGCACCAGCCGCGGCCGGGTGGAAACAGCAGGGGCGCCGCCGCGATGCGGCGCAGATTCTCCTCCATCGGGACGCCCAGCGCATCGAGCCCGTCCGACACGCCGAGGCGGTGATAGGGACCGTCCGGCGGCTCCAGGAAGCCATAACCCAGCCCGGCGCTGTGGCTGAGAAGCTGGGCGATGGTGATGACCGGGACGGTGCCGTCGGGCAGACGGGGGCGAAACTCCGGCAGCCACTCTTGAACCGCGCCATCGAGCGACAGGATGCCCCGTTCGACCAGGGCGAGGGCGGCACAGGAGACGATGGGCTTGGTCAGGGAGGCCAGACGGAAAATCGTGCCGGCGCCCGCCGGTTTGCCGTCTTCGCGGCTGGCCCAGCCGGCAGCGATCTCCGCCACGGTTTCGCCGTCCCGCGCGACGGCGACGACGGCACCGACGATCCGGCCCGAACCCACATGCCGATCCACAACCATGCCAACGCGGTCGGACAGGCTGGAAACGGTATCGATGCCATCGCGCACAATCATTGCCGGAACCCCCAACTGGTGAATCGGAAAATTTCAGTCAACTGGACATAAGAGTCGCAAAGCAATCAGCATGCCACGCAACGCTTCGGAGAGGCGCCGGGAAAATTCATTGATATCAATATGATCAGCGAAAAATTTCTCAGGCCTCGATCCGGCCGATTCATGAATTGCGCAAATTGGCGTTTTCTTTCATGATTTGATAAAAGTTATGAACAAGAACAGTTTGCGGGAGGAGCGTTTGGAGTCCATGGACGGGCATCGCGTGCGGCAAATCTCCCTGGCGGAGGCGTCCCGCCAATCCGGCAAGCTGATGAGCCGCGGGTGCAGCGACGAGCTGGATGCGTCGGCCGCACCGACCATGCGCGAATTGACGGAATGCCTTTATTTCTCGATCGGCGACGGCCGCATCTGGCTGAACGACCGCCGCATGCTGCTGTTCGACGTCGCCAATCTGGGCATGATCCGGCGCGAACTGATGGACGCCATCGGTGTCGAGCGGACTCGCGCCCTGTTCACCCGCGTCGGCTATGCCCAGGGGGCGCGCGACGCCGACCTGATCCGCCGCCGCTGGCCCTCCGGGGACCTGACCCTGTCCTTCGCCGCCGGCCCGCGCATCCACACGCTGGAAGGCTTCGTCAAGGTCACCACCCGGCGCTTCGAGTTCGACATCGAGAAGGGCCACTATCTGGGAGAATTCATCTGGCATGATTCCGCCGAGGCCGACGAGCACATCACCCATTGCGGCATCAGCGGCGACCCGGTGTGCTGGATGCAGGTCGCCTACGCCACCGGATACACCAGCCGGATCTTCGGCAAGCTGATCCTGTTCCGCGAGGTCGAGTGCCGGGGCATGGGAGCGCCGCTGTGCCGTGTCATCGGCCAGCCGGCCGATGCCTGGGGCGACGCCGCGCTGGACATGGAGGCGCTCGGCATGAGCTGGGATAAGCCCCGGCGGCCGGGCCGGAAATCCGCCGCGTCGCCCGACCGGACGCCACCGGCGCCGCAACGGGACGCCGGGGATGACCGGGGGCCGGTGATCGGCCTGTCGGCCAGCTTCATGGCGGCGCGGCACATGCTGGAGCGGGTGGCCTCGACACGGGCGACCGTGCTGCTGGTCGGCGAATCCGGCGTCGGCAAGGAGCTGTTCGCCAGCACCCTGCACGATCTCAGCCCCCGCCGCGACGGCCCCTTCGTCGCCCTGAACTGCGCCGCCATCCCCGATACGCTGGTCGAATCCGAACTGTTCGGGGTGGAAAAGGGCGCCTACACCGGAGCCGCCGCCGCGCGGCCGGGCCGCTTCGAACGGGCCGACGGCGGCACCCTGTTCCTCGACGAGATCGCCTCGCTCAGTCCGGTGGCCCAGGGCAAACTGCTGCGCGCCCTGCAACAGCGCGAGATCGAACGGGTCGGCGGGGTTAAGACCGTCAAGGTCGATGTGCGCGTCGTCGCCGCCACCAACGTCGACCTGCGCGACGAGGTCAAGGCCGGGCGGTTCCGCGAGGATCTGTTCTTCCGGCTCAACGTCTTTCCCATCGCGCTGCCGCCGCTGCGCGAGCGTCGCGACGACATTCCGCTGCTGATGGAGCATTTCCTCGACCTCTATGCGCAGGAGCATGGCCGCCGGCCGCCGGGCTTCACCCGTCGCGCCACCGAGGCGCTGCTGAACTACCGCTATCCCGGCAACATCCGCGAATTGCAGAACCTGATCGAGCGCGGCGTGGTCTGCGCCGCCGAAGGGGAATTGATCGACATCGCCCACATGTTCCGCCCCGGCGAGATGGCGCCGCCGACCGCCTACTCGCTGGAACCGGATGGCCGCATCGGCCTTCAGGACGGCGCCGACACGGACCGCCGGGAAAGCGGCGACGTGTTCGAGCGGCTGGTCGCCGACGGCCTGCCGCTGGCGGATATGGAGCGCGGCGTGCTGAAGGCGGCCCTGGCCCGCCACAGGGGCAATGTGTCGGCGGCGGCGCGGGCGCTGAACCTGACCCGCGCGACGCTGGAATACCGCCTGAGCAAGCATGGGCTGGCACCGGGACAGGAGAAGGGCACCGAGAAGGGCGCCGCCGCCCCTCTCCTCCCCGACCCCGCCTGACGCCCGTCAGACCATGACCTTGGCAGTGCGGGCGGCATCGACCGCCGGCGTGGCGCGCGGCAGCAGGAAGCAGGCGAGCGCCGGCAGCAGGATCAGCGCGCCCAGCATGTTCCACAGGAACATGAAGGCCAGCAGGATGCCCATGTCGGCCTGGAACTTGATCGGCGACCAGTACCAGGTGGCCACCGCCACCGCCAGCGTCAGGCCGGTCAGCATCACCACCCGGCCGGTGAACAGCAGCGAGCGGTAATAGGCGACCGACAGGCTCTCCCCCGCCCGCAGATGGGACAGCACGATGCTGAGGACGTAGAGGGCGTAATCGACGCCGATGCCGACGCCGAGTGCGATGACCGGCAGAGTCGCCACCTTGACCCCCATGCCCAGAACCACCATCAGCGCCTCGCACAGGATGGAGGTGAGCACCAGCGGGATCACCGCCGTCGCCACCGCCCGCCAGGACCGGAAGGTGACGAAGCACAGGAGGATCACCGCGCCATAGACCCAGATCAGCATCTCGTGCATCGCCTTGCCGACGACGATGTTGGTCGCGGCCTCGATGCCGGAATTGCCCGCCGCCAGCAGGAAACGGACGTTCGGATCGCCGTTGCCGGCGCCATACTCCTCCACCGCCGCGACGACGCGGGCCAGCGTGTCGGCCTTGTGGTCCTGGAGATAGACGTACAGCGTCAGCAATGAGCACATCTTGTTGAAGGATTCGCGCGGCGCGATGGTCTGGGCCACGCCGAGCGCGCCCTCATTGGGGATCAGCTCGAACCATTTGAAATTGCCCTCGTTGAAGCCGACCCCCGCCAGCTTGGCGAGCGTCGCCATCGAGCTGGTGGCCTCGACACCGGGAAGCTGGCGCAGCCGCCATGCCAGCTCGTCGACCCGCGACAAGCTGCGGTAGGCGGTGCACTGGTCGTTCGGCGTCTTCACCATCACAACCAGGATGTCGGAGCTGGCGGCGTAATTGCCGACCATGAAGGCGCTGTCGCGGTTGTAGGCGGAGTCCGGCTGCAATTCCGGGGCGCCGGGATCGAGATCGCCGACTTTCAGGTCCAGGCTGACGCGGTAGCCGCCGGCCGCCAGCAGGGCCGCCACCGCGATGGCCATGGCGGCGTAGCGGCGCTGGGTGAACAGGTCGAGGAAGCGCCACGCCCAATGCTTGTTCCCGGCCTCCCGCCCATCCCCGCGCATATCGGCCTCCTCGCGCAGGCTGCGGCTGGCGGCACTGGCGCTGACCCCGAGATAGGAGAGCAGGATCGGCAGCAGGATCAGGTTGGTGAAGATCAGCACGCCGACGCCGATGCTGGCGATCACCGCCAAATCCTGGATCACCTTGATGTCGATGATGATCAGGACGGCGAAGCCGACGGCGTCGCACAAGAGCGCCGTCAACCCGGCGACGAACAGCCGGCGGAAGGTGTAGCGCGCCGCCACCACCCTGTGGGTGCCGCGCCCGATGTCCTGCATGATGCCGTTCATCTTCTGGGCGCCATGGCTCATGCCGATGGCGAAGACCAGGAAAGGCACCAGCACCGAATAGGGATCGAGTTCATAGCCCAGCAGCGACAGCAGGCCGAGTTGCCACATCACCGCCACCAGCGAGCAGCACATCACCAGCAGCGTGCTGCGCACGCAGCGGGTATAGGCCAGCACCACCAGGAAGGCGATGGCGACGGCGGCGACGAAGAACAGCAGGACCTGCTCCAGCCCGGCGATCAGGTCGCCGACGATGCGGGCGAAGCCGGTCACATGGAGCTTCACGCCCATCGGCTCGTATTTGGCCTTCAGCGCATCGAGGCTCTGGGAGAATTTGCGGTAGTCGAAGGGCTTGCCGGTTTCCGGCTCGACATCCAGCAGCGGCACGAAGATCACGCTTGAGCGGAAGTTGGCGGCCACCAGCTGGCCGATCTCGCCCGAGCGCTCGACATTGGCGCGCAACGCCTCCAGGCTGGCGGCGGAGCCGTCGAACCCGTCGGGGATCACCGTGCCGCCGTCGATGCCCTGTTCGGTCACCGCGGTCCAGCGGGTGGCCGGGGTCCACAGCGATTTCAGGAAGGGGCGGTCGACGCCGGGCAGCAGGAAGACCGCGTCGTTGATGGCGCGCAGGGTCTCCATGTAGCGCTTGTCGAAGATGGTGCCGGAAATGGTGCCGTCCGCCGCCTCGACGGCGATCCGCACCGAATTGCCGAGCCCGCCCAGCTCCGACTTGTGCGCCAGATAATTGGCGATGTAGGGATGGCCGGTCGGGATCATCTTCTCGAAACTGGCGTTCAGCCGCAGATGCGTCGCCTGCCAGCCGAGAAACAGGCTGGCGATCAGGCACAGCGCCACGACGGCGACGCGGTTGTTGAACAGCAGCCGCTCCAGCCGGCTGCCCGACTGGCGGTCGAAATCCTCCAGCCGGGCGATGACCGGGGGCTGGCCGAGGGCGTCCTCGCTGATCATGTCGGTAAGCCTTTATGTCTTAAGGGGCGGGGGCCAGCGGGGCCATTCCGCGCAGGCTGGACAGGACGGTGCGCGATCCGTCGGAAGCGGAGCCGGCGGAAGCGGAGCCGGCGGAAGCGGAGCCGGCGGAAGCGGAATTGGCGAAGGCGGCCCCCGTCAGCGGCAACCCGGTGCGCCGCACCAACGCGAAGCGGCGCCCGCCATCGCGGCTTTCCAGAACCGCTCCCGCCTGATCGACCGCCAGCGCCTGCCCGCCACTCTGGGTGATCGCGCTGATGCCGGTTTCGCTGGGCATCTCCACCTTGTCCCAATGGTCGCCGCGGTCGGCGGAGCGGTAGGCGTTGCCCTTCAGCCCATAGGCGAGAAGCGCGCCGTCGTCGAACACGGTCAGGCCGAACCAGCTTCCCTGATAGGGCGAGTCCAGCGGCGTGAAGCTCCGGCCCCGGTCGGTGGAACGCAGCATCAGCCCCTGCTCGCCGACGATGTAGAGATCGTCGGCGTTGGCTCCCCTCCCCGCCCGCAAGCCATAGAGATGCAGGCCGTCGGGGTTGGGGAGCGCCGCCATGACCGAGGTCCAGCTCGCACCGCCATCCTCGGTGCGGAAGGCGAGGCCATAGGCGCCCACGACCATCCCATCCCGATCGTTCCAGAAATGGAGGTCGAGAAAGGGCTTGTCCGGCCCGTCCTTCAGCAGCGACGCCCCGGACCTGGCGTTGGCGGCACCGGCCGGGTCGGCCGCCGCCCGTTCCGCCGCCGTGATGCCGTCGAGTTGCAGGCGCCAGCTTTCGCCGCCATCGTCGGTGCGCAGCACCACGCCGAGATGACCGACCGCCCAGCCGGTGCGCCCGTCCACGAATTGCAGCGCGGTGAGGCTGACGCTGACCGGAACCTTGGCCTGCCGCCAGGACGCGCCGCCATCGTCGGACAGCAGCGCGATGCCGCGCTCCCCAACCGCGACCAGACGGTTGCCGACCGTGGCGATGGCGAGCATCGCCGCCTCCGGCGCGCGCGCGGAGGGGGTCGAGGGACGGGACAGCACCGGAAAATCGACCCGCGCCGGAGCGGCGCCGGTGGCGGCGCCGGGTGTGACGGCCGAGGTGGCCGCGCCGGCGGATGCGGACAGCGCCAGGGCGGCGGCCAGAAGGATCCATCGATGCGGGGCGTTCATGGAGCCCTCCGTTGAAAAATGACCGTTGGGGATCGAAAGAGGTCGCCGGGCCGGATCGGATCGGATGGCCCGGCGGCCCGCCTTATTGGACGCTGCTGTTGGCCAGCGCGTCGGGGCTCCAGTCGGTTTCCGGGCGCCGGGGCACCGCGGTGTATTGCTTGCTGAGGCCGTTGGAGGCGGCGTTCAGGTAGTAGGAGCCGGTGCGCAGGTCGTAGCCGCCCCAGAAGACGTTGGTCACCACCGCCGGAACGTCCGGCGCCAGCAGGGTCAGCGAGTAGTTGTTGCGCCACAGCTTGCCCTGGGCGTCCCAGCCGTCGAACATGACGATCTGCCAGCTGTCCTCGTCCAGGTAATAGCGGCGCTTCGGCACCACATGGCGCCGGCCGTCCTTCAGCACGGCGTCCACCACCCACACCCGGTGCAGCTCCCAGCGGACCAGATCGGGGTTGAGGAATTTCGGCCCCATCAGCGTCTCGATCGGGGCGGAGGCGGCGCGGTTGTTGTTATAGGGGATGTACATCTCCTTCTTGCCGGCCAGGGTGAAGGCGTAGCCGTCCACCGGCCCGAACATCATGAAGGCCTCGTCGAAGAAGCCGACGCCGGAGGTCACGAAATCGGGGGTGTCGTAGGCGACGGAGGGAGCACGGCGGACACGGCGCTGGCCGACCAGATACTGCCAGATGGCGCGCGCCTTGCCGGCGGCCGACGGCTCATGGACCAGGATGGCCTCGCCCCGGCGCGAGGCCGGACGCTCGTTGATGAAGCGGCCGAGCTGGTTGACGCCCTCGTATTTCTCCAGGCTGCCGTCCTTGTAGTAGTAGGGATACTGGATGTACTCCTGCCCGGCGGACGGCTGGACCCGCGCCCCGTCGGGCGTGACGATCCAGGTGCCGAGCGAGAATTCGACGCTCTCGCCGTTCCAGGCCAGCCGATGGTTCCAGATCGCCTCATAGCCGTCGGCGGGAATGGGAAAGGGGATCCCGCCATAGGCTCCCTCGACGGCATAACCGTTGTCGGCCAGCTTGGCGCGGGTGGCGTTCTTGCGGGTGTTGTCATAGACCCACTGCGGCGCCGCCGCCGTCCGATGGCTGGGATAGACGTCGAGCCGCATGTCGGGATATTTCGCCAGCAGCGCCTGGACGCCATCGGCCAGCTTGTCGGCATATTTGCCGGCGGACTGTCCGGTGATGGCGTAGAGCGGCTTTTCCGAGGCGAAGGGGTCGGCGCGTTCGCCGCCGGGGGTGTAGCCGGGCAGCGGCTTGGTCATGCCGCCGGTCCAGGCCGGAATGCTGCCATCCTTATTTCCGGCCATCTCGGCGCCCATCGGGGTCAGGCTGGCGCCGAGCTTGGCGGCGTCCTGGGCCGACGACGCGGCCACGGCGGTTCCCATGCCGGCGGCCAGCAGCGAGCCGGCCATCAAGGCGGCCACCGGAACAATGGTCATGCGTTTCATTCTCGAAGACTCCTCGTGCGCTGATCGTTCCCGATGCGCGGGGTTCAGAAGGACCGCTTGGCGTAGAAGCCGACGAAATCGCGATCCTTGGAGGTCTGGGCGAAGGTCAGTTCCTGCAACGGCGTGCGCCCGGCGACCGCCGGGGTCAGGCCGACGCCGCCGCCGCCGAAGTAATGGGTCAGGCTGGCGCCGAACTGCCAGGCGGTCTGATAGGTGAAGTCGGCGCCGATGCTGATGTCGCCGCCGCGCGACACCCGGCCGGCGAAGCCGGGCACCGCCGAGGAGCGGCCATAGGGCGACCAGCCGATGCCGAGCGGGATGTTGACGTCCAGCCCGTTGGCGACCTGGAAATAGGTCACGGTGAAGATGCTGCGCAGCGCCAGCGCGCTGCGCGTGGTACGGGGATCGAGGGCCGACGGGTTCTTGTCGATGGCGAGGCGGTCGTTCCAGGCGATCTCGCCGACCAGCGAGGCGCCGTCCCACAGCGGGGTCGGCGTGAAGGCGTGGATGGCCGAGGTCTGGACATGCAGCGTGCGGCCCACCGCATAGGCCGGATTGCCGCTGTTGTTGGCGGCGTCGGTGGTGATCTGCGGATCGCTTTCCAGCGGCGCGTTCCAGCGGTAGGAGATTTCGCCCGCCACGTTGGTGCGGCCGATGACGGTGCTGGCGCTGACGCCCACCGTCTTGATGTCCTCCGGATAGACCAGACGCAGCCGGCCGATCCGGCCCGCCGCGACGTCGGCGGCCGAGGGGTTGGCGTTGGGGATCAGGTAAATCTGCGGGGTCTTGTCATGATACTTGGCGAAATAGAAGCCCAGCTCGACATCGCTGTCCTCCGGCGTGTAGCGGGCCTGGACGCCGAACTGGCCGCTGTCGCGCGCCTTCATGTCCTGGCCACGCCAGAAGGCGGCGGGCCCGCCGCCCCTGACCAGCGGGCCGCCGGCGATCAGCCGTTCGGCGCCATCGCCGACGAAATCGAAGGTGCTGAAATAGCTGCCGGCCGCCGGCAGCCGGGTCGGGCGCCACTGGAACTGGTAATAGCCGCCGACCGACAGGTTTTCCGACAGCTGGAGGCTGCCCGACGCCTGCCACACCGGCATCAGCAGTTCCTTGAACTGGGTGCCGGGAACGCTCAGCAGCTTGGCGACGTCGATGGGCTGCTGCGCCGCCGCCACGCCGTTCTGGCCGAAGAACAGGCTTTCGCCGAAGACCAGCGAATGGCGGCCAAGCCGCAGCGAGGCGCGTTTGTCATCCACCGTGAAATTGTTGTAGACGAAGGCGTCCTGCAATTCGGTATTGCGGCCATGGATGCGGCGGGTGGCGCGGGTGAAGCTGTCGGCCGGAACACTGACCGAATTGCCGAAGCCGGTCT
The DNA here is from genome assembly GCF_000010725.1 of Azospirillum sp. B510. Taxonomy (NCBI): domain Bacteria; kingdom Pseudomonadati; phylum Pseudomonadota; class Alphaproteobacteria; order Rhodospirillales; family Azospirillaceae; genus Azospirillum; species Azospirillum sp. B510. Next base: position 134,588 of record NC_013857.1, on the reverse strand, counting down.
CGTTGTCGGTCTTCTGGTTATAGACGGTGTCGTACCAGGCCGCACCGCTGAGCCGGACGCCGTAATCCTTGGTTCCGGCGGTGAATTCCGACAAAAGGTCGGCGCGGTTGGAGATCAGCCCCCGCTTGAAATTGCGGTTGCCGTCGTCGAGGTTCACGTCGGTGAGCTGGCTGTCCTTCGGATCCTGCAACCGGAAGGCGTTCGAATATTTCAAGGTGTTGTCGAAGGTGATCTTGAAGCCGTCGTCCCCCACCTCCCAGCTCGCCGCCCGGACCGGAGCCGAGGCGAGAAGGGACAGCGCGACACTCCCCAGCAATATTGTTTTCGTTGAAGGCGTCATTCTCTCTGCACTCCCTGGATTTTCGCCAAATGGTCGATGGTGTCACCTGATCGGTTGCGGTCTCGTGCCGTGCGGTCACCTCACGGCAGGCGGACCACCGGCTTGATGGTCCGTCCATGCTCCATGTCGTCGATGGCCTGGTTGATCGCGTCGAAGGGGTAGAAGCGGACCATGCGGTCGAAGGGAAAGCGGCCCTGCCGGTACAGCCCGATCAGCATCGGGATGAAGACGTCGGGGTTGGTGTCGCCCTCGACGATGCCCATCAGCCGGCGGCCGCCGCTCATGAAATGGACCTCGTCCAGCGTGATCTCGCTGCCGAACGGCGAGGCGCCAAGCAGGCCGCACAGACCACGCGGCGCCAGCGACTCCACCGCCTTGCGGATCACGCCGGCGTTGCCGGTGGTGTCCAGCGCGTAATGGACGCCGCCGGTCAGCGCCAGGATCTCCGCCGTGGCGTCGGCGGAGGCCGAATTGATGGTGTGGGTGGCGCCGAAGGAGAGGGCGGCCTCCAGCCGCGTCTCCCGGATGTCGACGGCGATGATGGTCGCCGCCCCGGCGAGCCGCGCCGCCATCACCGCCGACAACCCGACCGAGCCGGTGCCGAAGATGGCGACCGCCCGTCCGGTCTCGACCTTCAGCGCGTTGAGGATGGCGCCGGCCCCGGTCTGGACGCCGCAGGCCAACGGCCCCAGCAGTTCCAGCGGCACGTCGTCCGGCACCTTGACCACATTGCGCGCGTGGCACAGCGCATGGCTGGCGAAGGAGGACTGGCCGAAGAAATTGCCGTGGACGCGCTCCCCCTCCCTGGACAGCGCGCTGGTTCCGTCGGGCCGGGTGCCGAAGAAATTGCGGGGAAAGAACTCGTGGCAGCTGCTGGCGTGATGCTCCCGGCAGCTCGGGCAGGTGCCGCAGGAATTATAGGTCATCACCACCGGATCACCGGGGCGGACCTTGGTGACGTGGGCGCCGACCCGCTCGACGATGCCGGCGCCCTCATGGCCCAGTACCACCGGTTGCGGCGTCGGCAGATGGCCGTCCCGCACCACGAGGTCGGTGTGGCAGATCCCGGTCGCGACCACGCGCACCAGGATCTCGTCGTCGCGCGGTTCCTCCAGATCGAGGGTCTCGATCGACAAGGGGGCGCCGTTAGCGCGCGCGACCGCCGCTTTGATCTTCATCTCGGAATTTCCAGGAAAGGGGTCGTGGAGCGGCCGGCGGAGTGCGGCCGGCCGGATGGGACCGGCCGAAGCCGTCGGGTCAGAACGGATAGGCGGGAGCCGTCGGCTTGACGGTCAGCCATTGCCAGCGCGTGTATTCGCGCCAGTCCGACGGCGACCCGCCATTGCCCGAACACCCGCGTCCGCTGAACGGGTTGACGCACTCGTCGTTGACGGTCTGGTCATTCACATGGACCATGCCGGCGTCGAGCCGTTCGGCGACCGCCCAGGCGCGGGCGAGATTGGGGGACAGCACCGCCGCCGACAGGCCATACTCGGTCCGGTTGGCCAGCTCGACCGCCTCGTCGTCGCTGGCGACGGTGACGAAACTGGCGACCGGGCCGAAGACCTCCTCCTCGAAGGCGCGCATGCCGGGGCGTACGCCCGACAATACCGTCGGCCAATAGAAGCGCCCGTCATGCCGGCCGCCGGCCTCCAGCACCGCCCCGGCGCGGACGCTGTCCTCGACGATGGCGTGAACCTTCGCGGCCTGACGGTCGTTGATCAGCGGACCGAGCGCCGCCGGCTCGCGGGCGGGATCGCCGACCGGCAGATGGCGGGCCTTCTCGGCGACCTTGGCGATCAGATCCGCGGCGATCGCCCGATGAACGAGGATGCGGCCGCTGGCCATGCAGATCTGGCCCTGGTGCAGGTAGGCGCCCCAGGCGATGTTGCGGGCGGCGAGGTCGAGATCGGCGTCATCAAGGACGATCAGCGAATTCTTGCCGCCAAGTTCCAACGAGACCTTCTTCAGCCTTGCGCCCGCCAGTTCGCCGATGCGCCGGCCGACCGCGGTCGAGCCGGTGAAGCAGACCATGCCGACCGCCGGATGGGTGACCAGCGCCTCGCCGACGTCGGCCCCGCCGGGCAGGACATGCAGCAGGCCGGCGGGAAGCCCCGCCAGTTCCAGGGCGCGGGCGATGATCAGGCCGCCGCTGACCGGCGTCTGCGGATCGGGCTTCAGCAGCACGGCGTTGCCGGTCGCCAAGGCCGGCGCCACCGCGCGCAGCGACAGGATCAGCGGAAAATTGAAGGGAGAGATCACGGCCACCAAGCCATGGGGCGTGCGGCGGGCCACGCTGAAGCGTCCGGGCGCGCTCGGCAGCATCTCGCCGGACGCCTGCAACGGAATGCCGGATGCCAGATGGAACAGGGTGACCGCCTCGCGCAGCTCATGCTCGCCCTTGGCCGGGATCCCGCCGGTCTCCCGCGCGACGAAGCCGGCGAGTTCGGGGAGGTTGGTCTCCAGCAAAGCCGCCGCGCGGCGGAAGATGTCCGCCCGGTCCCGTGGCGACACCGCCACCCAGGCGCGCTGGGCGGCGACCGCGGCGGCGGCGGCCGTCTCCACATCCGCCGGTGTGGCCTCTCCGACCTGGGACAGCGGTTCGCCGGTCGCCGGCTCGATCACCTTGCGGCTGGTGGCGGCCGGACGCCAGGAGCCGTCGAACAGGCTGCCGGCCCACAGGGTGTGATCGAGAAATTCGGGATATGTCCTGTTGTCCAAAACTTCCTCCGGAAGGTCGCACCGCGGTGGTGTCGGCGGTCGAAAGCCGCGGCTTTCCCCCATCAAAGCAAGCGCCGTGCCGAAGTTGGCAAAGCTGACAGTCCATGAGCGCAACAGACAGCGGACACCGCGAAATAGCGCGTTTTGCTGACAATGATGTTTCAAAACAATCCAGGACCGCCCAGGCTATGGCGATGGCTGGAGATCGGATGCGTTCCTGAAATCCTGAAACGCGCCGGGCGGCTTCCTGAAATCCTGAAGGGGACCATGCCGGCGCGACGGATCATCCCCCAGAGGCTGGGGATTATTTCACCATGCGCAATGATGAACTGCCCAGGCCGGTCATTCCCACCGCGGGGCGGATGCAGCAGTCTGGTGGTGCGGAACGGGACTGGCCCGGTCCGGCGGATCACCGGAGTTTGACATGAAGCTCTATCACCATCCCCTGTCGGGCCATGCGCATCGGGCGCGTCTGTTCGTCTCGCTTCTCGGCCTGCCCCATGAACTGGTCGAGGTCGACCTGATGGCCGGCGCCCACAAGAGCGCCGACTTCCTGAAACTCAATCCCTTCGGCCAGGTGCCGGTCCTGGACGACGAGGGCGTCATCGTCCCGGACTCCAACGCCATCCTCGTCTATCTCGCCAAGAAGGCGGGGCGCGGCGACTGGCTGCCGGAAGACCCGGCCGGCGCGGCGGCGGTGCAGCGCTGGCTCTCCGTGGCCGCCGGGGAACTGGCCTACGGCCCGGCGGCGGCCCGGCTCGTCACCCTGTTCGGGGCGACGTTCAACGCCGACGAGGTCATCGGCCGGGCGCATACCCTGCTGGGGCGGCTTGAAAGCCGGCTGAGCGGACGGGACTGGCTGGTCGGCGACCATCCGACCATCGCGGATGTCGCCATCTACAGCTACGTCGCCCGGGCGCCGGAAGGCAACGTCGACCTCTCGGGCTACCCATCCGTCAGGGGGTTCCTCCGTCGCATCGAGGAGCTGCCGGGCTTCGTCCCCTTCGCGCGGACATCGGCCGGCCTGACGGCCTGACCCCCCGCCCTGATCTCCCCGGCCTGCCCGTACCCGCCAGCATGGGACACCGATCATGACCGCGACATTGACGACGCTGCCGACCTGGCATGAGGGCGAGACGTTCATCCAGCGGACGCTGGGGGTGGCGGAACGGATGGAGTCCGTCGGCCAGCGGGCGATCCGCGACCACATGCCCGACCAGCACCGCGACTTCTACGCCCAGCTTCCCTTCATCGTGCTGGGCAGCGTCGACCCGGCGGGCGACCCCTGGGCGACCTTCCTCGTCGGCAAGCCCGGTTTCCTGTCGTCGCCGACGCCGACGGCGCTCGACATCGCCGCCCATGCCGACCCCGGCGATCCGGCGGGCGAGGGCATGCGGGACGGCGATCCCATCGGACTGCTGGGGATCGAGATGCACAGCCGGCGCCGCAACCGCATGAACGGCGTCGTCACCGCCAACGGCTCGGGATTTCGGATCGATGTCGACCAGAGCTTCGGGAACTGCCCCCGCTACATCCGGCTTCGCGACATCGGCTATGCGCGGGATCCGGCGGAGCCGTTCACGGCGGTGGTGGAGACCCTGCCGCGGCTCGACGCCGCGGCGCGCGCCCTGATCGGGGAGGCGGATGCCTTCTTCGTCGCCACCTTCGCCGACCGTGCGGAGCGCCGTCAGGTCGACGTGTCCCATCGCGGCGGCAAGGCGGGGTTCGTCCGCGTCGCGGAGGATGGCACCCTCACGGTGCCCGACTTCAACGGCAACCTCTTCTTCGCGACCCTCGGGAACATCCTTCTCAACGGCAAGGCCGGGCTCGTCTTCGTCGATTACGCGACTGGCGACCTGCTGCAAATGACCGGAGATGCCGAGGTGATCCTGGACTCGCCGGAGATCGCCGCGTTCCAGGGCGCCGAGCGGCTGTGGAGTTTCCGGCCGCGCCGCATCCTGCGCCGGGCCGGAGCCCTGGCTCTGCGCTGGTCGTTCCGCGAGGACGGCTGGCCCCCCAGTTCCCTGATCACCGGGGATTGGGCGGAGACGGCGGCCCGCTTGCGGGCGGCCGAAGCGGGACCGGATGGGGAAAACCGCATCCAACCCGCCCTTTGACGCCTTCACCCTTTTGCCTGTCCCACTTTTGCCATCCCAAGGAGCATGCCATGTCCCGTCCGCCGCTTCCCCCCTTCACCGAAGAGTCCGCCATCGAAAAGGTCCGGCTCGCCGAGGATGGCTGGAACAGCCGCGATCCGGCGAAGGTCGCCCTCGCCTATACCGAGGACAGCCGCTGGCGCAATCGTGCCGAGTTCGTGACCGGCCGCGCCGAGGTCCAGGCCTTCCTGACCCGCAAGTGGAACAAGGAGCTGGAGTACCGGCTGATCAAGGAACTCTGGGCTTTCGCGGGAAACCGCATCGCGGTGCGCTACGCCTATGAATATCGCGACGACAGCGGCCAGTGGTACCGCGCCTATGGCAACGAGAATTGGGAGTTCGCCGAGGATGGGCTGATGCGCGCCCGGCACGCCAGCATCAACGAACACCCGATCGCCGAAGCGGACCGCAAGTTCCACTGGCCGCTCGGCCGCCGGCCCGACGACCATCCCGGTCTCAGCCATTTCGGCTTCTGACCATCACCGCCGCCCTGCCGCACGGCCTGCGGAATCGGTCCAAACTCCATTTGCCAGGCCGGCGGTCGCCCGGCTATCACGAGGAACCACCGAGGCTGGATCCGGAGGCCGGTTCGGAGTCCCTGATGAAATTCCTCTGATCGCCGGCTTCCATCTCTGGAAATGGGGTTGGGGAATGGACCGTTGGCAGGCGATGCGGATTTTCGCGAAGGTGGCGGAGACCGGGAGCTTCGCCGAGACCGCCCGCCTGATGCATCTGAGCGCACCCGCGGTGACGCGGGCCGTGGCCTCCCTGGAGGATGTGATCGGCGCCAGACTGTTCGTCCGGACGACCCGCTCGGTCAAATTGACCGAAGCGGGCATCCGTTATTTCGAGGACTGCCGCCGCATCCTCGCCGACATCGCCGAGGCGGAAGCGGCGGCCGGCGGTTCCTATGCCAACCCCGCCGGCACGCTCGCCATCACGGCCTCCGCCCTCTTCGGGCAAATGCATGTTCTGCCGATCGTGACCGAGTTTCTCGACATCCACCCCGCGATGCGCGCCCGGACGCTCTTCATCGACCGCCCCGTCAACATCGTTGAAGAAGGCGTCGACGTCGCCGTGCGGATCGGCCATCTGCCGGATTCCGGCTTCACCGCCGTCAAGGTCGGCACGGTCCGGCGGGTGATCTGCGGATCGCCGGCCTATTTCGAGCGTCACGGCGCCCCGCTGACGCCAGCCGACCTCAGGAACCATCGGATCGCGGCGTCGACCAGCGCCTGGGCGTCGCCGGAATGGCGGTTCGCCGGGGATCAGCGGGTGACGATCGATCTTGTCCTCCAATGCAACACCAACGAAGCGGCGATCGCGACCGCCAGGGAAGGCTGGGGCCTGACCCGGGTTCTCCATTACCAGATCGGCCCGGCCCTGCTTGACGGCAGTTTGCGGATCGTGTTGAGCGAGCATGAGGAACCGCCTTTGCCCATCCATGTCCTCTACCCCGAGGGCCGCCATGCTCCGGCGAAGGTGCGGGCGTTCGTCGATCTGGCGGTCGCCCGCCTGCGGGGAAACCGGCTCCTGAATTAGGAGACGGATCGACAGGTCTGTTCGGACGGGCGCCATTGCGCCGGCGCAGGGCAGGGCGGCGTTTGCGCCATACCGGAAATTCTTGATCCTCGGCCGCCTCGGCTCGATTTTAGATCATATGATCTAAAATGGTTCGGACGGTGAAGACGATGGCTCGGCCACGGAAGTTCGACGAGACGGCGGTGCTGGACGCGGCGGTGGACCGCTTCTGGACCCGGGGCTACGAAGCGACCTCGACCCGCGAACTGGCGGACAGCATGCAAATGACGCTCGCCAGCATCCACAACGCCTTCGGCGACAAGCGGGCGCTGTTCCGCCGCTCGCTGGAGCATTACCTGAACGGTTCCCTGCGCGCGCGCATCGCCCGGCACGAGGCCGCCCCATCCCCGGCCGCCGCCATCGCCGGCTTCCTGCGCGAGAGCATCGAACGGTCCCTGGGCGACGGCTGCCGGCGCGGTTGCCTGCTGGTCAATTCCGCGCTGGAGGTCACGCCCGCCGATCCGGACATGCGCGACTTCCTGAATGCGGAACTGACGACCATCGAGGATTTCTTCCACCGCTGCATCGTCGAGGGCCGGCGGAGCGGTGAGATCCCCGCCGGCATCGATGCCGGCGACGCCGCCCGCCTGCTCTTCTCCAGCCTGCTGGGCATCCGTGTCCTGGCCCGCGTCCGCCCGGAGCGCGGCCTGCTGGAGGGAGCGGCGCGCGCCGCCCTGGCGAGCCTGGGCCTGCCACCCATGCCGGACTCCGGATCGCCGGACTCCTGACGGCCATAGGGCGCCTCCCTCTTCCCGCCTTTCCAAGCAACCGGGCGGGCCGCGACCGCGGCGCCGTCAACAGGGACGCACGACCATGAGCATGACATCCGCGACCGCGACGGCAGGCCGCCCGAAGGACCGTCTCGACAGGGCCGCCTGGATGGCGACCTTCGCCGGGATCGCCGGCAGTCTCGTCGCCATCGGCTTGGCGCGCTTCGCCTATTCCCCGCTGGTCCCGTCGCTGATCGAGGCGCGCTGGTTTTCCGCCGGCGACGCCGTGACCCTCGGCGCGGCGAATTTCGCCGGCTATCTGGCGGGCGCCCTGCTCGGCTGGCCGCTCGCCGGTCTGCTGCCGAACCGGGCCCTGCTGCGGCTGCTGATGCTGGCGGCGTCGCTCGCCTTCATCGCCTGCGCCTATCCGCTGTCCCTCGGCTGGTTCTTCGGATGGCGCTTCCTTTCGGGATTGGCCGGGGGTGCGATCATGGTCCTGGTCGCAACCAGCATCCTGCCCCACATCCCGGCCTCGCGGCGCGGCTTCGTCAGCGGCATGATCTTTCTCGGCATCGGCCTCGGCATCGCCGCGTCGGGCACCGCCGTGCCGGCGCTGATGCGGCTCGGCTTGCATGAGACATGGCTGGGGCTGGGCGGGCTGTCGCTGCTGCTGACCGCCCTGTCCTGGTTCGGCTGGCCGCCCTCGAGCCCGCCCCAGGGGATCGCCGCTCCGGCGGTGGAGCATGCGCCGCGCCATGAGGAAGGTGTCCTGCGCACCCTCTACGCCGAATATGCGCTGAACGCGTTGGGGCTGGTGCCGGCCATGCTGCTGCTGGTCGACTATGTCGCCCGCGGCCTGGGTCATGGCGCGGATGTCGGCGCCCTCTATTGGGTGCTGTATGGCATGGCGTCGGTGGCCGGACCCGTCGCCGCCGGATCACTGGCCGACCGGGTCGGCTACGCCGCGGCCTACCGGATCGCCCTGCTGCTCCAGGCGGTCGCCGTCGCCGCCCTGGCGGTCAGCGGCGATCCGCTGGTCGTCGGGGCCGCTGCGGTGATCATCGGCGCCCTGACGCCGGGTGTGGTTCCCCTGGTGCTCGGCCGCATCCAGGAACTGCTACCGCACAGCCAGACCGAACAACGCGCGGCCTGGAGCCGGGCCACAACGGCCTTCGCCCTGTTCCAGGCGTTGGGCGGTTACGGATATTCCTATCTCTTCACCCACAGCGGTCAAAGCTATGCCGCCGTCTTCCTGTGCGGCGCCGTCGCCCTGGCGGCTGCGCTGGGCGCCGACATCCTGGTCAACGCCCGCCGCCGGCACCACGTCGGTCAAGCGGCGGCTGTCACCGGGTCCCGGAATTCCTGATCCGGCGACGCCTCCCGAACCGCGCCGATCAGGAATTCCTTGTTCCCTTCCGGTCCGGTGATCGGGCTTTCGGTGATGTCCAGCACACGCCAGCCCGGCAGCGCATCCAGCCAGGAGCGGATGCGGTCGCAGACCTCCTGATGCAGCTCCGGCTCACGCACCACGCCGCCCTTGCCGACCCGGCCCTTGCCGACCTCGAACTGCGGCTTGATCAGGGCGACCAGCCGCCCGCCCGGCACCACCAGGGCCAAGGCCGCCGGCAGCACGATCTCCAAGCCGATGAAGCTGGCGTCGCAAACGACGAGGTCGACGGGATCCTGGATCTCGGCCGCGGTCAGATGGCGGGCGTTGGTCTTCTCCAGAACCACCACACGCGGGTCATTGCGCAGCTTCCAGGCCAGTTGGCCGTGGCCGACGTCGACGGCATAGACCTTGGCGGCCCCACGGGTCAGCAGCACGTCGGTGAAACCGCCGGTCGACGCGCCGACATCGACCGCGGTCAGGCCGGTCGGGTCGATGGCGAAGACGTCCAGCCCCTTCACCAGCTTCAGCCCGCCGCGCGACACCCAGGGATGGTCCTGCCCCTTGACCGCCAGCGGGGCCTCCGCCACGATCAGGTCGCCGGCCTTGTCGATGCGCCGGGTTTCGGAATAGACCAGCCCGGCCAGGATCAGCGCCTGCGCCTTGGCTCGGCTTTCCGCCAGCCCGCGCTCCACCAGCGCCACGTCAACCCGCACCCGTGCCATGCCGTCAGCCCCTCGCTCATCCTCTGATCGCCGCATTCCTGACGCGGAACGGGCGGAAGGGCAAGCCCAAGGGCCGCTGTTCGTCAGGCGGCGGGAAATTCGACGGACATGCGGGTGCCATGGGGGCCGCTGTCCACGATCAGCCTGCCACGCAGCTGACCGACGAAGGCGCGCACCACCTTCAGCCCGAGCGAGTTGGCACGGCTGGGATCCAATCCGTCCGGCAGGCCGGTGCCGTGATCGGACACCTCGAGCCGCAAGCCCTCGGCGCCGTTGCGGTCGAACCGCACGTCGATGACACCGGGCGCACCGGCCGGAAAGGCGTGCCGCGCCGCGTTGCCGACCAGTTCGCTGACGATCAAGCTGAAGGGAATGATCGAGTCGACCGGCAGCTCCGCCGTCTCCGCCGCGACCCGGATGCGGTGGGCGCCGGGAAGCGTCGCCTCCAGCTCCTGGCAAAGGTCGTGCAAATGGGAGCCCGCGTCGATGCGGCCCGCGCGCAAGGCGGCATGGGTGCTCTGATGGGCCTGGGTGACGATGCCGATACGGCTGGCGGCGCTTTGCAGGGCGCGGCGGACCTCCGGATCCCGGCTCGACAGCGTTTGCAGCGTCAACAGGCTGGAAACGAGTTGCAGGGTATTCTTCAGCCGGTGGCTGACGTCGCGCAGCCGGCGATCATGCTCCGCCGCCGACTCCGGTGTCTCCTGCGCCGTGACGATCAGGGAACGGACGGCGCCGTTGACGCCCTGCATCGGGGTGACGCGCAAATCCCAGAACCGCTCCCCCGCCGCCGAGCGGTCGCCCACGGCACGGCTGGACTGCGGCAGGCCGCTGTTGCGCGCCTCCGCCAGCAGGGCGGGCGACAGGGCGGGAAAGCTCTCGGCGATACCGTCACCGGCGACAACCCCCAGAGCCCGGAAGGCGGCATTGGCGAAACTACAGCGGTCGCCCTCCCCTTCCACCAGGGCGGTCGGCGTCGGGGTCTGGTCGAGCAGGCAGCGCAGCATCGCCGGATCGTCGAGAGCGGATTGGCTGGCATTCCCTGTCCACCCGACACCGGGATCGGTGCCGAATTCCGCGTTCCGGTACGCCGTGACCGCAATGATGTGCGCCATCGCCCCTGACCCCGTAGCCGCCCCCCGCTGCCGCCGGCGCCCCCATCGTCACGGATGGGCAACCATTTCAGCTTTGACACTTTACGGCGTCGCTCGCGCTCCACACCAGTCGAACAAGCTGAAAATCCTCTAGACAAATGGCATTACGCCCTTCGGAGGGGCTCGGCGGATGGCGTTAGGCCCGCGCGGCGGCGCTCTCCATCCCCAAGGCCTGGAGCGCGGTCCGGACGATGTGCTGGGCGGTCAGGCCGGCGGCCTCATATTGCTTCGCCGGCGAGTCGTGGTCGAGATAGAGGTCCGGCAGAACCATCGGCCGGATCTTCAGCCCGCCGTCGAGCAGCCCGGCCATCGCCAGGAATTGCAGCACGAAGCTGCCGAAGCCGCCGACCGAGCCCTCCTCGATGGTGATCAGAACCTCATGCTCCAGCGCCAGCCGGCGCACCAGATCCTCGTCCAGCGGCTTGGCGAAGCGGGCGTCGGCCAGCGTGGTCGACAGGCCGCGCGCCGCCAGCTCCGCCGCCGCGCGCCGGGCCTCGCCCAGCCGGGTGCCATAGCTGAGGATGGCGATCTTGGTGCCTTCCTGGAGGATGCGGCCCTTGCCGATCGGCAGCAGGCCGCCGCGCTCCGGCAGTTCCAGCCCCACCCCCTCGCCGCGCGGATAGCGCAGGGCCGAGGCGCGGTCGTCGATGGCGGCCTGGGTCGCCACCATATGCATCAGCTCCAGCTCGTCCGCCGCCGCCATCAGCACGATGTCGGGCAGGCAGCCGAGATAGGCGGTGTCGAAGGAGCCGGCATGGGTCGCGCCGTCCGCGCCGACCAGACCGGCGCGGTCCAGCGCGAAGCGCACCGGCAGATGCTGCAACACCACGTCATGGATGACCTGATCGTAGGCGCGCTGGAGGAAGGTGGAATAGATGGCGCAGAAGGGCTTGAACCCCTCCGTCGCCATGCCGGCGGCGAAGGTCACCGCATGCTGTTCGGCGATGCCGACGTCGAAGCAGCGGTCGGGGAAACGCTCCCCGAACAGGTCCAGCCCGGTTCCCGACGGCATGGCGGCGGTGATGCCGACGATGGAGGGGTCTGCCGCCGCCTCGGCGATCAGGCTCTGGGCGAAGACGCGGGTGTAGGTCGGGGCGTTCGACTTCGGCTTGGACTGGGTGCCGGTCACCACGTCGAATTTGGCGACGGCGTGCAGCTTGTCGGCCGACTCCTCGGCCGGGCCATAGCCCTTGCCCTTCTTGGTGACGACATGGATCAGCACCGGCTTGTCGTCGTCGGCGTCCCGGACATTCTGCAACACCGGCAGCAGATGGTCCAGGTTATGCCCATCGATCGGGCCGATGTAGTAGAAGCCCAGCTCCTCGAACAGGGTACCGCCGGTGACCATGCCGCGGGCGTATTCCTCCGCCCGGCGGGCGGCGTTGCGCAGCGGGCGCGGCAGCTGGTCGGCGATCTCCTTCGCCAGATGGCGCAGGGACAGATAGGGCTTGGACGAGATCAGCCGCGACAGATAGGCGCTCATCGCGCCGACCGGCGGAGCGATCGACATGTCGTTGTCGTTGAGGATGACGATCAGCCGCGACTTGGTGGAGGCGGCGTTGTTCATCGCCTCATAGGCCATGCCGGCGCTCATCGCGCCGTCACCGATCACGGCGATGACGTTGCGCCGCTCCCCCTTCATCTTGCTGGCCACCGCCATGCCGAGGCCGGCGGAGATGGAGGTGGAGCTGTGACCGGCGCCGAACGGGTCGTGGTCGCTCTCCGAGCGCTTGGTGAAGCCGCTCAGGCCCCCGCCCATGCGCAGCGTGCGGATGCGGTCGCGCCGCCCGGTCAGAATCTTGTGGGGATAGCACTGGTGACCGACATCCCAGATCAGCCGGTCATAGGGCGTGTCGAACACGTAATGCAGCGCCACCGTCAGCTCGACCACCCCCAGCCCGGCGCCGAGATGGCCGCCGGTCACCGATACGGCGTCCACGGTCTCGGTGCGCAGCTCGTCTGCGAACTGGCGGAGCTGCTCGGGCTTGAGGGCCCGCAGCTTGGCTGGCGTCGGACAAAGGTCGAGCAGCGGGGTCTTGGTGGCGGTCACGTCGTGATGGTCCTCAAAGCTCTGGTCAGGCGCGGCGCGCGACGACGAAGTCGGCGACCGCCTTCAACATATCGGCACGCCCATCGAAAATGTCCAAGTGCTGCGCCGCCTGATCGGCCAGCATCTCGGCCTGGGCTCGGGCGCGGTCGCGGCCCAGGATCGACACGAAGGTCGCCTTGCCGGCCTGGGCGTCGCGCCCGACCGTCTTGCCGGTCTCCTCCGCCGTGCCTTCCACGTCCAGAAGATCGTCGACGATCTGGAAGGCGAGGCCGAGGTCGTGGGCATAGGCGCGCAGCGCCGTACGTTGCGGCGGGCTGGCCTTGCCCAGGATACCGCCGGCCTCGCAGGAGAAGGCGATCATCTCGCCGGTCTTCAGGCGCTGCAACCGCGTGGTGGTGCCGAGGTCGAAAGTCTCATGCTCGGCGATCAGGTCCAGCATCTGGCCGCCGACCATGCCGTGCCCGCCGGCGGCCTTGGCAAGCGCCGTCACCAGCTGGCAGCGGATGTTGGGGTCCTCATGGGTCGCCGGATCGGCCAGCACCTCGAAGGCCAGCGTCAGCAGCCCGTCGCCGGCCAGGATGGCGGTCGCCTCGTCGAACTGGCGGTGGCAGGTCGGACGGCCGCGCCGCAGCTCGCCGTCATCCATCGCCGGCAAGTCGTCATGGACCAGCGAATAGCTGTGGACCATCTCCACCGCGGCGGCGGCGCGGATGGCGCAGTCCGGGTTGACGCCGAACAGGGCGGAGGACTGCATCACCAGGAAGGGGCGCAGCCGCTTGCCGCCGTTCAGGCAGCCATAGCGCATGGCCTCGAACACCCGCGCCTCCGGCAGGTCGGTGGTCGGCAGCAGGGCGCCGATCTTCAGTTCAACGGCCTGCGCGATCTCCGCCATGGCGGATTTCAGATCGGATTGGGAAGTGGTCTGCACGTCAGTCGATCCGGGCGGGTTCGGTGCCGAGGGAACCGTCGGCGCTCACGGTGATGCGGTCGATCTTGGCCTGCGCCTCGCGCAGCTTCAGCTCGCAATGGCGCTTCAGCGCCGTGCCCCGCTCGTAGGAGGAGATGGCGTCGTCCAGCTTGCCGCGCCCTTCCTCAAGCTGGCGGACGATCCGCTCCAGTTCGGCGAGCGCGTCCTCGAAGCTGAGGGCGGCGATGTCGGGCGGAATGGGAACGCCGGAATTCGGACCTGGGGAGGCGGCAGGGTGCATGTCGGGCAGAACCATCGATGAAACCTCGAGCCCGCGAAGGTATGCCCCGCTACCGTCCGGCGCAAGACCCGAGGCGGTCCGTGGTCCCGACACTTGCGGACTATGTGCCGCATGGCTCCGGCCTATGCGTTCGGACAGTCCCCTCCCGGAAGGGAGGGGGGACCATCCGCCCGGATCGCGCCTGTCAGCAATACATCAGTTCGCGCACATGGGCGGCGCTCGCCGAGGCGAGGGCGCGCAGATTGTACCCGCCCTCCAGCACCGAGACGATCCGCGCGCCGCAATGGGTGCGGGCCAGTTCGCCCAGCTTGCGGGTGGCCCAGACGAAATCATCGTCGATCAGATGCAGACCGGCCAGCGGATCGCGCGAATGGGCGTCGAAGCCGGCGGAGATGATCAGCAGGTCCGGCTTGAAATGATCGATGGCCGGCAGGATGACATGCGTCATGGCGTGGCGGAATTCCGGCGAGCCGGCCATCGCCGGCAGCGGCGCGTTGACGCAGTTGCCGTATTCCCCCTTCTCGCCCGCATCGCCGGTGCCGGGATAGAGCGGCGACTGGTGGGTCGAGCAATAGAGCATGTCGGGGTCGTGCTGGAGGATGTCCTGCGTGCCGTTGCCGTGATGGACATCGAAATCCATCACCGCCACCCGTTGCAAACCATGGGCGGCACGGGCGTGGAAGGCGCCGACGGCGGCGTTGTTGAACAGGCAGAAGCCCATCGCCTTCTCCCGCTCCGCATGATGACCGGGCGGGCGGACGGCGCAAAAGGCGTTGCGCGACTGGCCGGTCGCCACCGCGTCGACCGCGGCGCAGACGGCGCCCGCCGCGCGCAGCGCCGCCTCCCCCGATCCGGGCGAAACGACCGTGTCGGCATCGACGCCCGCATGCTCCACCTCCGGGATCAGGGACAGCACGCGGTCGATGTGCGACCGCGGGTGCGCCCGCAGAAGCTGCTCAACCGTGGCGCGCGGCGCCTCCTGCCGTTCCAGCATGTGGAACTCCTCCGTCTCCAGGGCGGCGAGCACGGCGCGCAGGCGGTCGGAGCATTCGGGATGACCGAGACCCGTGTCGTGCTCCAGGCACGCCGGGTGGGTGAACAGGGTGGTGAACATCGATTTTCGGTCGTTATCGTTGTTTTTCGGGCGGTTTTCAGGCGGCGTCTCAGGCGTTTCCGAAAACCATTCTTCCCGCATCGCTAATGAAAGTACAGGCTGAATCCGGGACGATTCGTCACAGCCCACTTTCGGGAAGCGCGGCAATCCGCTACACGACGCTATTGGATACGAAGGGATGCGGGACGGCGCCATGAAGGACGCCCGTGAAAGGCGGCCATGGACGGCGCTCAGGCCACCCGCTCGATGACGAAGCGCAGGACGCCCCCCTCCTCCGCGACGGACAGCAGGCGGTTGCCCGTCGCCTCGCAGAAGGCCGGGAAGTCCCTGCGGGCACCGGGGTCGGTCGCCTCGACGGTCAAGGTGTCGCCGACGGCAATGGCCTTGATCGCCTTGCGCGCGCGCAGGACGGGGAGCGGGCACTGCAAGCCCTTGGTATTCAACGGGTGGTCGGTCATGGAGGAATGCTACCCCGGTCCACCGGGCACTGTCACGACGGATGGTGACGCATCACGCCGCTCCCGCCGCCAAATCCGCAACCAAGGATTTGTACGTGTACAGCGGAACTGATTATCTCCGATAGAAAAAGCGCGGACCGGCGATGACGGCGATCCTCGAGCCTATGCCAGGGCCAAGCAGTGGCGTGGTTCCCATGGAGCTTTGCGGCATGTGGACAATGCCCATCGGGTACGAATATACTAGGATACGGGCATTTTTATTTGCTTGGCCGCTCAACGATGGCACAGGCATGGCCCGGGGATGGCTCGGGCACAAAACGAATCGGAACGGACAGGGCGACGGTAGAGCGATGAAGATCGAGGATTTGCAGGCCAATGCCCGCCGAGCGAGCGCGCTGTTGAAGGCGATGTGCAACGAACGGCGCCTCTTGATCCTGTGCCACCTCAGTCAGGGGGAGCGGTCGGTGGGTGAACTGGAGGATCTGGTCGGCCTCAGCCAGTCGGCGCTGTCGCAGCATCTGGCCCGGCTGCGCAACGACAATCTGGTGCGCACGCGGCGCAGCGCCCAGAACATCTACTATTCGCTGAACGGGCACGAGGCGCAGACCATCATGGCCACGCTGCACGGGCTTTACTGCGCACCCGCCGCGGAAGACGCCGAGGGCGATGGACCAGCCGGCGACCAGGGGATCGGCCGTTCCGACCTGCGGGCCGCCACGGCGGGCTGACGCCGGTCGATCGAGCGAAGCCGGCCAGCGGGGCGCCAAGCCTCAGCCGCGCACCCGCAGCGCCGCGACCGCCAGCGCCAGCCAACCCAGCATGAAGCTCCAGCCGCCGGCCGGCGCCGTCATCGGCAGCGGCAGGGGGCCGATCGTCGCCAGCGCATAGAGCGTGCCGCAGAACAGCAGGATTCCGGCGACGAACAGCCATCCCGCCGTCCGCAGGAGCAAGCGCCCGCTCGCGGTCACCCGACCGCCCAGGGCCACCAGCAGAACCAGCGCCAGCGCATGCGCCATCTGGTACTGTCCGGCGATGCGGAACCACTCCTGCGCCTGCGGCTGGGCGGCCAGCGCGTGGCTGGCATAGGCGCCGGTGCCGACCGCCATGGCGCCATTGAGCGCAGCGAAGACGATCCAGATGCGGTCGATCATTCCCACGGGACGTGTCCTTAATCATTCCCTCGCCGCCCCTTGCGCGGTGCGGACCCCGATGGATGGTGGCATGCACAGTGGCGGATCGCGGTGTTATCCTGCCCCCTGTCTACACGCTGGCAGCCCGTCCGGACAAGAAAACGACCATGACGCCCACAGTCCCTTCCGCTCCCCTGGTCAGCATCATCACGCCCACCTGGCAGCGGGAGGAGTTCCTGCCCCGCCTGCACGCCCGCATCCAGGCACAGACCCATGGCGAGATCGAGTGGCTGGTGTTCGACGACAGCCCGCGCCCCTCCGCCTATCTGAAGCCGCTGGCCAGCCCCCGGCTCAAATATTTTTACTCGCCCAGCCGCTACGCCATCGGCGAGAAGCGCAACATCCTGGCGGACCATGCCAAGGGATCGGTGATCGTCCATATGGACGATGACGATTTCTATGCGCCGGCCTATGTGGAGCGGATGCTGGGCTGGCTGGAGCGGGGACATGATCTGGTGACGCTGTCGGGCTGGTTCCTCTACAGCGCGCCCTACCGGCGCTTCGGCTATTGGGACACCGCCCGCGGCGGCTCGCACCATCGCTGGGGCCGGCAAGGGTGCAGCTATGTGGAGGCGCCGGACAGCCCGCCCTCCCCCGATAATCTCGACGGCTACGGCTTCTCCTACGCCTACCGGCGTTCGGTGTGGGAAGAGATCCGCTTCCCCGCGGTGAACGCCTGCGAGGACACGCCCTTCGTCAGGGCCGCCCGCGAACGCTTCCGCGTCGGCACCTTCCCCGATGCGGAGGGGCTGTGCCTGCACCTGCTGCACGCCCGCAGCACCAGCCTGTGCCTGCCGCAATATGAGCTGCCGGAACTGCTGATAGACCGGCTGTTCGGTCCCGATGCCGCCGCCTACACCCGTCCCTGAACCCGCGCGCTACACCTGCACATCGAGGAACATTCCGCGGCGATAGTTGCGCGGCAGGGTCAACACGCCATTGACCACCAGCGCCGCCAATTCACGCAGGCTCGGAACCCTTTGACGCCCCTGCTGGGCGACACCGTCCGCCCGCGCACGCACGCCGGCCGCGGGAACCCGCCCGCCGCCGGCATCCGGGCGGATCGGCTCGTTCGAACGGTCACCTGTGCGACGGGTCTCTACCATAGGGCATCATTTACCATGAATGCCGGCCCCGGGGAAGTGGAGGCCGGCGATCGCGCAGGGTGATCGCGGCCGGCCGGGACCAATTTCCTCTCATTGTCCATCGCATACCTTAGTATGCGCCGCGTCCGTAATTGAAACTTTGTCAATCGGCAAATTCGATGGCGGCAAGGCTTCATTTAGGATAAGTATACGAACCATTATCAGATATTTTATTGCTCAGGACGATAGCCGTCCGACTATCCCGCCAAACCGCGATACTTGCCGAGGCATCATGACATCGGACGTCGCCCGCTTCCTTGGCTTCGCATTCGCCAATGCGGATGTGCTCATCGAGGTGGACGCCCGCGGAACCATCGGCTTCGCGGCCGGCGCGCTCCAGCATCTGCTCGGCACCACCGATGCCGACCTGATCGGCCAGTCCATCGACCGGGTGGTCGCGGCCGGAGACCGCGGGCTGGTGCGGCGTCTGCTGCGCACCGCCGGCTCCAATTGCCGGCTGGAACCGCGCGCGGTGGCCCTGGCCGGCGGAATGCAGGCGATGCTGTCGGGCTACCGGCTCGGCCGCTCGCCGAATGTCCAGCTGACGCTGACCAAATCGGAAAGCCAGGGGGCGGGCACGGCGCAGCCGGCGCGCGACGCGGAAACCGGGCTGCTCGATCCCGACGCCTTCCAGGCCCAGTTGGGCGAGCGCTTCGGCGTCGATGTCGGCAAGGCGCCGCCGAAGCTGACCCTGATCAAGATCGCTGATTTCGGCGAGGTGAAGTCGCGGCTGGGGCCGGAACTGACCCTGCGCCTTCTGGGAGAGGTCGGGGCCCTGCTGCGCGTTCATGCCGCCGACGACACGCTGGCCACCCGGTTGGGGGAGGACCGCTTCGGCCTTGTCCATGGCAGCGACCTGTCGGCCAGCACGCTCGCCGATGAGATCGCGGTGACCGGCGCCAGCCTGTCGCCGGATGGTCAGCCGCTGGCGTCGGAAAACCTGACGCTCGACATGTCGGCGCCGGGCCTCAGCCGCGAAGATGCCGGTCGGGTGCTGATGTTCACGATCAAGAGTTTCGCCGAGGATTCGACGAACTTCGACATCTCGACCATGCATGACGCGGTGAAGCTGCTGGTCGATCAGACGGTGACGCGGGTGACCAGCCTGCGCACCACCCTGACCGACGACCGGTTGAAGCTGCAATTCCAGCCCATCGTCTCGCTCGCCACCCGCGGCCTGCACCATTACGAGGCGCTGGCCCGCTTCCCCAACGGCGCCCCCGGCCCGACCATCGCCTTCGCCGAGCAGATCGGCCTGGTCCATGACGTCGACCTGCTGGTTTGCGAAAAGGCGCTGGAGACGCTCGCGGCGGATCCGACGTTGCAGATCGCCGTCAACATGTCGGCCGCCTCGCTGGGCAGCGACATCTTCGTCGTCGCCTTCCAGCGGCTGGTCGGTCGCGACCCCGCCCTGCGCTCCCGCCTGCTGGTCGAGGTGACCGAGTCGACCGGCCTGACCGACCTGCCGCGCGCCGCCCGCATCCTGGAGGAGCTGCGGCGGGCCGGCCATCGCATCTGCCTGGACGATTTCGGCGCCGGGGCCGCCTCCTTTCCCTATATCCAGGCCCTGCCCGTCGATTTCGTGAAGATCGACGGCAGCTATGTCCGCCGGCTCGGGGGCAGCCCGCGCGACGACGCCATCCTGCGCGCCATGGTCGGACTGTGCCGGGAAGTCCGCGTGCGGGTGATCGCGGAAATGGTGGAGACCCAGGACCAGGCGGCACAGCTCAACGCCTGGGGTTTCGAACTGGCCCAGGGCTATCATTTCGGCCGTCCCGCCGACCGCCCCGCCTACAGGCAGCCCAGCCTGTTCGCGCCGCCGGCATCCGCCAGGGCCTGATTCCCCGACCGAAGCCCTATAATCAAAGCCATATGGCCAAAATCTTTCCGGAAGGCCGGAATGAAAGCGGAGGCGGCGGCGTTCATCCGATCATAGGGGCGGGATGCCCCCGACAGTTGGAGGACGCCGGAATGACTGGCCGCTTTGGTTCTGGATTGAAAGCCGTGGCTCTGGGCGCTCTGCTCGCCGGATCCATGCTGGGTGCCACCGCCGGCGCCGCCGCCGCCCATGACGACTGGCGCGGCGGACCGGGATGGCGCGGTGGACCAGAATGGCACGGTGGACCGGAATGGCGTGGCTGGGACCGGCCCCACCACCCGCGTTGGCGCGAGCGCGACGTGTTCTACGCACCGCCGCCCGTCATCTACGCCCCGCCGCCGGTGGTTTATGCGCCGCCCCCGCCACCGCGGGTGATCTATGCCCCGCCGCCGCCGGTCGTCTACGCCCCGCCGGCGGTCGTCCCCGGCTTCGGCCTCAGCGTCAACATCCGCTGAGACCGGCGCCGGAGCCGTCGATCGCCTGACCTTGACCGCCTCAAACCGAAAAGGACGGCTTCCGGCGGAGCGCCTGCCGCATTATGGTGCGCCCCGTTCGGACAAGCCGCCCCGCCGGGGCGCAGCAGCCAGGGAGACGGCCTTTGCGGGTTCTTAGCGTGTGCGTCACGGTGGTGGGCAGCCTTTCGGTTGGCTTCGGGATCGCCGCCTCCGCCGCGGCGGCCGAACCGCGCCTGATGGCGGCGCTCGGCAACAACGTGCTGACGATGACCGACGTCGCGCCGAAGCACACCCAGGTGTCGGTCGACGACAAGCCGGTGTTCGAGGACAAGGAGAGCGCCATGCTGTCCTTCGTCGGCGCCTATTCCCTGAAGGACCGCTGGATCGCCCTGTTCCAGGCCGACACCGGCGCCAAGGACTGCCCGACCCGCTTCCGCATCCTGGAGTTGGGCGGGACGCAACCGATGGTCTCCTTTCCCTTCGGTTCGTGCAGCGACGCCGCCCAGGTCTCCATCGACAACGACACCCTGACCGTCTCCATGCCCCAGCCGGGCGGCGGGGGCGAGGCCGCCTGGACCTACCGCAACGGCAAGGTCGGCCGCAGCAGATAAGCCGCCAGACGGTGGCTTTGCCTGCGGTGTCCGCCGGGCTGAGGTCCGCCAGGGTCGATTGACGGGGCCGGACACAGCTTTTAAGGTCCGGGCCTCCGCACATTCCCGTTCCGGGACAGGAAGTCCGCGCCATGAATGCCAACACCGCCGGCCGGCCCAGCCGCCGCCCCGACACCCCGCTCTTCTCCTCCGGCCCCTGCGCGAAGCGTCCAGGCTGGTCGCTCGATGCGCTGGACGGCGCGCTGCTCGGCCGCTCCCACCGCTCCAAGCCCGGTAAGGCCAAGCTGAAGGAGGTCATCGACCTCACCCGCGCGGTGCTTGGCATTCCCGGCGACTACCGCATCGGCATCGTCCCCGCCTCCGACACCGGGGCGGTGGAGATGGCGCTGTGGTCGCTGCTGGGCCCGCGCGGCGTCGACATGCTGGCCTGGGAAAGCTTCGGCAAGGAATGGGTCACCGACGTCGCCAATCAGTTGAAGCTTCCCGACGTCCGCAACCTGATCGCCCCCTATGGCGAATTGCCGGACCTGTCTTCGGTCGATTTCAGCCGTGACGTCGTCTTCACCTGGAACGGCACCACCGCCGGTGTCCGCGTCGCCGACGGCGACTGGATCGCCGACGACCGCGCGGGGCTGACCATCTGCGACGCCACCTCCGCCGCCTTCGCCATGGCGCTGCCCTGGCACAAGCTCGATGTCGCCACCTGGTCCTGGCAGAAGGTGCTGGGCGGCGAGGCGGCGCACGGCATGCTGGTGCTGGGCCCGCGCGCCGTCGAACGGCTGGAGAGCTTCCAGCCCGACCGGCCGCTGCCGAAGATCTTCCGGATGACGAAGAACGGCAAGCTGATCGAGGGCATCTTCGAAGGCGACACCATCAACACCCCGTCGATGCTGTGCGTCGAGGACGCCATCGACGGCCTGCGCTGGGCGCTGTCGCTGGGCGGCCTGACCCCGCTGATCCGCCGGTCGGAACAGAATCTGCGCATCGTCGCGGAATGGGTGGAGACCAGCCCCTGGGCTGGCTTCCTCGCGAAGGATCCGGCGAACCGCTCCTGCACCTCGATCTGTCTGCGCTTCACCGATCCGGAGGTGACCGCCCTGTCGGAGGAGGCCCAGGCCGCCTTCGCCAAGAAGTTGTCGGCCCTGCTGGAGAAGGAGGAGGCCGCCTTCGACGCCGGTTCCTACCGCGATGCGCCTCCCGGCCTGCGCCTGTGGGGCGGCGCGACGGTGGAGAATGAGGATATGGAGGCGGTGCTGCCCTGGCTCGACTGGGCTTTCGCCACCGTGAAGGCGGAAATGCTCGGCCCGCAGGGCTGACGCCCGGCAACCGGGCAAGCGCGGCCGTGGCCTTCGTCCACAGCCCTGTCCGGATCCCTCGCGAGGCCCCGCTGTGGCATGACCGCCACGGTGGGGCCTTTTGCTTTGACCGGATTTGTGCCGTGCAGCGAAGCAACCAGTCGCATAGGGCAGCATTTCTGCACCAGTGTGACTGGCGCGACGCGCGGGGACGCCCCGCGCGCTTGACCATAGTTATCCACAGAACCGTGGACAAGGCGGTGGATAAGCCTGTTGAACCATCGGTCCCGCCTGTCCCAAAACCGTCATGAGGGAAGCGGCACCGATTCGCCTCCTGGGTCGCCGGACGGTCCAGGCCGCCTCCCCGGTTTAGGCGCGGTCCTATCCCGAAGATGGTCTGGCGAACCATTGGTTGTGTCCCGACTCTTGGGGATGGGTTTCCGGCTTTCCGCTGCGGCGCGGCGAAGCCGGCGCAACAAGGAAGGGCTCGAACGGACCATGGCACACTACCTCATCACCGGCGGATGCGGCTTCATCGGTTCGCATCTGGCCGACCGGCTGCTGGCCGACGGGCATCGGGTGACGATTCTCGACAACCTGTCGAGCGGCAGCCTGCAAAACAAGCCGCATGGCGCGAAGCTGGTGGTGGGCGACGTCGCCGATCCCGCCGCGGTGCGCGAGGCGATGGCGGGCGACGCCGGCGAGGGCGTGGACGGCGTCTTCCACCTCGCCGCCGTGGCCTCGGTGCAGAAATCGCGGGAATTGTGGGCGGAGACCCACCGCACCAATCTGCTGGGCACCGTCACCGTGTTCGAGGCGGCGCGTAACGCCAAGGGCGGCCATCCGGTCCCGGTGGTCTATGCCTCGTCCGCCGCGATCTACGGCGACAACACCAATACCCCGCTGAGGGAGGACGAACCGCCGCGTCCGCTGTCCGCCTACGGCGTCGACAAGCTGGGCTGCGAGATGCATGGCCGCGTCGCCTGGGCGATCCAGGGGGTGCCGACGGTGGGCTTCCGCTTCTTCAACGTCTACGGACCGCGCCAGGATCCGATGTCGCCCTATTCCGGCGTGATCTCCATCTTCGCCCGCCGGGTCGCCCGTGGCGAGGATGTGGAGATCCATGGTGACGGCCAACAGGTGCGTGATTTCGTCTTCGTCGGCGACGTGGTGCGCATCCTGGCGCTGGCGATGGAACGGCGTTTCGCCGGCGCGCAGCTCTTCAATCTCTGCACCGGCCGGGCCACCTCGCTGGTGATGCTGCTGGAGGTCCTGCAGGAGCTGTGCGGCAGCAAGGTCCGCCGCCGCCACACGGAGCCGCGCGCCGGCGACATCCGCGTATCGATCGGCGACCCGTCGCTGATGCGCGCCACCTTCGACACCATGTGCCAGATCGGCCTGCTCGAAGGGCTGAGCGCCACCCTGACCGGCCGCATGCCTTGAGGTCGGGTCCGCCGCCGGTGTATGACGGCGGCGGATCGAAACGGCGGGCGGAACATGGCTGGAGTGACGATTTCTCCTTCTCCCCCATCCACTTCTCCCCTGTGGAGCGGGGACCGGTCTTGGGCGGGTTGACATGGCCCGCCGCCGATCCCTGACCCTGCGGGGCCTGTTCATCGTCCTGGCACTGCTCGCCGCCGCCGCCGTGGCGGAGCGGGTCCACATCATACCGCCCGGCACGCTCGACCGCCTGCTGGGCGGGGAGACCCACCGCCAACGCCAGCCACGCCGCCAGGAGGCGGCCGAGCCGCCGCCGCCGGTCATCGCCCGCCCGGCCGACGGGATCGATTTCTCCGAAGTGGCCCGCCAGCTGGACGGCATCCGGGTGGAACCCGAAAAGCGCCGCGGCTATGAGCGCGAGGAGTGGCCGCACTGGCTGGCGCTCGACGGCGGCTGTCTGAACGCCCGCGAAAAGGTGCTGATCCGCGACTCCCGCCGTCCGGCGACGCTCGATGCCAAGGGCTGCGCCGTGAAGTCGGGCGACTGGACCGACCCCTACACCGGCGAGCGCTTCACCGACCCCCAGATGGTCGACATCGACCACCGGGTGCCGCTGGAGGAGGCCTATGCCAGCGGCGGCCATGGCTGGAGCCGGGAGAAACGCGCCGCCTACGCCAACGACACCAGCGACCCGCTGACCCTGCTGGTCTCCAGCCGCGAGGCGAACCGCGCCAAGGGCTCCAAGGGGCCGGAAGACTGGCTGCCGCCCAAACGCGACGGCGTCTGCCTCTATGTCGCCGACTGGATCCTGGTGAAGGCGCGCTGGGATCTCGCCATGGACGAGCGGGAACGGGTGACCGTCGGCAACATCCTGGGCGACTGCCGCAACTCGGCCGGGCAGCGGCGCTGACGGCGAGACCGCCGGGGCGGCGGCGGCCGGTTGGGACATGGTCCGCGGCAAGTGACAGCGATTTCATAGCGCGGGCGGGGCAAAGGGTGGTAATCGGCAAGACGATCTCCGACCGCCTGCGAGTGCCCGACCAATGCCCGCAAGTTCCGATTCCTCTCCCGGCCTCACCGCGCGCCTGTCCGCGGCGCGGCATTTCCTGGCCGACGTCTGGCGCCTGACCCGCCCCTACTGGTCCTCCGAAGAGAAATGGGCGGCGCGCGGCCTGCTGGCGGCGATCGTCGCCCTCAATCTCGGCGCCGTGTTCATGGAGGTCTGGTTCACCCAGATCAACGCCGACATCTTCAACGCGTTGCAGGAGAAGGACCAGGGCGCCTTCCTCCATGCGCTTCTGGTGTTCGGCGGGCTGGCGCTGGTCTTCATCGCGGTGGCGGTCTATCGCCTCTACCTGAACCAGATGCTGCAAATCCGCTGGCGACGCTGGCTGACCGAGCGCTATCTCGGCGACTGGCTGGAGAGCCAGACCTATTACCGCCTGCAATTCGCCGACACCGGCACCGACAACCCCGACCAGCGCATCGCCGAGGATCTGCGAAGCTTCGTGCAACTGACGCTGAGCCTGTCGCTGGGCTTCCTGACCAATCTGGTCTCGCTGGTCTCCTTCCTCGCCATCCTGTGGAGCCTGTCGGGATCGGTCACCATCCCGTGGCTGGGCATCGACCTGCCCGGCTACATGGTCTGGGTGGCGCTGGTCTATGCCGTCGCCGGCACCTGGATCACCCACAAGATCGGCAAGCCGCTGGCCCGCCTCAGCTTCGACCAGCAGCGTTACGAGGCCGATTTCCGCTTCTCGATGGTCCGCCTGCGCGAGAATGCCGAGAGCATCGCCCTGCAACAGGGCGAGGCGCAGGAGGCGCGCGGCTTCAACGACCGTTTCGCCCGCGTGGTCGCCAACTGGTGGGCGCTGATGCGCACGCAGAAGCGGCTGGTCTGGTTCACCTCGGCCTATGGTCAGGTCGCCGTCATCTTCCCGCTGGTGGTCGCCGCCCCGCGCTATTTCAACGGCTCCCTGCCGCTGGGCTCGCTGATGCAGACCTCCCAGGCCTTCGGGCAGGTGCAGGGGGCGTTGTCCTGGTTCATCGACGCCTATGTAAGCCTCGCCGACTGGCACGCCACCACCAGCCGTCTGACCGGCTTCCGCCATGCGGTGGAGACGGTGCGCGCCGCCAGCCGCGATCATGCCGGGGTGGAACGCGCGGCGGCGGCCGACGGCGCCCTGACGCTGGACGGGCTGATCCTGACCCTGCCGAAGGGCGGCACGCCGCTGGTCCGCGCCGACCTGACGGTTCGGCCGGGCGAGACGCTGCTGATCACCGGCCCGTCGGGATCGGGCAAGAGCACGATCCTGCGCGCGATCGCCGGCATCTGGCCCTTCGGCCGGGGCCGGATCGCCCTGCCCGCCGGCGGCACGGCCGCCGCCAATGGCGGCATGATGCTGCCGCAGAAGCCCTACCTGCCGATCGGGACCCTGCGCGCCGCCGTCACCTACCCCGCCGCCCCGGACGCCTTCGAGGCGGATGCGGTGCGCGAGGTGCTGGACGCCGTCGGCATGGCCGGCTTCGCCGACCGGCTGGCCGAGGAGGATCACTGGTCGCAACGCCTGTCCGGCGGCGAGCAGCAGCGCGTCGCCATCGCCCGCGCCCTGCTGCACAAGCCGGGCTGGCTCTATCTGGACGAGGCGACGTCGGCCTGCGACCCGGAGACGGAGGAACGGCTCTACGGCCTGCTGCGCCAGCGGCTGCCCGGCACCACGCTGATCAGCGTCGGCCACCGCCCCAGCCTCGCCGCCTTCCACGAGCGCCGGCTGGCGGTGCGGCGCGACGGCGAGGGGATCGGGGAACTGGCGGCGGTCTGAGACAGGTCAGCCTCCCCGCGCCTCCGCCAGAAGCCATTGGCGGAAGGCGGCGAAGGGCGGGTGGTTGGCCTTGCCGCGCGGATGGACGAGATGATAGGCCCGCGCGCTGCGGTGGGGCCGGTCCATCGCCGGGACCAGGGCGCCGTCGGCCAGCTCGCCGCGGACCAGCAGGGTCGGCAGCAGGGCGACGCCAAGGCCGGCCTCCGCCGCCTGGGCGGTGGTGGCGAACTGTTCGAACACCATGCCGGCGCCGGGCCGCGGGGCCAGCCCCTGGGCGGCCAGCCATTCGTTCCAGGCGTCGGCCCGCGTGCTGGTGTGCAGCAGCGGCAGCGACAGCAGGTCGGCCGGCTCCGCCACCGGATGCGCCGCGAGGAAGGCGGGGGAGCAGACCGGCAGCACCTCCTCGTCCAGCAGATGATCGCACACGGCGTCGGGCCAGTCGCCGAAACCGTAATGGATCGCCGCGTCCAGGTCGTGCAGGCGGAAATCGAAGGGCGCCAGCTTGGTGGTGAAGTGGATCGTCACCTGGGGGTGGGCCGACTGGAAGGCCGGCAGGCGCGGCACCAGCCAGCGCGTGCCGAAGGTCGGCAGGATGGCGAGGTTCAGCACGCCGCCCTTGGGTGCGGCGATGGTCCGCACGGTGGCCGCCGCGATCTGGCGCAGCGCGTCGCGGATCGGATCGGCATAGAGCGCCCCGGTCGGGGTCAGCGTCACCCGCTGGCCCTTGCGGATGAACAGCGCGGTGCCGATCTGGTCCTCCAGCGCCTTGATCTGCCGGCTGACCGCCCCTTGCGTCAGCGACAGCTCCGCCGCCGCCGCGGTGAAGCTGCCGGTGCGGGCCGCCGCCTCGAAGGCGGTCAGCATGCTCATCGAGGGAAGAAGACGGCGCTGCAAATCCATGACCGCTTCATTACCAAAGCTCATGACCGGTGGAAAGAAAGTCGTTTGCGCTCTGGCGCGCGGCGCGGCACCGTCGGTATCCTGGAGATTCGGAATAATTCCCATAGGCTGGGCGGGGCGGCATCGCGATGAAGACCGGTGGTCAATTGATCGTCGAAGCGCTGGAGGCGCAGGGCGTGCGGCGGGTGTTCGGCGTGCCGGGCGAGAGCTATCTCGCCGTGCTGGACGCCCTGCATGACAGCCCGATCGAGATGGTGGTCTGCCGCCACGAGGGCGGTGCGGCGATGATGGCGGAGGCCCAGGCCAAGCTGACCGGCCGCCCCGGCGTCTGCCTCGTCACCCGCGGCCCCGGCGCCACCAACGCCGCTTCGGGCATCCATGTCGCCCAGCAGGACGAGACTCCGCTGGTCGTGCTGGTCGGCCAGATCGAGCGCGGTATGCGTGGCCGCGACGCCTTCCAGGAGGTCGATTACGGCAAGCTGTTCGGCGGCATGTGCAAATGGGTCGCCGAGATCGACAGCGCCGACCGCGTGGCTGAAATGATCTCCCGCGCCTTCCACACCGCAATGGCCGGCCGCCCCGGCCCGGTGGTGCTGGCCCTGCCGGAAGACACGCTGACCGAGATCGCCGACGCCGGCATCGCCCCGCGCGCCATGCCGGTGGAAAGCGCCCCCACACCGTCCCAGGTCGCGGCCTTCGGCGAGTTGCTGGGCAAGGCGGAACGACCGCTGCTGGTCGTCGGCGGCTCGCGCTGGACGGCGGACTCCGTCGCGGCGCTGCAAGGCTTCGCCGAGAGGCTGGCGATGCCGGTGGCGGTGACCTTCCGCCGCCAGATGCTGTTCGACCATTGCCACCCGCTCTATGCCGGCGACATCGGGCTGGGCATCAACCCGAAGCTGGCGGCGCTGGTCAAGGACAGCGACCTGCTGATCCTGCTGGGCGACCGTTTCTCAGAAGTGCCGTCGCAGGGCTACGGACTGCTGGGCATCCCCGATCCGGACAGGATGGTCGTCCACATCCATGCCGGCGCCGAGGAGATCGGCCGCGTCTATCGCCCGACGCTGGGCATGGTCGCCACGCCGGCCGGCTTCCTCGACGCGATGGCCGCTCTCGCCGTGACGGCCAAGCCCGGCTGGGCCGCCCGCGCCGAGACGGCGCATGCCGCCTATCTGGCCTGGAGCACCCCGCCGGACGCCGGTCCCGGCGAGGTTCGGATGGGCCCGATCATGGCCTGGCTGGACGAACGGCTGGAACCGGACGCCATCTTCACCAACGGCGCCGGCAACTACGCCACCTGGATTCACCGGTTCCACCGCTTCCGCCAGTTCGGCACCCAGGTGGCGCCGGCCTGCGGCTCGATGGGCTACGGCCTGCCCGCCGCCATCGCCGCCAAGCTTCAGCACCGCACCCGCGACGTGCTGTGCTTCGCCGGCGACGGCTGCTTCCAGATGACCGGGCTGGAGTTCGGCACCGCCGTGCAGGAGGGCGCCGCCGTCATCGTGCTGGTGGTCGACAACGGCATGTACGGCACCATCCGCATGCATCAGGAGCGCGAATATCCCGGCCGCGTCTCCGCCACCATGCTGAAAAATCCGGATTTCGCCGCCTTCGCCCGCGCCTATGGCGGCCATGGCGAGACGGTGGAGACCACCGACCAGTTCGCCCCGGCCTTCGAGCGCGCCCGCGCGTCGGGCCTGCCGGCGATCATCCACATCAAGCTCGACCCGGAAGCCCTGACCCCGACCCGGACCCTGTCCGAGATCCGCGCGGCGGGAAAGGGGACGTGATTCAACTCCCCCACCCCTCAAGTCCCCTGAGAGGGGGAATTCTATACAGACCCAAGGAGCCACCCCGGTGCAGCACAGCGACATCCTCTCCCGTTTCGGCCTGACCTCCAGCGGAGCCGGGCTCACCGCCCGTTCGCCGGTGGATGGCGCCACGCTCGCCACGGTGGCGGAGACCGCGCCGTCGCAGGTGTCGGACATCGTCGCCAACGCCGCCCGCGCCTTCGAGGCGTGGCGTTCCGTGCCGGCCCCGCGCCGCGGCGAGCTGGTCCGCCTGCTGGGCGAGGAGCTGCGCGCCGCCAAGGAGGATCTCGGCCGTCTGGTCTCGCTGGAAGCCGGCAAGATCTACCAGGAGGGCCTGGGCGAGGTTCAGGAGAT
Organism: Azospirillum sp. B510; assembly: GCF_000010725.1. Taxonomy (NCBI): domain Bacteria; kingdom Pseudomonadati; phylum Pseudomonadota; class Alphaproteobacteria; order Rhodospirillales; family Azospirillaceae; genus Azospirillum; species Azospirillum sp. B510. The sequence continues at coordinate 105,085 of NC_013857.1, read as the reverse complement.
GATCGACATCTGCGACTTCGCCGTCGGCCTGTCGCGCCAGCTCTACGGCCTGACCATCGCGTCGGAGCGTCCGGGCCATTCCATGCGCGAGACCTGGCACCCGGCCGGCCCCTGCCTCGTCATCTCCGCCTTCAACTTCCCGGTGGCGGTGTGGTCGTGGAACGCGGCGCTGGCCCTGGTCTGCGGCGATCCGGTGGTCTGGAAACCGTCGGAAAAGACCCCGCTGACCGCGGCCGCCTGCCAGGTGATCTTCGAGCGCGCCGCCGCCCGCTTCTGCGACGCGCCGGCCAACCTGTCCCAGCTGGCCCAGGGCGGGCGTGAGATCGGCGAGGCGCTGGTCGCCCATCCCGGCTTCCCGATCGTCTCGGCCACCGGCTCCACCCGCATGGGCCGCGAGGTCTCCAAAATGGTGGCGGAGCGCTTCGGCCGCTCGATCCTGGAGCTGGGCGGCAACAACGCCATGATCGTGGCGCCGTCCGCCGATCTCGACATGGCGCTGCGCGCCATCCTGTTCTCCGCCGTCGGCACCTGCGGCCAGCGCTGCACCACGCTGCGCCGGCTGATCGTCCACCGCTCGGTCAAGGACCAGCTGCTGCCGCGCCTGAAGGCGGCCTACGCCTCCGTTCCGATCGGCAGCCCGCTGGAGTCCGGCGTGCTGATGGGTCCGCTGGTCGATGCCGACGCCTTCAAGGCGATGCGGCGCGCCATCGAGGCCGCGAAGGCCGAGGGCGGCACCGTCACCGGCGGCGAGCGCACGCTGACCGACCGCTTCCCCAACGCCTATTACGTCACCCCGGCCATCGTCGAGATGCCGGCCCAGACCGAGGTGGTCCGGCACGAGACCTTCGCGCCGATCCTCTATGTCCTGACCTACGACACGCTGGACGAGGCCATCGCGCTTCAGAACGCGGTGCCGCAGGGCCTGTCCTCCTGCATCTTCTCAACCGACGTCCGCGAGACGGAGCGCTTCCTGTCGGCCGCCGGGTCCGATTGCGGCATCGCCAACGTCAATATCGGCCCCAGCGGCGCCGAGATCGGCGGCGCCTTCGGCGGCGAGAAGGAGACCGGCGGCGGCCGCGAATCCGGCTCCGACGCCTGGAAGGCCTATATGCGCCGCCAGACCGCGACGGTGAACTATTCCTCCGCGCTGCCGCTGGCCCAGGGCATCAAGTTCGAAATCGCCGGCTGACGCCGGTTCTTGTCCCCCGGCCATCCCGTCTCCTCCGGGAGAAGGGATGGCCGGGACCTCCCGCGAAACTCACCCCATCGCCTCGGCGCCGGACACCAGTTCGAGCAGCTCCGTCGTGACCTGTTCCTGGCGCAGATGGCGGGCGGTCGCGGTCAGCTCGTCCAGCGTGGTTTCGATGTTGTGGCGGGCCGTCATCATGGTGGACAGCCGGGCGGCATTCTCCGCCGCGAAGCTCTCCATCGCGGCGTCGGCCAGCAGGGCGAAGACATATTCGTCCACCAGCCGGACGATCAGGTCGCGCGCCGGCATGTTGACCAACGGCGGCACCGGCCGCCTGCCGTCGCCGAAACGATCCTGTGGCAGATCAAGCGGCAGCAGAAGGCGGCGCGTCAGCTCCGGCGGCGCACCGGCGTTGGTCCGGCCATACAGCAACTCCACCCGCCCCAGCCGCCCGGCCGCGGCGGCCTCATAGAGCGCCCCGGCGATGCGCCGCGCGGTGACGGTGACGGCATCGGTGTTGGTCGCCATCGCCGTCGACCAGACCGGCGCCCTGCCGCGCTCCTCCAGCAGGGCGGCGCCGCGCCGCCCCACCACCCACAGCGCGCAGTCCGGCGGCGCGGCCAGGGCGGCCTCGGCCAGCCGCTCGGCGAAGCCGCCGACGAAGCCATGCTCCGGCGCGAACAGCACCCAGGCGCACCGACCATGGCCGTTGACGGGCCACGGCACCGGCGCATCACGGCTTGCCGCACCGTCCAGCAAATCCACCGCCTGGGCCAGCGCCCCGGCGATCACCCCGGCATAGGCGCGGGTGCCGGCCAGCGTGCCCAAGGCCTGCTGCAACCGCATGGCGGCGAGCGAGCGCATCACGTCGGTCACCGCCCCCAGATCCCGCACGCTGGCCCGCCGCGCCTCGACCTCGGTCAGCCGCTCCGTCATGGCGCCTCCCCGCCGAGGCCGGCCGCCGCCTGGGCGATCAGGTCGCGCAACGCCGTCTTGGTGGCATCGTCCAGGGCCTCGGCGATCCGGGGCGGATGGGCCGCGCTCAACGCGCCCAAAGCCGCCTGGAAGCGTGGAATCGCCTCCAGCGGCAAAGCGTCCAGCGCGCCGTCGGCCAGCGCCAGCAGTTGCGCCGCCTGGACCGCCAGCGGGCGGGGCGCCAGATGCCGTTGGGCCAGCAGCGCCCGCATGCGCTGGCCATGCGCCACCGCCTTGCGCGTCCGCTCGTCCACCAGCCCGCCGAAGCGGGTGAACACCTCCAGCTCCAGGAACTGGGCGTAATCGAGCCGCAACGGTTCGGCCAGGGCCCGCAGCGCCGGCGGCTGGGCCTTGCCGCCGACGCGCGACACGCTGCGGCCGATATCGACCGCCGGCTTCCGCCCCTCGTGGAACAGCTTGGCGTCCAGGCAGACCTGCCCGTCGGTGATCGAGATCAGGTTGGTCGGGATATAGGCCGACAGGTTGCCGCCCTGGGTCTCGGCGATCGGCAGGGCGGTCAGCGACCCGCCGCCCCTGGCGGGGCCGAGCTTGGCCGCGCGTTCCAGCAACCGGCTGTGCAGATAGAAGACATCGCCGGGATAGGCCTCCCGCCCCGGTGGACGGCGCAGCAGAAGCGAGAGCTGGCGATGGACCGCCGCATGCTTGGTCAGGTCATCGACGATGACCAGCGCGTGCCGGCCGCTGTCGCGGAAATGCTCGGCCATGGTGAAGCCGGCATAGGGCGCCAGCCATTGCAGGCCGGGAGCGGAATCGGCGGCGGCGACGACGAACAGGGTTCGCGCCGCGGCCCCGCCCTGGCGCACCGCCTCGATCGCCGCGCGCACACCCGACGCCTTCTGTCCGATGGCGACATAGACGCAGAAAACATCCCCATCGGCCTGGTTGAGGATGGCGTCCAGCGCGATGGCGGTCTTGCCGGTGGCACGGTCGCCGATCAGCAGCTCGCGCTGGCCGCGGCCGAGCGGGAACATGGCGTCGATCACGGCGGTGCCGGTCAGCAGCGGTTCCGACACCGCCGCGCGCTCGGCGATGGTCGGGGCCGGGCGCTCCACCGGCTCCCAGCGCTCGGCCTCCACCGGCGGGCCGTCGTCCAGCGGGGTGCCGAGCGGGTCGATCACCCGCCCCATCAGCCGGTCGCCGACCGGCACCCGCAGCACCGTCCCGGTACCATGGACGATACCGCCGGCCGCCACCGCCGCGCCATCGCCGAGCAGGACGCAGCCGATCCGGTCGTCGAGATCCATGGCGAGCCCGGCGACGCCGCCGGGAAACAGCAGCAGCTCATCGACCCGGACATCGGGCAGGCCGGAGACATGGGCGATGCCGTCGCCCACCGACTCCACCCGCCCGACCGATTCCAGCCGAGCGCCGCCCTCCAGCCCCTCCAGCCGGGTCAAGGCGCCCGGCATCCAGGCGGCGAGCGCCTGCTCAAGCGAGGGCCCGGCATCGTGCTTTTCAGCATCCTGCTTTTCGGACTCATCACGGCTCATCTCCTCCCTCGCCTCGGCCAGCGTCTGCTTCCAGCTGCGGCGGACGACCGCATGGGCGAAATGCAGCTCCACCCCGGCGATCAGCGACGGATCCTCGACCGGCTCCAGCGCCACCGGACAGCCAAGCGCCGCCGCCAGCCGGTCGCGCGCCCGCGCCATGTCCTCTTCCGGTAGCGGTCCCGCCACGGTGAGCCGCACCGGCACCGGATCGCTTCCGTCGACCAGCGCGTCGCGCCGGGGACCGGCCAATGCCTCCACCGCCGCGCAGGCCTCCGCAAGCAACGGACCGGTCAGCGCGGCGGCCGGCGCGGCGCGTAACAGCCGCGCTGCCAGCCGGGTGCCAAGCTCGGCCACGTGGCGTCGCAAGGCGTCCAGCGCCTGCGCCCGCTCCTCCGCCAGCCGGGCGCGGGCCTCCTCCATCGCCTGGCCGGCCTCGGCCCGCGCCTTGTCGAGCAGGGCGGCGCCCTCGGCCTCCGCCTCGGCACGGGCGGCGGCGATCAGCCGGTCGCGCTCGGCCGGCAGGGCGGCGCGCTGCGCCTCCAGCCCCCGCCGATCCGCCTCGGCGGCCTTGCGCGCGGCCTCCGCCTCGCTGCGGACACGCTCGGTCGCGGCCTGACGCTCGGCGATCACCGCCAGAACCGGGCGGTAGAGAAAGCGGCGCAACAGCCAGACCAGGATCAGGAAATTGACCGCCTGGAGAAGCAGCGTCCAACCGTCGATGCGCATGACGGACCTCGGGGTTGCCGCGATCAGGCGAACGGGTTGGCGAACAGCAGGAGCAGGGCGACGACCAGACAATAGATCGCCATGGTCTCGATCATCGCCAGACCGACGAACAGGGTGCGCGACAGGGTGTTGGCGGCTTCCGGCTGGCGGGCGATGGCCTCCATCGCGGCGGCGACCGCGCGCCCTTCCGCCAGGGCCGGGCCGATGGCGCCGACCGACACCGCCAGTGCCGCGCCCAGGATGCTGATGGCATGGACGTCCATGATTCCTACCCCTTCTCGATTGTTCCGACGGCGCCGCCGATGAAGACCGCGGCCAGCACCGTGAAGATGTACGCCTGGACAAGGCCCAGCAGCGCCTCCAGCGCCATCAGCGGCACCGGGACGAACAGCCCGGCCAGCGACAGCACGATGGCGATGACGAATTCCCCGCTCATCACATTGCCGAACAGGCGGATCGACAGCGAGAAGGCGCGGGTCAGCTCCGACAGCAGGTTCAACGGCAGCAGCAGCGGTGTCGGATGGGCGAAGCCCTTCAGATAGGCCCACAGGCCGCGCCGGCGGATGCCCAGCGCCTGCGAGGCCAACAGCACGACCAACGCCAGCGCCGCCGCCGTCTCCAGGAAGGCGGTCGGCGCCTTCATCCCCGGCACCAGCCCCGACAGGTTGGCGACCGCCAGATAGAGGAACAGCGTGCCGAGCAGCGGCAGGAAGGGCGTGGCGTCGGTCTGCATCGTCTCGGCGACCTGCCGGCGCAGCGTCTCCACCACCAGCTCCAGCACGGTCTGCACCGGGCCGGGCCGCTCAACCCGCAGCCGCCGGGTGGCGATAGCCGAGCCGAACGCCATCGCCGCCATCAGCCCCCAGGTGACGACGACCGGCAGCGTGACCGGGACCGGTCCCACCAGGAAAACCACCGGAGTCGTCAGCGGAGAGTCGGTCATGGCGCGCTCACCCCCATCCCACCCGCGCCCGACGTTCGCGGCGGACCACGACGCTGCGGGCCAGTTGGAAACCGGCCAGCATCGCCAGCAGCACCGCCGCCCCGCCCCAGATCGCGGCCATGGTGAAGGCGGCGGTGGCGCCGAACAGACGCAGCAGATAGAGCGGCATCGCCCGGCGGACTCCGCCCGCCACGTAGAGCCGCGCCGTCGCCGCCAGCCCGCGGAAGAACAACGCGCCAAAGGCCAGACCGGCCAGCGCCCCGGCAAGGATGGGGAGAAGAATGGGGGCGGTCATCATGTCAACGTTCCTGCTCGATTCGTATCCAGGCGAGCCATCCGCCGAGCACCACGCCCGCGAACAGCAGCGCCGCCGTCCAGAAGATTCCACCGCCCGCCCGCTCGTCCAGCCAGCGCCCGGCGAACAGCCCGGCCAGCGTCGGCACGATGACCAGCCAGCCCAGCGCCCCGATCAGGGCGAAGTTGCGGCTCATCGGCCGTTCGCCTTCGCGTTGCCAGCGCTCCCGCCGCTCGCGATGGCGGCGGACGCTGCCGGGAAGCGGGTCCTGCCCGTCGGTCATGACGCCTTCTCCCCGCTGTCCCGGCCGGGACCGAAGGGCCCGCCGGCGCGGCGTTCCGGCCGCAGATAGGCCAGGATGTGGCGGATCGCCGCCAGATGCATGCGGCGCGCACCGGACCGGGCCTCCCCCTCCTCCTCCCGGTCGCGGCGGAAGCGGGCCAGCACGTCGCGTTCCAGCGCGTGCAGATCCTCGCCGGTCACCGCCTCGCGCGTCGCCACCGCGATCCGGGCGCCGTCATGGATGGTCAGCACCCCGCCGCGCACGGCGCAATGCCCGTCCCGCCCCTGGTCATCGCGCCAGCTGATGACGGAGACCGCCAGAGCCGTCAGCAGATCGGCATGGCCCGGCCAGATGCCGAAGGCGCCGCTGGCATCCTCCGCCCGCAGATGGCGGATGCCGGTGAGCCGGGCGACGACCGAAACCGGGGTGGAGATGACGAGCGAAAGCTCCTTCGCCTGCTTTGATCCCCTCTCTCCCCGAGGGGGAGAGGGGAAAACTGACGGTTCGGCGCTCATGCCCGCCTCCCGGCGCGGTCGCGCTCGCGGGCCTGATCCAGGGTGCCGGTCATGAAGAAGGCGCCTTCGGCCCAGCCGTCGCACGCGCCGTCCAGGATGGCCCGGCAGCCCTTCAGCGTTTCGTCCAGCGGCACGCTGACGCCGCCATGACCGGTAAAGGCCTCGGTCACCAGGAAGGGCTGGGTCAGGAAGCGCTGAAGCCGGCGGGCGCGGCCCACCGCCAGCCGGTCGGCGGCGCTCAGCTCCTCCATGCCCAGCAGCGCGATGACATCCTGAAGTTCGCGGTAATGGGCGATGGTGCCGCGCACCTCCTCCGCCAGCCGGTAATGCGCCTCCCCCACCACCAGCGGATCGAGCAGGCTGGAGGTGGAGGACAGCGGGTCCACCGCCGGATAGAGCCCCTCCGCCGCCATGGCGCGCGACAGCACGATGGAGCTGTCGAGATGGCTGAACAGCTCGGCGACCGCCGGATCGGTGAAATCGTCGGCCGGGACATAGACCGCCTGGATCGCCGTCACCACCGCCCCGGCGGTCGAGGCCACCCGCTCCTCAAGCTCGGCGATCTCGCTGGCCAGCGTGGGCTGGTAGCCGACGCGCGACGGCAGCCGGCCGAGCAGCCCGGACACCTCGGCGCCGGCCTGGACGAAGCGGAAGACATTGTCCATCAGCAGCAGCACGTCGCGCCGCGCCTCGTCGCGGAAATGCTCGGCGATGGTCAGCGCGGTCAGCCCGACGCGCCAGCGCGCGCCCGGCGGCTCGTTCATCTGGCCGAAGACCAGCGCGGTGCGGTCGAGCACGCCCGACCGCTTCATCTCCTCCCACAGCTCCTGCCCCTCGCGGGAGCGCTCGCCGATGCCGGCGAAGACGGAGATGCCGCTGTGGCGCTCCACCATCTTGCGGATCAGTTCCATCACCAGCACGGTCTTGCCGACACCGGCGCCGCCGAACATGGCGGCCTTGCCACCGCGGGCCAGCGGGGCCAGAAGATCGATCACCTTGATGCCGGTTTCCATCGGATCGCGGCGCGGGCTGCGCCGGGCCAGCGGCGGCGGGGCGCGGTGGATCGGCGCCCGCGGCGTCCCGTCCGGCAGTTCGGGCCCATCATCCCGCGCCGATCCCATGACGTCGATCAGCCGGCCCAGAACGGCGTCGCCGACCGGAGCGGTCAGCGGGCCGCCGGTGGAGCGGACCGGCGTGCCGCGCCGCAAGCCGGAGGTGCCCTGCATGGCGATGGCGCGGGCCGTTCCGGCGTCGAGATGCGCCTGCACCTCCGCCACCAGCCGTTCCGGGCCGTCCCACAGGATTTCCACCGCGTCGAACAGCGGCGGCAGGGCCGCTTCGGGAAAGCGGATGTCGATGACCGACCCGCGGGCGGCGATCACATGACCGGATCCGGGGGGTGGATCGGCGGGCGGCGGCGGGGCGGATGATCGTATCGGGGCGGATGACTGTGCGGACATGGTCACTCCAGCCGGGCGGGCGGAATGGGAACCGTGCAGGATGGCCGCAGTCACGGCATCGTCAGGCAAATCCTCCCCCACCCGACCTTCCCCCGGCAAGCGGGGGAAGGGGCGCCGGGATGCTCCCTTGGATTTTTCTCAGGGGATTTCCCGCGAGGGATTTTCCTCGGGGGGATAAGTCCTCTGGGGATGTCTCGACCGGGAGCGGCGCCATCGGGGTGGAGGACAATACGTCAACCAGATCGACCACCAGCCCTCAGCATAGTCCCCTTTGCCGCGTTGCGGCATTGCGTCAGATCAAACCCTGACCCTCCGGAATCGCCCGCCCCGGACCCACCCGGTCCGAAGGCGTCGGGACCGATGCCGGTCAGGGAAGCGGCTGCTGCTGGGTGATGCAGTGGATGCCGCCGCCGCCGCGCACGATGTCCAGCGCGGCGATCTGCACGACCTCGCGGTCGGGGAAGGCCTTGCGCACCACGCGGAAGGCCTCGTCGTCGGCCGGATCCTCGAAGGCCGGCATCACGATGCCACCGTTGGCGATGTAGAGATTGGTGTAGGACAGGGTCAGGCGCACCCCGTTCAGGTCGCGGCGGGCGGGCTGCTGGACCGGAATGACCTCCAACTCGCGGCCCTTCGCATCGCGGGCGCGCTTCAGCCGGTCGAGATTGTCCTGGAAGATCTTGAAATTGGGATCGCCCGGATCGTCGGTGGTGATCGCCATCACCACGCCGGGACGCACGAACAGCGCGATCTCGTCGATATGGCCGTCGGTTTCATCGTCCTGATAGCCCTGCCCCAGCCAGATCACCGTCTCGACCCCGAGATGGTCTTTCAGGGTCCGCTCGATCTCCTCCCGCGTCAGGCCGGGATTTCGGTTGGGGTTCAGCAGGCATTGTTCGGTGGTGATCAGCGTCCCTTCCCCGTCGACATGGAAGGATCCGCCCTCCATCACCAGGGGAGCGGCGAAGCGGGGAAGCTTCAGATGGTCGAGGATCAGGCGGCCGACCTGTTGATCCTTCTCGCAGCCGTCATAATTGCCACCCCAGGCGTTGAAGCCCCAATGGACCCCGGCCAGCCCGCCCTTGCCGTCGACGACGAAGCTGGGGCCGGTGTCGCGGATCCAGGAATCGCTGATCGGCAGCGGCAATATCTGGATGCCGGGGCCGCAGGCCAGCGAGGCCTCGGCCACGTCGGCCGGGTCGCACACCATCGTCACCGGTTCGAAACGGGCGATGGCTTGCGCGACCTCGGCATAGGCGTCGCATGCGGCGTCGAAAGCACCCTCCGGCCAGGTTTCCGGCCGGCACGGCCACGCCATCCAGCAACCGCTGTGGCGCGCCCATTCACCGGGCATGTGGAAGCCTTGACCCGTCGGCATCGGGGCGTTCGGTGTCGTCATGCGTCAATCCCTCTTGAATTCTCAAAGTTCCCGGCCCGTCACGGCCGCAGCACGGAAAGCCGATGCGATCGCTTGGGATCGGGACATTTTCCATCCCAACCCACCCTAACCACGGGAGCGCGCGTTTGGCAATCGCGTCCACCGCAGCGGGGACTTGGCCTTATGGCAGAGGAACTTTTGAAAGGGACGCGACGATGCTTCGCGTCGACATGCCGGAAGAGGAGGCCGGCATGCGGTCCGGTCAGCGGCCGGACGGCGGGCGCAGGGCGCGGCGGGCGGTGACCGTACGGTTGGTCGAATAGGCAGTGGAAACGGGACTGAAGAATCCGAGCCTCAACAAGGGGAACCACAGGAGCGCGCGCATGGCACGGCCTCTTTCGCTGTTGACGATGGCCTCACCATAGCAAAAGAAACGGGCAATTGCCATCTGCGGCGGCACAGGTCTGCCAAGCGCGGGCGCATAAGTCGCACCGGACATGGGCGGACCGGCCTGTTTCCATTTCAGGCCGGCCCGCGATGTCCCGGTCAGCCGGTCTTCAACCGTTCTGGATCGCCATCTGCTCGTCGCGTTTGCGCTGACGCTCCTGCCTGGCCATGACGATGCTGGCGACGAAGATGCCGGTCGCCACCACCAGCACCATCAGGGTCGCCAGCGCGTTGATCTGCGGGCTGATGCCGAACTTCACGCTGGAGAAGATCACCATCGGCAGCGTCGTCGAGCCGGGGCCGGAGACGAAGCTCGCCACCACCACGTCGTCCAGCGACAGGGTGAAGGCCAGCAGCCAGCCGGCGACCAGCGCCGGGGCGATCAGCGGCAGGGTGATGACGAAGAACACCTTGGCCGGACGGGCGCCCAGATCCATCGCCGCCTCCTCCAGGCTGCCGTCCATGCCGGCCAGCCGCGACTGGATGACCACCGCGACATAGGACATGGTGAAGGTGGTGTGGGCGATGGTGATGGTGGTGACGCCACGGCCGTCGGGCCAGCCCAGCCATTGCTCCATCGCCACGAACAGCAGCAGGAGCGACAGGCCGGTGATGACCTCCGGCATGACCAGCGGCGCGGTGATCATGCCGCCGAACAGGGTGCGGCCGCGGAAGCGGCCGAACCGGGTCAGCGCCAGCCCGGCGCAGGTGCCGAGCAGCACCGACAGCGTCGCCGACACCGCCGCCACCTGGAAGGACAGGAGAGCCGCCGCCAGCAGCGCCTCGTTGTGGATCAGCTCGGCATACCATTTGGTCGAAAAGCCGCTCCACACCGTGACCAGCCGCGACTCGTTGAAGCTGAAGACGACCAGCAGCACGATGGGGACATAGAGGAAGGCATAGCCGAACAGCAGCGCCCAGGACAGGAATCCGACCCGTTTCATCGTCCGGCCTCCGCCTCTTTGCCCTGCACATGCTGGAAGATCATGATCGGGATCACCAGGACCAGAAGCAGCGCGATCGCCACCGCCGAGGCCACCGGCCAGTCACGGTTGGCGAAGAACTCGTTCCACAGCACGCGGCCGATCATCAGCGTATCGGGGCCGCCCAACAGTTCCGGCGTCACGAACTCGCCCACCGCCGGGATGAAGACCAGCAGCGAGCCGGCGATGATGCCGGGCAGCGACAGCGGCAGCGTCACCGCCAGGAAGGATTTGAACGGACGGCAGCCGAGATCCGCCGCCGCCTCCAGCAATGTCGGGTCCATCTTCTCCAGGGTGGAGTAGAGCGGCAGAACCATGAAGGGCAGATAGCAATAGGTCATGCCGATATAGACCGCCCAGTCGGAATAGAGGATCTCGACCGGGCCGCTGGTCAGGCCGATCCATTCCAGCAGGTTGCTGATGACGCCATTGCCCTTGAGAATGCCGATCCAGGCATAGATGCGGATCAGGAAGCTGGTCCAGAAGGGCAGGATCACCAGCATCATCAACGGCCCGCGCCGCGCCGGATCGGCCTTGGCGATGGCATAGGCCATGGGATAGCCGATGGCCAGGCACAGCAGCGTGGTGACCGCCGCGATCCGCAGCGAGTTCAGGTAGGCGAGGATGTAGAGATCATCGCCGCCCAGCCGGAAATAATTGCTGATGTTCAGCAGGATTTGCAGCTTGGAGGTGCCGGCGTCCTCGTCCCGCAGCCAGTCGACCAGCGAGGAATAGGGCGGCTGGGCGATGATCGATTCGGAGAAGCTGATGCCGAAGACGATCAGGAAGGGCACCAGGAAGAACAGCATCAGCCACAGATAGGGGACGGCGACGACCACGCCGCGACCCCACAGCCCGATCCGGCTGAGGCCGGAAACGAGGATGGCGACGACCGTCCTCATTGGGTCAGCACCACGCCGGCGAAGGGGCGCCAGGTCAGGGTCACCTCGTCCTCCCAGGTGATCGGCATTTCGGTGCGGCGGGTGACGTTGGGGGCGGTGACCCGCACCGTCTTGCCGGTCGGCAGTTCCACCAGATAGATCGACACATCGCCGAGATAGGCGATCTCGCGCACGATGCCGGTGCTGCGGTTGCGGCCGTCACCGCCGGCGGCGTCGCCGGCGACCGGCTCCTTCGACAGGGCGATCTTCTCCGGCCGGATGGCGACCGAGACCGGGGAGCCGGCCGCCGCCGGGGAGGCATGGGCGATCAGCAGCTCGCATCCCACCTCCTCCGACGCGACCAGCACCTGATCGCCTTCGGTGGAGACGACGCGGCCGTCGAACATGTTGATCGACCCGATGAACTCGGCGACGAAGCGGTTGTGCGGATATTCGTAGATCTCGGTCGGCGTGCCCACCTGGGCGATGACGCCATGGTTCATCACGGCGATGCGCGAGGACATCGTCATCGCCTCCTCCTGGTCGTGGGTGACCACGATAAAGGTGACGCCCAGCTTCTCCTGGATGTTGACCAGTTCGAACTGGGTGCGTTCGCGCAGCTTCTTGTCGAGCGCGCCCAGCGGCTCGTCCAGCAGCAGCAGCTTCGGCCGCTTGACCAGCGACCGGGCGAGCGCCACGCGCTGGCGCTGGCCGCCCGACAGCTGGTGCGGACGGCGCTTGCCGAAGGCCGACAGCTGGACCAGCCCCAGCATCTCCGCCACGCGGTCGCGGATCTCCGCCTTGGCCACCCCGTCCTGTTTCAGGCCGAAGGCGACATTCTGCTCCACCGTCATGTGCGGGAACAGGGCGTAGGACTGGAACATCATGTTGACCGGCCGCTCATAGGGCGGGATGCCAGCCATATCGACGCCGTCGATGTAGATCTTGCCCTCGGTCGGCTGCTCGAACCCCGCCAGCATGCGCAGCAGCGTGGTCTTGCCGGACCCGGACCCGCCGAGCAGGGCGAAGAACTCGTTCCGGTAGATCGACAGGCTGACCTCGTCCACCGCGACGAAGTCGCCGAAGGTCTTCGTCACCTTCTCGATGCGGACATAGGGGGTCTGGCCCGCGTCCTGCCACGGTTCCAGGCGGGTGGGCTTGCGAATCGGCTGACCGGCCATCCGGTATCCTCTTTCAAGACGATGCCCCGGCCGCTCCCCATCGCTGGGGACCGGCCGGGGCGGGCCGAAGCTTCAAGATCGACGCCTCAAGATCGGCGCCTCTATGGACGGCTTACTTGCCGGTCTTGACCTTGGTCCACACGCGGGTGCGGGCGCGGTCGGTGGCCTGCTTGATCTGCTTCAGCGAGAACAGCTTCAGCTTGCTGTCGGCCGGCAGGAAGATGCCGGGATTCGACTTGATGTCGTCGGAGACCATCGGCAGCGAGGCCGGCACGGCGTTGGCGTAGCTGACCTTGTTGGAGATGTTCGCCATGTTGGCCGGGTCGAGCACGAAATTGATGTACTCGTAGGCGCCGTCCTTGTTCGGCGCGTCGGCCGGAACCGCCAGCGTGTCCCACCACACCTGCACGCCTTCCTTCGGCGTGATGTAGTCGACCTTGGCGCTCTTGGCCTCGGCGGCGCGGGCGGCACCCTGGATGGCGTCGCCGTTGTAGGCCATGACGACGCAGGCGTCGCCACCGGCCAGGATGTTGATGTTCTCACCGGTGACGAAACGCTTGATGTAGGGGCGGACCGCCATCAGCGTCTTCTCGACCTTGTCCAGATCCTCCTTCTTCTCGGAGTTCGGGTCGAGGCCGAGATAGTTCAGCACCGACGGGATGACGTCGATTGCCGAATCCATCACGGTGATGCCGCAGGCCGCGACCTTCTTCGCCACCTCCGGCTTGAAGATCAGGTCCCAGCTGTCGAGCGCCACGTCGGGGGCGACGGCCTTGATCTTTTCCGGGATGATGGCGATGCCGACGGTCCCGCCGAGATAGGGCACGGCGTACTTGTTGCCGGGATCGGAATTCTCCAGCAGCTTCAGGACCTTCGGGTCGATGTTCTTGTAGTTGGGGATCTTCGACTTGTCGAGCGGACCCACCACCTTGGCCTGGATCAGGCGGGACAGGGTCGGCTCGGCGGTCGGCACGATCACGTCATAGCCGGACTTGCCGACGAGCACCTTCTGCTCCAGCAGCTCCAGGCTGTCATACAGGTCGACCTTCGTCTCAGCGCCGGTGGCCTTGGTGAAGTCGGCGAGGGTCGTTTCACCCAGATAGTCGTTCCAGATGTAGATGTTGACCGGCTTCTTGGCCTGGGCCATCGCCGGGCCGGCGATGGCGACCGCCGCGACCGCGCCGATGAGGCTGAGAGCGAGTTTTTTCATGATTTGCCCCGACCTGTTCGTGAGTGTTGCGGGCGGCGCCGCATCCCGACGGCTTAACCCGGCTCGCGGGCGCTATTGCACCCAGGCCCGGGCATGTTGTCAACGGTCTGGGTCATGGTCGGGGAACGGTTTTCGGAGCGGGGAAGCCACGCCCGTTCAATCCTCTACGCGGGATGCGCCCGATTGGCCGTCCGGTTTCCGCCGTCCGGGCGGCTCCATCGGGGCGGCTCAATCAGGACGCGGGCCCGCCTGCCGGCGCCACGCCCGTCGTCGCGCCCTCCCGCCTCGCCGCCCGCGCCTCGTCCAGCAGGCGCTGGGTCTCGCGGATCAGGGCGCGGCGCCGGGCGCTGTCGATGTCGTGCCGGGCCGCCGCCGCCGCGACATCGGCGCCGCAATGGGGGCATTCGGTCTCATGCGGCCAGATATACTGGTTGCAGGCGCGGCAGAGCGTCAGGCTGGGCGGCACCACGCCGCCCTCGGCGGAGCGTTCGTGGCTGTGGCGATGCACCTTGGCGGGGTCGCGCTCGGGCAGGCCGGGGGAGTCCGCGCCGGGAATCGGTTCGGTGATCAGGGCGAATTCGCCGATGGCGAACGCCTCCTTGGGGGCGTCCTTGATCTTCACCACCCGCTCGCGCAGGCCATGCTTGGCGAGGTCGAGCACCCGGTAATGGCAATAGGGGTTGTTGCCGCGCTTGCCGAGCAGCGATTCCGACGTCCAGGTGCAGCCGGCGCGGCAGGCGTCGGCGTAATAGCAGGTGCGGCAATAGCCCCACAGCTCGTCGACGGAGCGGGTGCGGGCGAAGGCCATGCGGTCGGACAGGCGCCAGATGTCCTCCAGCGTCATATCGCGGACATTGCCGGAGGCGTAGAGCGAGGTCGCCAGCGACGGGCAGCCCTTGATCGTGCCGTCGGCCTCGATGCCGATGCCGGTCTGTCCGGCCGAACAGCCGCTCCAATGCTGCGAATCGTCGCCGAAGCCGCGCCACAGCCGCTCGTACGGCCCGTAATAGCCGACATTGTTGCCCATCACCATCAACAGCCCGCGATCCACCCCCTCGCGGTAGAGCCGGGCCAGCAGCGGCATCACCTCGATCAGCCGGTGCGGCTGGAGGATCAGTTCGGGATTGTCCACCGCATTGCCCATGGCGACGGTGAACTGGATTTGCCAATGGGTGGCCCCGGCCTCGATGATGGCGTCCATGATCGCCGGCAGATGGTCCGGGGTTTCCGGGCCGATCTGGGTGTTGGCCGACACCGCCAGCCCGCGCGCCTTGGCCCGGCGCATGGCGCTGATCGCCTGTTCGTAGGATCCGGGAACGCCGCGGACGCGGTCATGCAGGTCGGGCATGCCGTCGATGGACACGCCGATCGCCTGAAGCCCGGCCTCCGCCGCGGCGTCGATGCGGGCGTCGGTCAGGTTGCGCGCCCCGGTCTGCATCGAGGTGCGCATGCCGTGGCCGCGGCAGCGCCGGACGATCTCGATCCAGTCCTTGCGCAGATAGGCCTCGCCGCCGATCAGCGAAATCTCGCGGGTGCCGAGCGCCGCCAGCCGGTCGACGAGGTCCAGCGCCTCCCCGGTGCTCAGCTCGTCCGGACGGGGACGGCCGGCGCGGGAACCGCAATGCATGCATTTCAGATTGCAGGCGAGCGTGATCTCCCACACCACATGGACGGGAACCAGCCGGCGATAATCCTCGGCATCGCAGAAGCGGGCCGGAACATGATCCTCCGACGTCCCGGACGGCGACCGATCGGGGGCGAGGCTGGGTATCGGCTGGTCCATGATGCCGGTATCCTTAGTCTGCGAACGGGGTCTGCAAGCGGGGACCGCGGGCCGGATCCGCGGGCGGGCGACGCGACGCGGCGATGATGCGGAAGGCCCCGCCCCGCCACCGGAAAGCGGCCGGGCGGGGCGGATCGGCGGCGGTCAGCCGCCGGCGGCTTCGGCCTTGGCGATCTCGACCTTCAGCAGCTGCAGCGCGGTGGGCACGTCGCCATAAGCGGCCAGAACCTCCTCGGCCTGTGACTGTAGCGTCTTCATCTGGGCGAGATCGCCCTTGGCGATGGCGTCGGTGACGGTCGCCATATACATCGGGTAATGCGGGAAATGCAGCTTTTCGGACATTGCGGAACTCTCCTGTTCGGGGGGAAGACGGGATGCTGATCGGTCTCAGGCGGCGGCTTCGGCCTTGGCGATCTCGATCTTCAGCAGCGGCAGCAACCGGGCGATGTCGCCATGCCGGGCCAGATGCTCCTCGGCGGCAGCGGCGACCTGCTTCATCGTCGCGAGGTCGCCGGTGGAGATGGCCTCGACCATGGCCGGGCCATAGGGGCGGACGGACGTCTTGTTCTGGAGTTCGTTGTTCTGCGGCTCGGTGCTCATAAGCGGAAAACTCCTGGAAAGAGGGAGAGTGGCCTTCGCCATGGAGGGCGGCAGCCGGCCGCGACCGCAGGGGCGGAAAATGCCCCTGCGGGACCTGTCGCGGCCGGCAAAGGAAGCCCTTTCCCCGGACAACGGCCTGCTGGCCATCAACCGGGCTGCCTGTCTTCAAAATTGTGTGTGATGGTATTTTTGCTCGCGAATATGCGGTCAGTTATACCGACTGAATATTTTTGGTCAATGCAGGAATCGTGTCATTCTATTTTATATCTGAAATATCATAGGCAAAATGCTGCCATATCCTTGTATTCACCAAGCAACAGACAGATGTGTGCGGATGATTTTGATGCGCTGCAAAATGAAGGTGCCGCGACTGTTGTCACGGCACCTTCATTTTTTACCGATGGTGAGAGCGCTGACTTTATTTTGAAACTTTGAGCTCCGCGCGGTCAACACCAGGCCAAGCACCACCAGCGGCGCTCCGCACCATCGCCCGGCGAAAAGACCTTCAGCACCGGATGGAAGCGGAGCGCGGCCCCGAAGCCCAGGCCACCCGGCAATCGATCGGAACGGTGGTCAGCGCTGATAAGCCCGGCCATAGCGGACCTCGAGCCGGCTTTGCACATGCTCGAAGATCAGCGACAGCATCCAATAGACCACCGCCGCCGTCAGCAGCATCTCGACATAGCGGTAGCTGGAGCGGCCATAGGATTGCGCCAGGAAATTGATCTCCCACAGCCCGGTGACCGAGACCAGCGACGAGTCCTTCAGCATCGCGACGAACTGGGCGCCGGTGGGCGGGATGACGAAACGGGTGGCCTGCGGCAGGATCACCGTCCAGGCGATCTGTCCGCGCGACAGGCCGAGCGCCATGGCGGCCTCACGCTGGCCGGGGGCGACCGACTGCACGCCGGCCCGGAAAATCTCGCTGAGATAGGCGCCGTAATTGAGCGACAGCGCCAGCACGCCGCAAGGCAGCGCCGCCGGAACCGGCCCCAACTGCGGAAGGCCGAGATAAAGCAGCAGCAGCTGCACCATCAGCGGCGTGCCGCGGAAGAAGGAACCATAGAAGGTCGCCACCCCATAGGCGACCGGATTGGTCGACAGCCGCCCGGCGGTGGCCAGCACGCCGATGACGATGCTGAGCGCGATCGACAGCAGGCAGATCAGCAGCGTCAGCGCCGCCCCTTGCAGGAAGCCGCCGGGCGTCAGGCGCAGGCCGAGCAGGAACGGCAGCTTCTCCGCGATCAGCGCGAATTTCAGGTCGAAACTCTGGAAGAACGCCAGAAGCAGAAGCGCCAGCGCCCCCCAGACCACCGCCACCTTGATCCTGAACGCCGCCTGCCGACCAGACCCCAACGCCGCCGCAACACCGTCCGTCATTCCGTCCATCCGCCTGCGCCCCGGCGGCGGCCCCGTTTCCGGGACCATCCGCCAGGATCCGCCATGTTTCCATCAGCCCGTGATGTCGATGCCGATCCAGCGCTTGGAGATGGCCGACAGGGTGCCGTCCGCCTTCAACGCCTCGATGGTCGCCTTCACCTTGGCCGACCATGCCGCATCGCCCTTTTCCACCGCAACCCAATTGGGCTCGGCATAGAGCTTGTCCGAGACGATCTTGAACTGGCCGGTGGCGTCGATGCGCTCCTTGGCGGTGATGTAGTTGGTGATGACCGCGTCCAGCCGCTTGCCGCCGCCGAGGCCGAGATCCTGGAAGGCCACCGTCTCCGTCTCGTACGGCGCCACCGTCACCTTGCCGAAGGGGAAGCTGGGTTGCTGGGCGTCGGGGGCCGTGATCTTCAGCGCGTGCTGGAGATAGGCCTCGTAGGAGGCGCCGGACTGGGCCGCCACCGTCTTGCCGGTGATGTCGCCGATGCCCTTGATCCGCGCCTCGTCCTTATGGACCACCAGGACGGCGGGCGACTCGTAATATTTCACCGGGAAATCGAGAACCTCGGCGCGCTCCGCCGTCGGGGTCATCGAGCAGATGCAGATGTCCCAGCGGCCCCGCCAATTGCCGGCGGCGATCACCTCCCAGGCCGGGGTGTCGATGGACAGCTTGACCCCGAGGCGCTCGGCGAAGGCCTTGGCGACGTCGATGTCGAATCCGACCAGCTCGTTCTTGTCGTTGATGAAGGAGAAGGGCGGATAGTCGTTCAGCAGGACGAGCTTCACCTCGCCCCGCTTGGTCACGCGGTCCAGGATCTCCCCGGCCCACGCCATCGGCGTGGCGGCCTGGATGGCGACGAAGGCGGCGGCGGCGAAGGCGAGTCGTTTCAACATGGAAAACCCTGTACAATATGTGTTATATGACCATTATTCTCCATGTTATTTATATAGATTGTCAACGCCCTTCACTTTCGATTAGGACAATCCCCCAACTCGACACCGGTTGCAACGGAGCATGGAATGACTGAGGAAACGATCATCCTGGATGGCGGCATGGGCCGGGAGCTTCAACGCATCGGCGCGCCGTTCCGCCAGCCGGAATGGTCCGCCCTCGCCCTGATCGAGTCTCCCGACCATGTCCGGCAGGCGCACGAGTCTTTCGCCCGCGCCGGCGCCGACATGCTGACCAGCAACAGCTATGCCGTGGTCCCCTTCCACATCGGCCGCGACCGCTTCGACGCGCAGGGGCTGGCCCTGGCCGACCGCGCCGGCCGGCTCGCCCGGTCGGTGGCGGACGCCCACGGCGTCAAGGCCGCCGGCTCGCTGCCACCGGTGTTCGGCTCCTACCGGCCCGACCTGTTCCTGCCCGAGCAGGTCGACGCCATCCTGCGGGTGCTGGTGGACGGGCTGGCGCCGCATGTCGATGTCTGGCTGGCCGAAACCCAGAGCGCGCTCGACGAGGCGCGGGCGGTGCGCCGCGTGCTGGGGGATGATGCGCGGCCGCTCTGGCTCTCCTTCACCCTCGACGACACCGATGCCGGGGCGGTGGCCGCCGGGCGCAGCGCCCCGGCCCTGCGCTCGGGCGAATCGGTGGCCGACGCGGCGCGGACCGCCGCCGGGCTGGGGGCGCGGGCGCTGCTGTTCAATTGCAGCCAGCCCGAGGTGATGCGGGCCGCCGTCGAGACGGCGCGGGCACAGCCGGAGGCCGCCGCGCTCAGGATCGGCGTTTATGCCAACGCCTTCCCGCCCCAGCCGAAGACGGCGGAGGCCAATGACGGGCTGGACCCGATCCGCGACGACCTCGACCCGGCGAGCTACCTGCGCTGGGCCGAAAGCTGGGTGGAGGCCGGAGCCTCCATCGTCGGCGGCTGCTGCGGCATCGGGCCCGACCACATCGCGGCGCTCGCCGGCCGGCTGACGCCGGGCGGAACCCGCATCGGCTGACGCGATCGAGGCACAGGGCGGCGTGGCGGCGGCATGCCGCCACGCGGCAAGCCCGCTCAGACGTTCAGCAGCAGGTTTTCCCGCTCCCACGAGCTGATGACGCGGTTGTAGGCCTTATATTCCGCCTGCTTCACGCAATCGACGGCGTCGATGAAACGCTCGCCGAGGATTTCCTTCAGCGGCTTGCAGGCGTTGAACTTGCTCAGCGCCTCCGACTGGTGGCGCGGCAGGGTGAAGGCGAGGCGGTAGGCCGAGCCCTTGATCGGATCGTTCGGCTCCAGCCCCTGGGTCATGCCGATATAGCCGCAGGCCAGCGACGCGGCGATGGCGAGATAGGGGTTGGCGTCGGCCCCGGCCACGCGGTTCTCGACCCGGCGGGCGTCGGGCGGCGAGACGGGCACGCGCAGGCCGGTGGTGCGGTTGTCGCGGCCCCAATGGACATTGATCGGCGCGTCGGAGTTCGGGACCAGCCGGCGATAGCTGTTGACGTTGGGCGCCAGCAGCGGCATCGCGTAGGGCAGGTATTTCTGCAACCCGGCGATGTGCGACAGGAACAGCGGGCTGTCGGTGCCGTCCGGGTTGGCGAACAGGTTGCGGCCGCTGTCGGCGTCGACCACCGACTGGTGGATGTGCATGGCGCTGCCGGGTTCGCCCTGCATCGGCTTGGCCATGAAGGTGGCGTAGACCTGATGGCGGATCGCCGCCTCGCGCGCCGTGCGCTTGAACAGGAAGGCCTGGTCGGCCAGTTCCAGCGCGTCGCCATGGTTGAAGTTGATCTCGATCTGGGCGGCGCCGGCCTCGTGGGTCAGCGTGTCGATGTCGATGTCCTGCTTTTCGCAGAAATCATAGACCGCCTCGAAGATCGGGTCGAATTCATTGACGGCGTCGATGCCGAAGGCCTGCCGCCCGCTCTCCATCCGGCCGTTGCGCCCGACCGGCGGAACCAGCGGATAGTCGGGGTCCTTGTTGACCTGGACCAGGAAGAATTCCAGCTCCGGCGCCACCAGCGGCTTCCAGCCGCGCTCCTCGTACAGCGACAGCACCCGCTTCAGGACATGGCGCGGCGAAACATCGACCGGGCGGCCATCAGCATAGACGCAATCGGTGATGACCTGCGCCGTCGGCTCGGTGTACCAGGGAACGAAGCGGATCGTCCGTTCGTCCGGGATCATGTAGATGTCGGAGTTCTCGTCCGAGGTGATGTCCTCGTCATCGGGAAACTCGCCGGTCACGGTCTGGACGAAGATCGCCTCGGGCAGGCGCAGACCGCGGTCGCGCAGGATGCGGAGGAATTTTTCGGCGGGAACGATCTTTCCCCGCGCGATGCCCGACATGTCGGGCACAAGGCATTCGACTTCGGTGATGCGGTTCTTCTTGATGAAGTCTTCCATGAAACCCATGGGTATGGCGGACCGCCCCGAACGATGGCAGCCCCCTCCGTGCTGTGAACGACAGCGACACTATGACGCCGTTCAGGCGGAGCGCGCCAGAGGCTTCAGCATGACGCTTCGGTGAAAACGCCGCCTTTCCGTTGACCTGACCCCATGGCCGGGACTTAACTGCGGCCATGCCGAAAGCCACTTACCTCAACAGCTGGTACGCGGCCTCCGCCGCGCCGCGCATCGACCACCCCGTCCTGGAGGGCGCGATCGCCTGCGACGTCTGCATCGTCGGCGGCGGCTACACCGGCCTGACCACGGCGCTGGAACTGGCCGAGCGCGGCTTCGACGTCGTGTTGCTGGAGGCGGAACGCTGCGGCTGGGGGGCCTCGGGCCGCAACGGCGGCCAAATCATCACCGGCTACAACAAGCCGATGGCGACCGTCGAGGGCTGGGTCGGCAAGGAGGACGCCCGCCGCCTGTGGGCCTTCGGCGAGGAGGCCAAGGCCCAGCTTGCCGAACGCGTCGAACGCCACGCCATCGCCTGCGACCTGACCTGGGGCTTCGCCTACGCCGCGCTGAAGCCGCGCCACATGCAGGACGTGGCGGCGATGGAGCGCGAGATGCGCGAGGGCTACGGCTATGACCGGGTGCGGCGGCTCGACCGCGACGGCATCCGCGCGCATATCGGCAGCGACGCCTATATCGGCGGCCTGCTGGACGAGGGCAGCGGCCATCTGCACCCGCTGAACTACGCGCTCGGCCTCGCCCGCGCCGCCGCCGGCGCCGGGGTTCGCATCTTCGAGAACAGCCGTGCGGTCGCCATCGACAGTGGGGCGGCCCCCTGGGTCCGCACCGAGCGCGGCCGGGTGACGGCGAAGCATCTGATCCTGGCCGGCAACGCCTATCTCGGCGGCGTCATCCCGGCGCTCGACCGCACCATCATGCCGGTGGCGACCTATATGATCGCCACCGAGCCGCTGGGAGAAAAACGAGCGCTCGCTCTGTTGCCGACGAACATCGCCGTATCCGACCTGAAATTCTCGCTGAACTATTTCCGCCGCTCCGCCGACCACCGGCTGCTGTTCGGCGGTGGCGTCAGCTATTCCGGGGTGGACGCGCCGGGGCTGAAACAGGCGATGCGGCTGAAGATGCTGGCGGTCTATCCCGGCCTGAAGGATGCCAGGGTCGAGTATTTCTGGGGCGGGCGGGTCGCCATCACCATGAACCGCATGCCGCATCTGGGCCGGCTGTCGCCGACGACGCTTTACGCCCACGGCTATTCCGGGCATGGCGTGGCGCTTGCCGGCATGGCAGGGCGGCTGATGGCGGAGGCGGTGAGCGGCACCGCCGGGCGCTTCGACGTGTTCGCCCGCCTGCCGCACATCCCCTTCCCCGGCGGGCGGCGGTTCCGCACGCCGGCACTGGTCCTCGCAATGATGTGGTTCCGGCTGCGCGATCTGCTGTAGTCTGCTGAGGCAACCGACGGCCACCCCACCCGATCCCCAACACCCGCCCCCCGAGTCCCGCGCCCGCCCATGACCGACATCTCCAGCAGCGACGAGACCGCCGCCCCTTCGGAAGCCGCTCCGGAGGCCGCCATCGCTGAAAAGGCCGCCCAGGAGAATGTGCTGGTCCAGCCGATGCGGGACACCCATTTCGATTTCAAGCACAAGGTTTTCAGCCTGCCCGGCGCCTTCTTTTGCCAGGAGCCGAACAGCAAGGACGCGGTGCTGAACATCCTGCTGGGCGACCTGAAGGTGGCCCTGGCCTTTCCCACCCTGATGGAGTCCTTCCAGATCGAGGATGGCAGCCACGACGCCCGCCTGCTGGAGGTCATCGAACAGGGGTTGGCCTTCGTGAAGCAGATCAGGCCGGGCGAGGAAATCCCCGGCGAGCTGCTGGACGGCCGGGCCTCCTGGTCGGTGGAGGACAGGCACCGCATCACCGCCAAAGGGCGGCTGACCATGCAGATCGTCTCGTCCTTCACCGGCAACGAGATCATCGTTTCCGACCAGTCGGAGCTTGAGCAGCTGCTGGAGGATCCGCAGACCCAGGAGAAGATGAAGGCGGCCTTCGGCAAGATCGCCGAACGGCTGAAGCTGACCAACAATGCAGAACAATATCTGACCGACCGCATCGACGATCTGGCGCAGGAACTGTCCTACATCGAGGCGCTGCGCGACCGGTTCAAGCATATCCGCCGGATCGACCAGTCGATGGGCAAGCTCGCCACGATCTACCGCACCGACCGCACCTTCTGTAGCGAGCTGAACCGCATGCAGGGGCTGATCCGCAAGCCGGTGCGCGAATATGACATGATCTTCGATCAGGCCGACGCCCAGACCGGCGACATCGTCGGCGCGCTGCGCAACTTCCACCCGACCGTGCAGTTCATCCGCAAGATCCGCGACGACCTGCGCGCCAAGCTGCTGGAATGGGAGGATCTTCTGCGCGGCTGGGACGAGATCGGCATGGAGCGCTCGCCCAAGGTCGAGGCGTTGCAGAAGCAGACCTACCGGTTCCTGGCCAGCCGCTACATCGAGACGACGGTGTGGAAGCGGGGGGGATGAGCTTAGACACTTCGCTACAGATTTTGCAGCCACTCCGCGATGCCGTCACCCGTGCCATGATGGACGTTTCATGCTTCGCTCCTTGAAGACGACCAACATCGGTCCCGCCCCCCTATTCGAAATGGAGTTGGGAGAACGGATGACCGTTCTCACTGGCGACAACGGACTAGGTAAGACACTGCTGTTGGACGTGGCCTGGTGGGTCTGCGCCCGCGACTGGCCCGATGGCCCCGCGATCCCCAACCGCTTCATCCTGCCGATCGCGGATCGTGACGCGAAGAGGAAGAGGGTCGGGGAAAGCACGATCACCGCCGTCACCTGCGGCCGGTCCGGGAAAGACATACCGCAGGAGTTTTCTTTCGATCCGACAATCGCCGACTGGAGACGAAAGGCACGAACGCGCCCGCCGATTCCCGGGCTGGTGATCTACGCCCGCCTCGATGGCGGATTCTCCGTCTGGGATCCCGCCCGCCATTACTACCGGGTGGCACCATCGCAGGGCATCGACGACCCGGACCGTGCGCCGGCCTTCCACTTCACCAAGGATGAGGTGTGGAACGGCAAGCGTGTGCCCGACGCGTTCAAGGGCGAAGTGACGGTTTGTGAAGGACTGGAGCGCGACTGGCTGGAATGGGAAAAGCGCGAGCCGGCCCTGTTCGACACCTTCATCGCGGTTCTGGCTCATCTCTCGCCCCCCGGCGAGACGATGCGGCCCGCCTCGTCCCCGGTCCGGATGCCCGGCCCGGACGTATCGAGCATCCCCGCGCTTCAAACGCCCTATGGCATCGTTCCGCTGCGTCATGCGTCGGCGGCGATCCGCCGCATCCTGGCGCTGGCCTATTTCCTGGTCTGGACATGGCACCAGCACGACCTCCAGTCCGAGGTCATCGGCTCCCATCGGGAAAGGCGGATCATCCTGATCCTCGACGAGATCGAAGCCCATCTTCACCCCAAATGGCAACGCCGCATCCTGCCATCACTGCTGACGGTGGCCGAGCTTCTGGACAAGAAGGTTACGGTACAGATCCTCGTCTCCACCCATTCTACACTGGTCCTGGCATCGCTCGAACCGGAATTCGATGAAAAGCGGGATCGATTGTCCCACCTGCAACTCGTGAAGGGCGAGGCGCAACTCAACCCGGAGATCTGGCAACGGCGTGGCGAGGTCGGCCGCTGGCTGACCTCCGATATCTTCGCCCTCGATGAGGCCCGCTCGCTGGATGCGGAACAGGCGATCAACGAGGCAACCGCCTTGATGCGCAGCCGAACCCGAACGAAAGGCGTGCGCCCGCCCGACGCCGATATCAAACGGATCGATGGGCTCCTGGCCCGATTGCTTCCCAGCATGGATCCGGTCTGGGCCGAATGGGTGCTTTTCAAACGCTCGCTATCCGGCGAAAAGGCGGACTGATGAGGCGCTTTACCCCAAAGGAAGAGCCGGATGGGTTCAGGAAAGAGGTAAGGGATCGCGGAAACGCCTGGCTTGCGAGGAATCCGGACAAGAAGGCCTCCCAATATCCCGATTACTGGAACGAATACCGTTTGGCTGTTCAAGACGCTTTCGATGGATGCTGTGCCTATATGGGCTTCAGTATAGCATTAGGCCAAGTGGATCACTTCATCGCCAAGGATGTTAATTCAGCCTATACGTATGAGTGGCTCAATTACCGATATGCCGAACCTCGGGTCAATCTTCTAAAGAAGAAGAAAGCCTTTCTCGACCCGTTCAAGGCTGAGCCAGGATGGCTGGACATCGATCCAATCACATTGGAATACATCATCGGTCCCACCCTTCCGCCCCCCATGCGGGCCGTCGCCGAGGATATGCTGTCGGTTCTCAACGACAAGGAACTGGTGGTTGGCCGCCGGTACATGCTCCGTTGGTACAGGTCGGAAGACGGAAGCTGGGATCTCAACAAATTGCAGGGCCTGTTTCCACTGCTTGCCGATGCTGTGAAAAGGCTTCAGGTTGCAAACCCGGCGCCCACCGCAGCCTCCCGATCGCAAGCCCCTGCGGACTGACCAGCAAAACCGGCATCACGCCACCCCGCGCAGTTCCTCCGCCCGGCTGAGATCGACGCTGACAAGCTGCGACACGCCGCGCTCGACCATCGTCACGCCGAACAGGCGGTCGACCCGCGCCATGGTCAGGCGGTGGTGGGTGATGATCAGGAAGCGGGTGTCGCCCTGGCGGGCGATGTCCTCGACCAGATCGCAGAAGCGCCCGACATTCGCCTCGTCCAGCGGAGCGTCCACCTCGTCCAGCACGCAGATCGGCGCCGGGTTCGAGCGGAAGACGGCGAACAGCAGCGACAGCGCGGTCAGGGCCTGCTCGCCACCCGACAGCAGCGAGAGCACCTGGAGCTTCTTGCCCGGCGGGCTGGCGTAGATCTCCAGCCCGGCATTCAACGGATCCTCGGCGTTGACCAGCTCCAGATAGGCCTTGCCGCCACCGAACAGGCGGGTGAACAGCTCCTGGAAATCGCGGTTGACCACGTCGAAGCTGGCGACCAGCCGTTCGCGCGCCTCGCGGTTCAGGCTGGAGATGCCCTGGCGCAGGCGGGCGATGGCGGCGGTCAAATCCTCGCGCTCGCCATGCAGACCGGCGATCTGGGCTTCAAGTTCCTGCGCCTCGATCTCGGCGCGCAGATTGACCGGCCCCATCCCCTCGCGCTCGCGCGTCAGCTTGTCCAGCCGGGCCTCCACCGCCGCCGCGTCGGGCATCGGTTCGGCGGGGTCGAGATCGGCGGCGGCGCGGGTGTCCTCCGGCCGGCAGTCCAACCGCTCGGCGATGCGCTCGGTCAGGGTGCGTTCCTGCTGCAAAGCGGCCGATACCGCGGCCTCGGCATGGGCACGGGCCTCGCGGCCATCGGCCAGCGCGGCTTCGGCGTCATGCAGGGCCTGTTCGGTCGCGGCCAGCCGGGACTCGGCCTCGGCCAGGGCGGTGGCGGCGCGCTTGCGGTCGCGCTCCGCCAGGGCGATGCGGTCGAGCAGATCCTGCCGTTCCGCCGCGATCCCGGCCGGACGGCCGGACAGGGTGGCGATCTCGCCTTCCGCCTCTCCGGCGCGCTGGCGGAGTTCGGCCACACGCCCGCCGGCCCCGGCGGACCGGTTGTCCCAGGAGGCGGTTTCCGACTGGATGGCGGCCAGACGCTGGCGTCGGGCCTGCGCCTCGCGGGTCAGGCGGTCGAGCGCGTTCTGCCGTTCGGTCAGAACGGCGCGGCGTTCGGCGAGCGCCGCGCGCTGGTCGTTCACCCGCTCCCGCCCTTCGCGCGGGTCGGGCAGCGACGCCAGCAGGTCCAGCGCCTCGTCGCGCCGGGCGGCGGCCTCGGCCTCTTCGGCGGCAAGCCGCTCCACCGCCTCGACCAGGGCGGCAAGGCGGGAGGACGCGGCGTCGGCCTCGCGCGCCAGCTTGGCATGGTGGTCGCGGGCGGCGTTCAGCGCGGCGAAGCCGTCGCGCACGGCGTCGCGGGCGCGGCGGTCGGCCTGGGTCGCCTCCTCCACCGCCAGTTTCGCGGCGTCCAGCGCCTCGCGCGCCAGATCGACCTGTTCCTCGGCAAGCTCAAGCTCGCCGCGCAGTTCGGCCAGCCGGTTGCGCTGCTTCAGCCGGATGGCGGCGGCGGTCGGAGCACCGGCCTGCACGGTCAGCCCGTCCCAACGCCACGCCCCGCCGTCGCGGCTGACCAGCACCTGTCCCGGCGCCAGCGTCGCCGCCAGCGCCGCCCCCTGGGCGGCGTCGGCGACCACCGCGATATGGGCGAGCGCCCGGCCGGCGGCGGGCGGCCCCTGCACATGGTTCGACAGCGGCACGGCACCGGCCGGCAGCGGCGCCGCGGCCTCATAGGCGGGAAGCATGCGCCAATGCACCGGCGCCGCCATGTCCAGCGGCGCGGTCAGCGCATCGCCCAGTGCCGCGGCCAGCGCCCCCTCATAACCGGGCGCCACCGCCACCGCATCGACCAGCGGCGGGAACAGCCCGCCCGCCCCGGCCTCCAGCAGTTCGGCCAGCGCCCGCTCCTCGGCCCGCAGCCGGGCATGGGCGGAGTCGGCGGCGGACAGCGCCTCGCGGGCGCGGGATTGGGCAGGCTCGGCCTGTGCCTTCGCCTGCTCGGCGGCTTCGGCGGCGTCGCGGGCCTGTTCCAGCCGCTGCTCGGCCAGCTCGACCGCCAGTTCCGCCTCCGACAGGTCGGCGCGGGCGGCGATCTCGGCTTCGAGGGCGGCACGCTGGGCCTGCTGCTCGGCCAGCCGCTTGGCGAGGCCGGCGGCGCGGGTTTCCAGTTCAGCGGCCTGCCGCTGGCTGGCGGCGCGGCGGGCCTCGTCGGCGGCGACCGTTTCGGTCAGGCGGGTCAGTTCGCGGTCGAGCGCATCGACCTGCTCGCGCGCCCCGGCCAGCGCCTCGGCGGCGGCCTCCTCCAGCATCTCCTCGTCGGCCTGTGCCGCGATCAGGCGGTCACGCTCGGCCTCCAGCCGGGCCAGCGCCTCGCCGGCATCGGCGGCCAGGGCCTCCTCACGGCCGAGATCACCGGCGATCTGGCGCAGCCGCGCCTCAAGACCGCGCCGCTGCTCGGCGACGCGCCTTTCCTCGGCGTCGAGCTGTTCGCGCGCGATCACCAGCCGTTGCAGGGCGCCGGCGGCCCGCGCCTCGTCCTGGCGCCGCTCGGGCAGGCCGGCGGCGGCCTCGGTCCGGCGGGCGGTCAGTTGGTTGACGGCCAGCATATGGTCGCGCACCAGCGCCTCGGCCGCCGCGAAGGCGGCATGGGCGCGGGCGCTCTCCTCCTGGGCGGCGAGCCAGCGCAGATGCCACAGCACCGCTTCCGCCCTGCGGATCTGGTCGGACAGATTGCGGTAGCGCGTGGCCTGCCGCGCCTGCTTCCTCAGGCTTTGCAACTGGGTGTCCATCGCCCCGATCACATCGTCGAGGCGGGTCAGGTTGGTCTCCGCCCCCTTCAGCCGCAATTCGGCCTCGTGACGGCGGGAATGCAGGCCGGTGATGCCGGCCGCCTCCTCCAGCAGGGCGCGGCGGTCCTGCGGCTTGGCGGCGATGATCTGCGCCACCTTGCCCTGGCTGACCAACGCCGGGGAAGCGGCGCCGGACGCGTTGTCGGCGAACAGCAGCTGGACGTCGCGCGCCCGCACCAGCTTGCCGTTGATGCGGTAGTCGGAACCGGAGCCGCGCTCGATCCGCCGGGTGATCTCCAGCTCGTCATGGTCGTTGAAGCCGGCGGGGGCGGTGCGTGACCGGTTGTCGACCGCCAGCGTCACCTCGCCCAGATTGCGGGCCGGACGGCTGGAGGTGCCGCCGAAGATGACGTCGTCCATGTCGTCGCCGCGCATCCGCTTGGCCGAGGTCTCGCCCATCACCCAGCGCAGCGCCTCCACCAGATTGGATTTGCCGCAACCATTGGGACCGACGATGCCGGTCATGCCGGGTTCGATGACCAGATCCGTGGCATCGACGAAGGACTTGAAACCCGACAGGCGGAGACGCGTGAACTGCACTGGGGAAAAACCTTTGGTGTACCGGGCTTCGAGCTGGCGCGAGCCGTGGAAAAAACCTGCCCTCCGCCCAACCCTCCCCCGCTCTCGCGGAGGGAGGAGGGCGTCGCCGGCAAAGACCGTGCGAAGGGCCTTACTTCAGCAGCTTGTCGATTTCCTTGGCGAACGCCTCGAACGGCTGCGCACCTTCGATGCGGACCTTGCCGTCATTCAGGATGAAGGTCGGGGTCGCCTCGACCTTGTACTGGTTCTGGCCGGTCAGGCGGCTGTTCAGGATGGCGTCGGCAAGCTCCTTGTTGGCGAAGCAGGCGTCGATGGTCTCCTGGCTCATGCCGGCCAGCTTGCCATATTGGGCCAGCGCCTTGGCCGGATCGGCGGCGCGGCTCCAGGTCGGCTGGCTCTTGAACAGCACGTCGGTCAGCGGGAAATAGCGCTCGACCGGGGCGCAGTGGGCCAGCATGCTGGCGCTGAGCGCCGCCTGGTCGAAGGGGAAGTCGCGGAAGACCAGCTTCACCTTGCCGGTGTCGATGTAGGCCTCCTTGATCTTCGGCAGGATCTCGGCGTGGAAATGGGCGCAGTGCGGGCAGGTCATCGACGAATAGTCGAGGATCGTCACCGGCGCCTTGGGATCGCCCAGGACACGCTCGGCCATCAGTTCCGACAGCGGCGGCAGGGTGGCCGCCGCCTGCGCGGCCGGCGGGGCGGCGGTCAGGGTGGCGCCGAATGCCGCGGAGGCGCCGATCGCGAGAAGGCCGGCCAGTCCGAAATCCCTGCGTCCCAAAATCTTGCGGTTCACTTTGTCCTCGTTCCTACCAGATGTTGACGTATAGACAATGACGCCCCGGCCAGTCCAGCACAGGTCGGCTGACGGCGGGGCCGGTGATAAGGATCCACCCGCGCCCTATCGGGCCGCGCGCTTCGGCCGCGCCATCAGCGAACGGCCGAAGCGTTCCAGGGTGGCGCGCAGTTCCTCGTCCTCGACCGTCGCGGTGGCGGCGGTGATGCCGGTCTCCTCGTCCATCGTCAGGGCGCGCGGGCGCACCACCGGCGACGGGGCGGACGGCAGGGCCGCATGGATGAGCTTGATCTTCGCCACCGCGCGATAGCCGAAGAAGCTGTTGATGCGTTCGATGATCTGCGGCTCCAGATGCTGAAGCTCCAGCGCGATGGCTCCCATGGCGCGGATGTGCAGCGTCGCCTCCTCCCGCTTGCCGCGGGGAAAGCTGAGCTTGTCGGGAGCGGTCCGCAGAGAGAGCTGGTGACCGACGATGGACGGCCAGTCGGTGATCAGCGCGCCGAAGGCAAGCCCGCGCTTGCCCAGCACCTTGCCGGCGACCTCCGGGACGGATTGGCCGATACGACGCGGTCCGGTCATGCTCTGCGATCACTCCTGTGCGGCCCGGCGCGTGCCGGTTCCGGGTCATGTGGGGTGGCGGCACCCTAGCGCAAGCGGGGGCCGATGCACAGCGTCCGACCAGCCGCCCGCCGGAACCACCGGAGGGAGCGCCGGAAAGGCCGCAGACAGGGCCGCAGACAGGGCCGCAGACAGGGCCGCCAACAGGCCTGTCGCGCGCCACCCTTCCCTGGACGCCGGGAACCCTCTATTTCTTCCCCTCATGATTCAAGATTCCGATCAGGCCGCCCGGCGGCTGCTGTCCTGGTACGACCGCCACCGCCGCGACCTGCCCTGGCGCGCCAAGCCGGGGGAGACCGCCGATCCATACCGGGTCTGGCTGTCGGAGATCATGCTCCAGCAGACGACCGTTCCCGCCGTCGCCCCCTATTTCCGCAACTTCACCGAACGCTGGCCGACCGTGCGCGATCTGGCCGACGCGCCGCTGGACGAGGTGCTGGTCGCCTGGGCCGGGCTCGGCTATTACGCGCGGGCGCGCAATCTGCACAAATGCGCCCGCGCCGTGGCGGACGGGCATGGCGGAAATTTTCCAGGCACCGAGGCGGCCCTGCTGGAGTTGCCGGGCATCGGCGCCTACACCGCCGCCGCCATCACCGCCATCGCCTTCGGCCGCAAGGCCACCGTGGTGGATGGCAATGTCGAACGGGTGGTCGCCCGCATCTTCGCGCTGGAGGAACCGCTGCCCAACGCCAAGCCGGCGCTGCGGCGGCTGGCCGCCACCCTGACGCCCGACTTCCGCCCCGGCGACTATGCCCAGGCGATGATGGATCTGGGTGCCACCGTCTGCACACCGCGCAAGCCGAAATGCATGCTCTGCCCATGGGCCGAGTTCTGCGAGGCCCGCGCCGCCGGCATCGCCGAAAGCCTGCCGCGCAAGGCCGCCAAGGCGGAGAAGCCGACCCGGCGTGGCGTCGCCTATTGGCTGCTGAACCCGGACGGCGCCGTGCTGCTGCGCCGCCGGGCGGAG
Source organism: Azospirillum sp. B510 (assembly GCF_000010725.1). Lineage (NCBI taxonomy): Bacteria > Pseudomonadati > Pseudomonadota > Alphaproteobacteria > Rhodospirillales > Azospirillaceae > Azospirillum > Azospirillum sp. B510. The sequence goes on along the minus strand of NC_013857.1, from coordinate 73,566 downwards.
GAGGGGCTGCTGGGCGGCATGGCGGAGATCCCCTCCACCAGCTGGGGACCGGAGTTGCCCGGCGAGGCGGCGGTGGCGGCGCAGCAGCCGCTGCCGGCACGCTGGCGGCGGCTGCCCGGTCTGGTCCGCCATACATTCACCCATTTCCACCTGGAACTTGAGGTGGTCACGGCACGGGCCGGCGACGGCTGGCGAACGGCCGAGGGCAGCTGGGTGCCGGTCGACCGGCTGGGTGATCACGCCCTGCCGTCCGTGATGGTGAAGGTGGTGCGCCATGCCCTGGCGCACCCCTGATGGACGGCTGAACCGCTCAGCGGGCGCTGAGGGCGGCGAAATCCGCATTGGAGATGCCGCGGGACTTGTGCAGGAAGGCGGCGACCTGCCACAGGGTCTCGTCCGGCGTGCTCTTGCCGAAGGCGGGCATGCCGGTCATCCGCACGCCGGTCTTGATCACCCAGAACATCTTGGCCGGATTGTTCTTGCGGGTGGCCTTCAGCAGCAGGGGCGCTTCGGGATTCAACCCCTGGGCCGCCGGGCTCGCCGCGATGCCGGGAGCGCCGTGGCAGACGACGCAATTGTCCTTGTAGAAGCGGGCCCCGGCCTGGACGGCCTCGGGCGTTTCAAGGTTCTCCGGAGCCTGGAGGCCGGCGACGGCGCGATCCGTCGACCGCTCATAGGTCTCGTGCATCGCCCAGCCGACCAGAGGATCATGGGGCGTCGTCGCCGTGACGTCGTAGATGCCCGAATAGATGAAGGCGAGAGCCCCGCCACAGCCCATGACCACAAGCGCTGCGGCCCCCGCCACGACTTTCACTGCGAGCCTGCTCATAACGTTACCTCGGAATTGGCATGTGGTATGCCGTTTTCCGTATTCCCCAATTCGCATGTGGTCAAATGAAGGATTTTCTCGGAGCTTTGGGACAGCCATGCCGAATCAACGGGAATCCGGTTGATTCATCTCATTGACCGCGAATCCCGCATGCCCGGCGTGGAGGACGCCCATCGCCACCGCGGCGAACAACGAGCCTTGAAATGGCGACGGCGCGCGATCACATGGCGGTGCGAAGCCTCGCCAAGCAAAAGAGCGAGCGTTCGTAATTTCAGGAGCGGTCCCAGGTGGAACAGGTTGATTTCCTGGTGATCGGGGCCGGCATCGCCGGAGCCTCCGCGGCCTACGAACTGGCCGCCCATGGCCGGGTGCTGGTGCTGGAACGCGAATCGCAGCCCGGCTATCATTCGACCGGCCGGTCGGCGGCGCTCTACACCCAGACCTATGGCCCGGCGCCGATCCGCGCCCTGACGGTGGCGAGCTGGGATTTCTATACCAATCCGCCCGCCGGCTTCGCCGACCATCCGCTTCTGACGCCGCGCGGCGTGCTGATCGTCGGACGCGATCATGAAACAGACCGGCTCGATGCCGAATATGAGCAGGGTCGCCGCCTGACCCCATCGGTCGAGCGCCTTGACCGAGCCCGGGTCCTGGCCCGCGCCCCCTTCCTGCGTCCGGACCATGCCGCCGGCGGCGTGTGGGAACCGGACGCCCGTGACATCGACGTGCATGCCCTGCACCAGGGCTATCTGCGCGGCGTGAAGGCGCGGGGCGGACGGGTGATGACGGATGCCGAGGTGCGAGCGCTCGCTCGGGAAAACGGATCGTGGGTGGCGGAGACCAATGCCGGGACCTTCGCGGCACCGGTGCTGGTGAACGCCGCCGGGGCCTGGGCCGACGCGGTGGCGAGGCTGGCCGGCGTCGCGACGGTCGGGCTGGTGCCGAAGCGGCGTACCGCCATCACCTTCGATCCGGTGTTCGAGGATCCGGCCGACAAGGCCGGTCTCGACGGCTGGCCGATGGTGTCCGACGTGGCCGAGACCTTCTACGTCAAGCCCGACGCCGGGCGCCTGCTCGCCTCCCCCGCCGACCAGACTCCGGTCGAGCCCTGCGACGTGCAGCCGGAGGACATCGACGTCGCGGTGACGGTGGACCGGCTGGAGCAGGCGTCGCGCTTCGCCGTCCGGCGCCTCGCCCATCGCTGGGCCGGTCTGCGCAGCTTCGTAACGGACAAGGTGCCGGTCGTCGGCTTCGCCCCCGATGTGGAGGGGTTCTTCTGGCTGGCCGGACAGGGCGGCTACGGCATCCAGACCGCACCGGCCATGGGCCGGGTGGCGGCGGGACTGGCAAGCGGCCGGGGGCTGCCGGAGGATGTGCTGGCGTTGGGCGTGGTCGAAGCCGACCTGTCACCGGCCAGGATCCGATAGACGCGCCCGGATGGTCGGCGACATGAGCGGAGGGGATGTGCGATGGCAGCAGGGATGATCTTGCGGCGGTCGGTCACGGGGCCGGTGGCGCAACGGGTATTTTGCCTCATCGCTTTGGCCGCCGTCGGAGCGCTGGCCGGCTGCGCCAATCCGGCGGCGGACGGGGCGCTGGCGGCACAGGCGGCCCTGATTGGCATGCCCAAGGAAACGCTGCTGTCCTGCGCCGGGGTGCCCGAACGCCGGGCCGCCGTCGACAACCGCGAATTCTTCACCTATCGCAGTTCCCGGCTGGTTTCCTATCCAAGCCCGCCGCCTGTCGGCTATTATGGCGGCTGGGGTTGGCCTTATCATGGCTATGGCGCCCCTTGGCCGTCTTATGGCTATGAGGTCGACAGCTTCGACTGCGAGGCGACGTTCAGTTTGCGCAACGGCGTCGTTGAACGTGTGGTGTATGGCGGCGCCACCGGCGGCTCGGCCGGACTTGGCCAATGCTACGCCATCGTGCAGAACTGCATGGCGTTGGTTCCCCAACAGACGATCAAACCAAGCCCTTGATTTCCTTGTCCATGCGACAACTCGTCACTGTTGCAGAGCTGCTGCATCGGTTTAGGAACGGTTGTACCCCCTCTAGTACCCGCACTCGGTGTCTGGTAATAGCTCCATCGGCTGATGCCACAGAACAGCAACAACGCATTGCCTGGAGCAGACCCCATGACCATCCTGTCGCGCGCCGCCGCCGCCCTGCTGGCGACCTCGGCCCTTGTCGCCATCGCTTCCCCGTCGCTCGCTCAGGACTTCAAGGGCAAGTCGGCCGGCGACATCGTCGTCCGCGCGCGCGGCCTGGCCGTGCTGCCGCAGGAAAAGGGCGATATCAAAAACTCGGCACTCGGTAACCTCGGGTCTGCCAAGGTCGGCAACGACTTCATCCCGGAAGTCGATTTCTCCTACTTCTTCACCGACAACATCGCCGCCGAGCTGATCGCCGGCACCAGCCGTCATCGCGTCAAGGGCAACCTGATCTCCGCCGTCGGCGGCTCCACCGAAGTCGGCAAGGTGTCGCTGCTGCCGCCGACCCTGACCTTGCAGTATCATTTCCTGCCGAAGGAGCGCATCAGCCCGTATGTCGGCGCCGGTGTGAACTACACCCTGTTCTACAACGAGGATGCGGCCAACAACCCGAACTCGGCCGGCCTGCGCATCACCGACACCAACTACAAGAACCGCTTCGGCTGGGCCCTGCAGGCCGGTGTCGACGTCGCCCTGACCGGCAACTGGTCGCTGAACGTGGACGTGAAGAAGATCTTCCTGAAGACCGATGTGACCGCCAATGCCCGCCTGGGCGCCGCCGTCGTTCCGGTCAGCTCGAAGGTCACGCTGGACCCGTGGCTGGTCGGCGTCGGCGTCGGCTACCGCTTCTAAGACGCTCCGGGCTCGTTCCCAAAAGCTCCGGGCTCGGCATTGGATATGGCGGCCTCCCCCATCCGGGGAGGTCGCCATTTTCTTTTATTATTGGCCTTGCAGATTGTACGTATATCCCCATGATTCCGCTATAGGGGTTATCGGAAGGGAGGCCGTACCGCCATGCATGTCGCAGCCGTATTGAAGCGCAAGGGCAACCGGATCGTCTCCGCCGCACCGGACGACAGCGTTGCCGCCGTCACCCGCCTGCTGACCGAACATCGGATCGGCGCCGTGCTGGTGATGGATGATGACGGAAAGCCGGTCGGCATCCTGTCGGAGCGCGACATCGTGCGGGCGGTCGCCCGCGATGGCGCCGCCGCGCTGGAGCGCCCGGCGACGGACCTGATGACGCGCGACCTGATCACCGCCAGCCCGAACGACACCATCGCGGACATGATGGCGGTGATGACCGAGCGGCGCATCCGCCATGTGCCGATCCTGGATTCCGGCCGGGTCGTCGGCGTCATCAGCATCGGCGACGTGGTGAAGGCCCGCATCGACGACGCCGAACTGGAGGTCGAGTCGCTGCGGGGCTATGTCGCCGGCATGGGATGAGCGATTGGGATAGGCGCTGCCCTGATATGAAGCGACCCGCCGGATTGGTCCGGCGGGTCGCTTCATACTCTTGATTTCATCCTGCCGCCAAAAGGCGGGTCAGGCGGAATGTGACTGCGGGAACGCCATCGCCGCCTGGGTGCGGTTGCGCACGCCCAGCGACTTGAAGATCGCGGTCATGTGAATCTTGACCGTGCCTTCGGACAGGCCAAGCTCATGGGCGATCTGCTTGTTCGACTTGCCTTCACGCAAACGGTCCAGCACCTCGCGCTGACGCTGGGTCAGCAACTGCTCAAGCTGGGGATCGGTCGGCGGAATGACCCCGCCGCCGCTGCGCTGGTCGGGCTCCGCCCCCTCACGCAACACCGTGGCCGGCACATAGACGCCACCGGAGAAGATCAGGTCGAGCGCACTCAACATGATCTTCACGCTGGAGGATTTCGGGATATAGCCGGCGGCGCCGTTTTCCAGCGCCTCCCGCACATCGGATTGCGCTTCCGAAGCGGACACGACGACAACTTTCGCGTTCGGCTGACGATCGCGCAGCATGCCGATACCGGAGAAGCCGGGCCAGCCCGGCATACGCAGATCGGTCAGCACAAGGTCATAGGCTTCATCCTTCGACGCCGCCATGTCCAGAAGCTCGTCGAAATTGCTTGCCTCCGCAAAGGTAGCATTCTCGCGAAGCTGCTCAAGCAGACGGCGAAGACCTTCCCGGAACAGGACGTGATCATCACCGATCAGGATCTTCATCGCTCAAACTCCCGAACCATGCCTGCCCCTCCAAAAGACGCCCATAAGGCTTGAGAAAGGGAGGGGGCTGTCGCCACCCGCATATTCCCTAAAATCCAAAGGATATAGCAGGCACCAGCCGAACGTAATCTCTACTGAGATGTAACACGCAGGAACGAGAAGCGACAACCGGAAATTAACTTTTATCACCGCCCTCCCGGTCGATCGGATGGAGGCATCCCTCCCGCACGGCGATATTTCCAAAGGGCTATGACAATTCCGGGGCAACATGCGGCCGGGTCGGCAACGCTTGCAAATGGTTAAGAAATTGGCCGCTCCGCTGCCGCCCAGGCAGCGGAGCGGCCATGCCGTCCCATGTCCAGCGGGGCTGTGGCGCGCGAACCGTCCCCGGACGCTCAGAATGCCGCCGCCTCCAGTTCCATCAACGGCTTGGCACCGGCGGCGATGGTGATGAACAGGCTGTTCGTCTGCGGCAGCAGCTTGGCCATATAGAAGCGCGCGGTCTTGATCTTGGCCTCATAAAAGGCGGCGTTGCCCTCGCCGGCCTCGAGCTTGGCCTGCGCCTTCTCCGCCATGGTCAGCCAGCTCCAGCCCAGCGCCACCAGGCCGAACAGGCGCAGATAGTCACTGGCGGCGGCACCGGCCTCCTCCGGATCCTTAAGGCCCTTCTGGGCGATCAGGGCGGTGGCCTGCTGTAGCTTGGCGAAGGCCTTGGCCAGCGGCATCACGAATTCACCCAGCTCGTCCTTCTCCATCGCCGCCTCGATGTCACGGCCGACGGGGTGGAAGAAGTGGCGCAGCAGACGGCCGACATCCTGCGGCAGCTTGCGGCCGACAAGGTCGAGCGCCTGGATGCCGTTGGTGCCCTCATAGATCTGGCAGATGCGGGCGTCGCGGACATATTGCTCGACGCCGGTCTCCCAGATGAAACCGTGGCCGCCATGGACCTGCACGGCGATGTTGGCCGAGTCGAAGCCGATGTCGGTGAACAGCGCCTTGACGATCGGCGTCATCAACTGGACGAACTCGTCAGCGTCGCGGCGGGTGCGGGGGTCGGGGTGCTTCTCCGCCACGTCGAGCTTATAGGCCGTCAGCGCGCCCAGGGCTCGCGCGCCTTCGGTGAAGGCGCGGGCGGTCAGCAGGTTCCTGCGCACGTCGGGATGGACGATGATCGGGTCGGCCGGCTTGTCCGGCGCCTTCACCCCCGACAGCGAGCGGCCCTGGAGCCGTTCGCGGGCATAGGTGACGGCGTTCTGATAAGAGACCTCGGCAAGCCCCAGCCCCTGGATGCCCACGGCCAGACGGGCCGCGTTCATCATCACGAACATGGCGCGCATGCCCTTGTGCGGCTCGCCGACCAGCCAGCCGGTGGCGTCCTCGAAGTTCATGACGCAGGTCGACGACGCCTTGATGCCCATCTTGTGTTCGATGGAGCCACAGGCGACGCCGTTTCGGTCCCCCGGCGTTCCGTCGGCGTTGGGCATGAATTTCGGCACCAGGAACAGGCTGATGCCGCGGGTCCCGGCCGGCGCGTCCGGCAGGCGGGCCAGCACCAGATGCAGGATGTTCTCGGTCAGATCATGCTCGCCGGCCGAGATGAAGATCTTGGTGCCGGTGATCTTGAAGGACCCGTCCCCCGCCGGCACCGCCCTGGTACGGATGATGCCGAGGTCGGTGCCGCAATGCGGCTCGGTCAGGCACATGGTGCCGGACCAGGTGCCGTCGACCAGCTTGGGCAGGAAGCGCTGCTTCAGCTCATCCGAGCCGTACATCGCCAGCGCGTTGTAGGCGCCGAGCGACAGGCCGGGATACATGCCGAAACTGAGGTTGGCGGAGCAGATGAACTCCTCCAGCATGATGTTGACCAGCTTCGGCAGCCCCTGCCCGCCATAGGCCGGGTCGCAGGCCAGCCCCTGCCAGCCGGCCTCGATGTAGGTGCTGTAGGCCTCCTTGAAGCCCTTGGGCGTGCGGACCTCGCCATTCTCGAAATGGCAGCCCTCGCCGTCGCCCGACTGGTTCAGCGGGAACAGAACCTCCTCGCACAGCTTGGCGCCTTCCTCCAGCACCTGGCCGACGAGTTCCGGCGTGGCGTCCTCGTAACCCGGCAGGGCCGACAGCTTGTCCAGACCGACGATCTCGTCCAGGACGAAGCGCACATCCTCAAGCGGAGCCTTGTAGATCGGCATCTCTCGTTCCTCCCCCTCAGTTCCGCAGCGGCTTGCCGGTGAGCAGCATATGCTCGATCCGGTCGATGGTGCCGCCGGTGCGCACCAGCCCCATGAACGCCTCGCGCTCCAGTCGCAGGATATGGTCCTCGCCGACCGGCTTGGAGATGTCGGCCTCCTCGCCGCCGCTCAGCACCTCCGACAGGGCGGCGCAGACCAGCTTGTCGTGCGGCGTGACCTTGCCCTGAAGGGCGAAGCCCTCCACCGCCAACTCCATCGCCGCCTTGGCGCTGGGACCGGCCAGGACATAGCTGGTGGTCTTCTCCGGCGGGGTGTAATTGGCCGCCAGTTCCAGCGCCTTGGCCTTGGCGTCGGCCAGCAGCCGGTCGCGGTTCATGGTGATGCCGTCGGTGGCGCGGAAATACAGCAGTTCCTTGGCCTCGGCCGCCGATTTGGCGACGGTGGCGGTGCTGATGATCTCGAAGGCCTTGGCGGTGCCCGGCATCGGTCCGCGCGGCGCCTTCGGGTTGGCCTGATGGCGCGCCAGCATCTCGGTGCAGCCGCCCCAGGCCGGGATCAGGCCGACTCCGACCTCGACGAGGCCGACATAGGTCTCGGCATGGGCCTGGACATGGTCGGAATGCAGCAGGATCTCGCAACCGCCGCCGAGCGCCATGCCGCTGGGTGCGGCCACCACCGGGAAGGGGGCGTATTTCAGCGCGCGGTAGGTGCGCTGGCCACCCTCCACCATCTCCTCGATCTGCGGCCACAGGCCGATGTTCAGCGCGAACAGGGCGAGGCCCAGATTGGCGCCGACCGAGAAATTGTCGGCCTCGTTGTGGATGACCAGCGCCTTCCAGTCGCCTTTTCCATCGCCGATCAGGCGCATCGCCTTCTCGTAGGCGGCCATGATGTCGGCATCGACGGCGTTCATCTTGCTGGTGAACTCGACGCACAGCACGCCGTCGCCGATGTCCCACAGGCTGGCGGAGCCGTTCTTCCACACCGGCTTGCCGGCGGCGCGCTTGATGTCCGACAGCAGCAGGACGCCGTCCGGGCGCACCACGGTGTCATAGACGCCGGCCGTGGTCAGGTGCTGGAGCTTGCCGCCCTCGACCCGGTAGAAGGGACGGCCGGCCGCGGTCTCGACCAACGCCGGGACCGGAATGCCTTCGGCGCGGCACAGCTCGGCGAACCACTCGGTGCCCAGCCGGTCGATCAGTTCGAACGGACCCTGCTTCCAGTTGTAGCCGAGCCGCATGCCCTCATCGACGGCGACGATGCTGTCGGCGATCTCCGGCACCAGGCTGGCGGCATAGGCCAGCGTCTGGGCCAGGACGCGGCGGGCGAAGCGGCCACCCTTGTCCGGGTGTTCGCACAGCTTGCGCAGGTCGCGGCCGGCGGCCGACACGCTGTCCAGCCGGGCCTTCTCCGACGGGGCGTAGTCGCCGGTCCGGAGGTTGACCGACTCCTTGACCTTGCCGCCGCCGGTCTTGTTGATGCGGTAGAAGCCGCCCTTGCCCTTGCGGCCGGTATAGCCCTCGGCGATCATCTTCGTGATGACCGGGTGCTCGCGCATCTGGCCGCGATAGGCGTCGCCCGCCGGCAGGGTGGCCGACATGCTCTTGGCGATGTGCGGCATCAGGTCGAGCCCGACCAGATCCATCAGACCGAAGATTCCGGTCTTCGGGATGCCCATCGGACGGCCGCCGACGGCGTCGGCCTCCTCCACCGTCAGGCCGAGATCGACCGCGGCATTCACCGCCGCCTGGATCCAGAGGACACCGATGCGGTTGGCGATGAAGCCCGGCGTGTCCTTGCAATGCACGACGCCCTTGCCCAGGCGGCGGTCGCAGACATCGGCGATGGCGGCCATGGCGTCGGGCCGGGTGTGGGCGCCGCCGACGATCTCCAGCAGCCGCATGTAGCGCGGCGGGTTGAAGAAGTGGGTGATCAGGAAGTCCTTGGCAAACTGCTCGCCCTGCCCCTCGGTCAGCACCGCCAGCGGGATGGTCGAGGTGTTGGACGACACCACCGAACCGGCTTTGCGCACCGGGTCGATGCGCTTGTAGAGGTCGGCCTTGATCGCCGGATTCTCGACGACCGCCTCGACGATCCAGTCGACGTCGGCCAGCAGGCTCAAATCATCCTCAAGATTGCCGGGCGTGATCAGCTTGGCGTTCTTCGGATGCATGAAGGGGGCCGGATCGGTCTTCAGCATCTTCGCCACCGCCCCCCTGGCGATGGCGCTGCGGTCGGCCCCCTCCTTGGCAGGGATGTCGAGCAGGACGCAGGGGATGCCGGCGTTGGCGAAATGGGCGGCGATGCCGGCCCCCATCACGCCCGCACCGATCACGGCGGCGCGTTCGATCTTCATGGTCGTTTCCTCCCCGATCCCGTTCGTCACACCGCTTCCAGGATGGTGGCGATGCCCTGGCCGCCGCCGATGCACTGGGTCGCCAGCGCGAACTGCTTGCCTTCGCGCTTCAGCAGGGCCGCCGCCTTGCCGGTGATGCGGGCGCCGGTGGCCCCCAGCGGGTGGCCGAGCGCCAGCGCGCCGCCGTCCGGATTGACGCGGGACGGGTCGATGTCGAGGTCGCGCATGCAGGCGATGGCCTGGGACGAGAACGCCTCGTTGATCTCGATGATGTCGATGTCGTTGATCGACAGGCCGGCACGGGCCAACGCCTTGCGGGTGGCCGGAACCGGCCCCAGCCCCATCAGTTCCGGCGCGCAGCCGGCGACGGCGACCGAACGGATCTTCGCCAGGATCGGCAGTCCGTTGGCACGGGCATACTCCTCCGTCGTCACCAGCACGACCGATGCGCCGTCGGTGAGCGGCGAGGAGGTGCCGGCGGTGACGCTGCCGTCGGCGGTGAAGGCCGGCTTCAGGCCCGACAGCCCCTCGGCGGTGGTGCCGGGGCGGATGCAACCGTCCTTGTCGACCAGACCGGCCGGGGTCTGGATGCCGACGATCTCATCGGCCAGACGGCCGGCGGCCTGGGCCTCGGCCGCCTTGGCGTGGGAGGCGACGGCGAGCGCCTCCTGCTCGGCGCGGGAGATGGCGTATTTGCGGGCGACATTCTCCGCGGTGATGCCCATCGAGCAATAGGCTTCCGGGTAGGACTCCTTCAGCGCCGGGTTGGGCATCGGGTTGAAGCCCATGATCGGCACGCGGGTCATCGATTCGACGCCGCCGCAGACGAAGACCTCGCCGGCCCCCATCTGGATGGCGCCCGCCGCCTGATGGATCGACTGCATCGAGGAGCCGCAATAACGGTTGACCGTGGTCGCCGCCGCCGTCAGCGGCAACTTGGCCAGGAAGGAGATGCCGCGGGCGACGTTCAGCCCCTGCTCGCCCTCGGGAAAGGAGCAGCCGACGATGACGTCCTCGACATCCTCGGTCTTCAGGCCGGTGCGCTCGACCAGCGCCGCGATGACGCGGGCCAGCAGATCGTCGGGGCGGACCTTGGTCAGTTCGCCCTTGTGGGCGAAGGCGAAGGGTGAACGGGCGTAACCGGCGATGACGACCGACTTCATGACTGCTTCTCCTCCATGTCCTGCGTCTCCGTGATGCCGTTGCGGCGAAGATGCTCGGAGATCTGGGTGTCGATGGTGCACAGCTCCGCCAATGTCTGTTGGACATCGGCAAGCTGCTGTTCAAGTGCCGAAATCCGACGGCGGGCGATCGTGCGCATGTAGCGCATCTGTTCGATCCGGGCGTCGTCGGTGTCGTAAAGGTTCAGGAATTCCTTGATCTCGGCCAGGCTGAACCCCAGCCGCTTGCCCCGGCAGATCAGCGCCAGCCGGGCGCGGTCGCGTCGGCCATAGATACGGGCGCTGCCGATCCGCTCCGGCGCCAGCAGCCCCTCATCCTCGTAATGGCGGATGGTGCGGTGGGTCAGACCGAACTCCCCGGCCAGCTCGCCGATGCCAAGGTGCGGCACGCCGGCGCGACCGTCAGTCCCGTCCCCCTCTTCCGTCCCCAACGGGCCGATGCAGACCGAAACCAGATCCACGCCGCCATTCCCTTCCCTGACGTTTACGTAAAGGTAAGGTCGATGCCCAAAGCTGTCAACAGGCTTTGTTGACCGTGCAAATCAATTCGGCGGCCGGTGCGGCGCGCCCGCACAGTGACAGGATGCCACGCCCCGGTATGACCGGCGGCTGTGGCAGGCTTTGCCGTCAACGCCCGCATCCGCCTTTTCCTTGCCCCACCCTCCCAACCGGGATCGCGGGCATTCGGAAAATGTGGGACTTGGATGCGAAGAAAAACAGGCGGCGGAAATGCCGTGACGGATTCAGGGCGGGTTGAGTTGTTCGGCGGATCAGGGCACGGGACAGGAGACAACCCATGTCGGCGCGCGCCATCGTATCGTTGGGCGTCTGGATATTGGCCATGGTGCTGGTCGGCACCCTGACCGTGGGCCTCGCATTGGCCTTCTACGTGATGCTGACCCTGTGCTTCGCGGTCGTGGTCGCAGCATTGAGCCTGTTCGTCCGGCGGCGGGAGAACCACCGCAGGGAACAGAGCTATCTTTAGAAAACGCCTTTAGGGCGGATCGCGTGAAATCGGACTCGATTTGAAGCGTGAATCCGATCGTCAGACATAAAGCCATGGCGTCGCGCGTTTCATGGTAAACGCACGACGCTAGAGAAATCACCGATGTCCGGAGGGGGGACCGTTCCCGGTCCCCCTCTCCCTGTCGATGACCTCACTCCGGCAGCACGCGCAGCCGGGAGGCCGCGGTGCGGGCGGACAGATGGGGGCGTTGCAGATCCTGCACCTGGGCGCCGGGGGCGGCGAAATCGCCGGGAGTGACGGCGCGGACCAGATAGACCAGCCGGAAACGCGGGGCCGTCTTGGGCAGGTCGACCGCGGCCAGGAAGCGGTCCTCGCGGAACTCGACATTGCGAACCGCCGACAGTTCGCCGAGCCAGGACAGCTTGCCGAGCTGGCCGCTGTTGGCAAGGCGGACATTCTCGATCTCCAGCCCCGCCGGCAGCGGATCGCTGACCAGAACCGAATGGTCGAGCGGGTCACCGACCTCGCCTTCCAGGATCACCACCAACAGGTCATTGTGGCGGATTCCGGCCGGATCGACCGGACGTCCGGCCATGTCGAACAGGCGGCGGCGGATGGTCATCCCCTGCTCCTCGGCACCGGCCGGCTGCTCGGGAATGCCGGCCACCGACAGCGTCTGCCGGACCTCGCCGCCCAGATTGCGGATCGCCGGCGGCGCGGCCGGGTTGACGGGCAGGATCTGCGGTTTGGCGTTGTCCACCGTCTGGTCGCCGATGGCGAGCTTCATCGGCGCCGCGCGGTCGATCAACGCCTTGGCGGCCAGCAGCAGCCAGGCCTGCTCCTGTAGGTTGGTGGTCCGCACGGCGGCGAAGGTCTTCGCCACGCGCTCGCCGGCCTGGAAGATGCGGTCGCGGTCCACCGCCCCGCTCTCGCCCATCAGCGCCACCACACCCGCCTCGTCCCTGAGCGAGGAGCCCTGGTCGCGCAGGCTGGCGGTCACCATGCGGGCCCCGGTCAGCTTGGAAAAGGCCTCCGTCGCCCCGGCCTGATCGCCCAGAACGGCGGTCGCCGCGGCGATCTGGGCCCGGCCGAAGTCGGTTTGCAGCCGGTCCCAGTAATTCTCACGGAAATAGCGCACGGCGCCGGCATCGATCATCTTCGCCCGCGCCAGCACATAGAGCGCATAGGCGCGGCCCGGCAGGTCGGCGGTCTCGACCCAGGAATTGTCGATGGCCTGCTTCAGCCAGTCCAGGCCCTTGCGATAGGGCTGGTCGGGAATGCGGTAGCCGGCGGCCTTGGCCCGGCCAAGCACATCGACCGCGTAGGCGGTCAGCCAGGGGTCGAGATCGCCCTTGGGCGACCAGGCGGCGAAGGCGCCGTCGAGCCGCTGGAAGGTCATCAGCCGGTCGACGCCGCGCTGGACGCGCGCCTTGATGCGGTCCTCCGGCGCGATGCCGAGGCCGGCGGCCACATCGCTCATCGACAGCAGCGGCAGCAGGCGGCTGGCGGTCTGCTCCGTCCCGCCCACCGTCGCGCGGTCGAGCGCGAAGAGCAGCCCCGGCACATCAAGATCGGGCAACGGAGCCACGGTCGCGCCGACCGACAGGGTCTCCGGCCGCAGGCCGGCGGTAAGGTCGGCGGGAAGGGTCAGGCTCTTGTCGGCCGGCAGGGCGGCGGTGGCCCGGCGCGACACCGCCGAGGTGGCCGGACGAACGGTGACGTCCCAGCGCCGGGTGACGCGGACGCCCTCCGGACCGGTCACGTCCAGCGTGACATGGCCGGACCCGACCGCGGTGGCGGTCAGGACGCGGCCGGCGGTCGCCCGCTTGCCGCGCGCCAGCTTCGGCACCGCCAGATCGGCGCCCGGCTCACCACCCGACTCGCCCCGCGCGATGGAGACGGCCCCCTCGGCGGTCAGACTCATCCGGTAGTCGCCGGACGGGCCGTTCAGGTTGTCGAGCGACAGCAGCACCTGCGCCGAGTCGCCGGGAGCGAGGAAGCGCGGCAGCACGGCGTCGGCGACCACAGGGTCGCGGACGAGAACCTGGCTTTCGGCATGGCCGACGCGCCCCTCGCTCCAGGCGACGGCCATCAGGCGCAGGCGTCCCTGGAAGTCGGGCAGTTCGAAGGGTACGGAGACCTTGCCGTCGGCCCCGACGGTCAGGATGCCGGAATAGAGCGAGACAACCCGTTCCGATTTGGGCGGGACCAGCCCGGCGACCTGATGCAGGCGCGGCGCCGGCTGGGCCGGCGGACGGGTGGCGTCCAGCCCGGCCGGGTCGATCAGGCGGCCATAGGAGTCGCGCAGTTCCACGCTGAGCGGCCGCTTGCGCAGATAATGGCGGGCCGGATCGGGCGACGGCTGGTCGGTCAGCTGCATCACCGCCTCGTCGACGGCGGCCAGGGTGACGAAGGCCTGCTTGCCCTCCGCCACCTCGGTGACGGTGACGTCGGCGGACATGGCGCGGCGCGGCTCGGTCTCCGCCGGGGCGGAGAGGCGGACATCCAGCGTGCGCGGCGCCTTGTCCATCGCCAACCACGCCAGACCGACGGCGCGGCGCGGCGGCTTCCTCGACTGCGGATCGGAGGTGGCGAAGGCGGTCGCCAGGATATGGGCGCCGCTGGTCCAGCCCTGCCCGACCGGAATTTCCAGGAAGGCGCCCTGCGGGCCGATGGCGCGGGTGACGGCATAGGTGACGCCACGGTCGGCCACGGCGACCAGAACCTGGCTGTCATAGGGCGGCTTGACGAAGACCCAGGCGCTTTCGCCGACACGGTAGGCCGGCATCATCACCGAGACGTCGACGGCGTCCGGCCGCTCGCCGGCGGTCGGGGTCATCCACCAGCCGGCGGCGAAACGGAAGCTGCTGGCGACGCCGGTCTTGGGGTCGAACACCTCCAGCCGATAGCGGCCGGCGGCCACCGGGGTCTCCACCGCGACCGGCGCGGCGGCCTGGGCCGACAGCGAACCGCCGGTCACCCGCTGGTCCTTCACCGTGACCTTGTAGTCCCAGCGGCCGTTCGCCTCGTACCACGCGTAATCATACTCCTCCTCGAACAGCTCGTAGGAGAGGTCGGCGCGGTCGGTCGGCTTGCCGTCGGGACCGACGGCGACGACGTCGAAGCCGGCGGTGGCCCCCTCCGGCACGCCGTCACCCTCGAAGCGCGGCTTGATGCCGATGGCGAAGGGCTGGTGGCGAACCGGCAGCACGAAGTCGCGGCCGACCGGACGGCCGCCGATGTCGAACAGGGTGGCGCGCACCACCGCCTCCAGCGGACGGGTGCTTTCGGGCGGACGCGGCAGCTTGACCTTCAGGCGGGCGGAACCGTTGGAGTCGGTGATGAAGCCCGGCAGGTCGGCGCGGGCCGGCTTCACCTCCTCCTGGACCAGGCCGAAATGATAGCCCGGCAGGCCGGGATAGGGGTTGGCGGCGGTGCGCAGCGTCACCGTCAGCTCGCCCGGCAGGCCGGAGGCGGGCGCGCCGTAGAGGTAATGGCTGTCGAGCGCGATGTCGGCCTCGCCGTCGGCCGCCAGCTCCGTCGTCGGGGAGGCCAGCGCCACGTCGAGCCGCGGCGGCACGAAATCCTCCAGCAGGAACTCGGCCTTGCCGATGGCCGGACCGTCCGGCTCGGCATGGGCGGTGACGACCCAGTTACCAGGATAGGCGTTCATCGGCAGTTCGACACGGGTGGCATAGCCGCCGGCCCCGCTGTCGGTCAGGCTGCGGCGTTCGACCTCGAAACCATCGGGGCGCAGGATGCGGATGGTCAGCGGTTTGCCGGCCGGCGGGTTCAGGTCGGCGTCGCGCAGGAGCGCGGTCACATGCACCGTCTCGCCCGGCCGGTAGATGCCGCGTTCGGTGTAGAGATAGGCGTCGAGCCCGCCGGTGACCGGACGGACGGCGGTGGCCGGCCTGTCGGGCGCCTCGGCCGGCGGGGCGCCGCCGGCGGTCAGGTCCAGAAAGGCGAAGTCGCCGTCGCCACGCGCGGCGAACAGGGCCTGGACCGGCTCGGCCCCGGCGGCGCGCAAGGCGGCGAGGTCGAAGCGGCCAAGCCCGTCCTCCCCGGTCTGGACCCGCCCCAGCTCGGTGCCGTTGCGGGCGACCAGACGCAGCTCCACCCCGGCGGCCGGCGCCGCCGACTGGGCGGAGCGGGCGAAGACCACCAGCGAATCCTCGCCCAGGATGGTGTTGAGGCCAAGGTCGGAGACGACGAACCACTGGGTCGCCTTGCGGTCCCAGCCGCCCGGCTTGATCTCGTCGGCGCCGGCGACGGCGACATAGACGCCGGGGTCGAGCTTGCCCAGCACGGCATCGATGGGAAAGGCGGTGGTGACGGTGCGGTTGGGCTGGTTGCCGATGCCCATCTCGCCCCGCCAGACCTCCTGGCCCGACTTGTCGAGGATCTCGCCGATGTCGTAGTCGGTCATCTGCTGGGTGATGCGGCCGAAATAGATCTTCTCGACCAGCGCCCGGTCGGTGATGCGCAGCACCTGGAGCTTCGCCCGGTCCAGATTGATCGAGCGCAGCGGCAGCCCGTCCGCGCCGACGCGCGGCAGGATGTAGCCGGCGCCGCGGAAGGCCAGCGACGGCTTGCGGTTGGGCACCTGCACCTCGCGGGTGTCGGCCGCCGGAAGCCGCTTGCCGTCGGCGCCGGGAAGCCCGTCCCTCAGCGTGACGCGGTAGGTCTCGCCATGCTGGAGCCCCTCGACGCAGAGCGTGCGGTCGCGGGCGATGGCGGCGCCGTCCACCGCCGGCTCCACCGCGACATAGTCGCGGTAGTTGACGGCGCGCGAGCGCTCCAGCCGGTCGGTGAAGGTGAAGCAGGCCTGTGGCGTATCACGCTCCGCCACCACCTCGACGCTGGCGACGCCGAAGGGCACCGGTTCGGCCGGCGGGTCGGCGGCGAAGGTCTGGGATACGGTGAGCGTGCCGGAGCACGCGACAAGAACGGCACAGACACGCGCCAGCGCACGCAACATTCGAGACAGGCCCCAATTCCGCGGGTGGATCCGGAAGCACGCGGCCGGGGACAGCCCTGGCGTCGGCTCGGACCTGGACAAAACCGGCGCGGAGTATGCCCAAGCGGCGGGGGTTTCGCCATGGCTTTGCGGCGCCGCCGCGAAGATCGCCGACATGGAGGAGGGCAGCGGCCCGATCGGAACGGTCAGGCGGTGAATTCCAATGTGATCTGGCTGCCCTGGCCGGGCCGGCTGTCGATGCGCAGACTGCCGCCATGCGCCTCGATCAGCGACTTGACGATGGGCAGGCCGAGGCCGGTGCCACGGCCCGGATGGGCGACGAGGGCCGCCGTCTGGCCGAAGGGGACGGAGGCCTGGCGCAGTTCCTCCGCCGTCATGCCGATGCCGGTGTCGGTGATGCGGACGATGCAGCGGCCATGGGTCCCACGCCCGACGCTGACCAGCACCCGCCCATTCTCCGGGGTGAATTTCAGGGCGTTGCTCAACAGGTTCAACAGCATCTGCTTCAACGCCCGCTCATCCGCCCGCACCAGGGTCGGGGACGGTGGCCGTTTGATCTCCAGGTGGATCGATTTCTGCTCCGCCTGGGGCGTCACGATGCGGATCGCCCACTCGGCGGCGGCGACCGGATCGACATCCTCCATCAGCAGGGCGAACTTGCCGGCCTGCAACCGGGACAGGTCGAGGATGTCGTCGATCAGGGTCAGCAGATGCTGGCCGGAGGTGTGGATGTCACGGGCGTAGTCGGCATAGCGGGGACCGGCATCGGGTCCGAACATCTGGTCCTTGATGATCTCGGAGAAGCCGATGATCGCGTTCAGCGGCGTGCGGAATTCATGGCTGACACGGGCGAGGAAATCGCGGTTGACCGCCAGCGCCGCCGCCAGCCGCTCGGCGTTGCGGTGCTGGACCAGCAGGAAGCCGGCGACCAGCAGGACCGAGACGCTGAACAGGCCGGCGATGATCCGCATCTGCCCGCGGAAGCCGGCGACCTCGGCGTCGATGTCCTTCACGGCGATACCGACGACGAGGATCAGCGGATAGCCCTCCACCGGCCGGTAGGCGTAGGCGCGGCGCATGCCATCGGCGATGCTGTCCTGCCAGAACACCCCGGTCAGCGATTGCCGCACCGCCGTCCACAGGTTCGAGCGGGTGCTGTCGAGCCCGACGGCGTCCTTGCCATCCTTGGAGCCGCGGGCGCGGATGATCCGGTCCAGCCCGACCAGCGTGACCACCCCATTGCGGCCGACATCGGCCTGCCGGTAGAAATCGGACAGATAATCGGGATCGACATTGGCCACCACCACCCCGGCGAAGTCCCCCGCCGCGTCCTCCAGCCGGCGCGAGACGCGCAGCAACGGCCGCCTGGCCGCCGAGCCGGTGACGGGCGGGCCGACCTTCATCAGCGACCGCCCCTCCCCCTGGTGATAGGCGGTCAGGCCGCTGCCCTCCAGCGTGTCGGGCGGGCCGTTCCCCTCGCTGCGGAAGCGTTGGAGGCCATCTGGCCCGAAAACGCTGAAATGATGGATCAGGGAGCTGTCATAGAGGCCGTCGTCGATGATGCGGCGCGCCCGCGGCAGCCCGCCTTCGGCATAGCGTTCGGCGAAGGAGCGCAGCGTCGTATCGACATCGTGCAGGGTGCGGCTGGTGCTGCTTTCATAGGCGCGCGCGGTCGTCTGGGCATTGACGATCGCCTCCCGCATCTGGGACTCCAGCATGGAGGAGGCCATCACGGCATAGCCGACCCACACCCCGGCCAGCGCCAGGGCGGCGATGGCCAGGACGCCGTTGCGGAAGGACGGCATCCTGATGGATGGCAACCGAAGGGTCGGGAGACGTGGCATGACCTGCGCTCCGCCGTTCCACCGTCCCCGCGCCGGTCCGCCATGTCGGGGCGGGACCGGTGGGGGATAAACCGATCATCGCACCAATCGATTAAGACTTGCCGAATATTTAGGTATTCACCTCATGAGATGAGCAAGGGAGTCAAGCCCTATCGCGATACGAACCGGCTGCGCAGCCGGTCGATGGCGCCGTCGAGCACTTCATCCCTTTTGGAAAAGCAGAAGCGCACCACGTTGGTCGGGGCGTTTTCCACGAAAAAGGCGCTGACCGGAATGGCGGCGACCTTCGCCTCGGCCACCAGCCAGCGGCAGAAGGCCTGATCGTCGCCGTCGAAGCCGAAACGGGAAATGTCGGCGGCGACGAAATAGGTGCCGGCGCTGGGCAGCACCTCGAAGCCGGCCGAGGCCAACCCGGCCGACAGCCGGTCACGCTTGGCCTGGAGTCCGGCGGCGAGCCCGGTGAAATAATCCTCCTCCTTGCCCAGGCCGTAGGCGACGGCGGTCTGGAGGTTCGGCGGGGTGGTGAAGGTCAGGAACTGGTGCGCCTTGGCCACCGGCTGCAAAAGATGCGGAGCGGCGGTGACATAGCCGACCTTCCAGCCGGTCAGCGAGAAGGTCTTGCCGGCCGAGCCGATCTTCAGGCAGCGGTCGCGCATCCCCGGCAGCGTCATCAGGGGGATGTGGCGGCGCCCGTCGAAGACGATGTGCTCATACACCTCGTCGCAGACGGCGAAGGCGTCATGACGCTGGACGAACTCGGCGATCAGCTCCAGCTCCGCCCGCTCGAAGACCTTGGCCGCCGGGTTCAGCGGATCGTTGATCAGCACCAGCTTGGTCCGGGGGGAGAAGGCGGCCTCCAGGTCGGCGCGGCTGAAGCTCCAATCCGGCGCCTTCAGCGAGACGAAGCGCGGCACGCCGCCGGCCAGCCGGACAATGGGCAGATAGCTGTCATACATCGGCTGGAAGAGCACGACCTCGTCGCCCGGGTTGATCAGGCCGAGCAGGCAGGCGGTCAGCGCCTCGGTCGCGCCGGAGGTGACCATCGTCTCGGTCCTCCAGTCGATGTCGAGACCGTAGAAGCGGCCGGCGTGGGCGGCCAGCGCCTGACGCAGGTCGGGGGTGCCCATCATCGACGGGTACTGGTTCCAGCCGGTCAGCAGCGCGTCGGCCGCGGTCCGCAACACGTCGGCGGGGCCGCGGTCGTCGGGAAACCCCTGGCCCAGGTTGATCGCGCCATGCTCCTCCGACAGGCGGGACATGACTTCGAAAATGGTGGTGCCATAGCTGGACAGCAGCGCGTTGCCCGACTTCACCGGAAAGCCTCCTCATGCGAACGGACGCACAAGATGGAGGCTGCGGGGCAAGGCTGTCCAGTACCGGCTTCCGCAGGCAGGGCAATCGCTTGAAGCGGCGCTTGACGCATCGAGTTTAAACGCGGTTGTGGATTCCCTCTGAAGGGCGGGCATGATTCATAGGAGCCTCCATTGATGGGAGGCAGGTATGGCGGAAGGGGCTGGCAAGTCGCTGTTGGATCACTTCTCGGCGCTGGAGGATCCGCGTCAGGCATGGAAGGTCGTATATCCGCTGCCGGAAATCCTGCTCCTGGTGCTGTGTGCCACCCTGGGTGGGGCGGAGAACTTTGTCGAGATCGAGGAGTGGGGCGAGGATCGCCTGGACTTTCTGCGTCGTTTCCTGCCCTACCGGCGAGGCATCGCCAGCCATGACACGCTCAACGACGTGATGAACGCGCTTGATGGCGAGCTGTTTTCGTCCTGCTTCACGGCGTGGGTGGACGGGTTGCGCGAGGGCGAGCCGGACATCGTCGCCATTGACGGCAAGACCTCCCGGCGCGCTCACGCTCGGGCTCAGGGGCGCAACCCGCTGCATCTCGTCTCCGCCTGGGCCAGCCGACAGCGGCTGGTGCTGGGCCAGCAAGCCTGCGAGGCGAAGTCGAACGAGATCACCGCCATTCCACTGCTGCTGGAGCGCTTGGCCCTGACCGGAGCATTGGTAACCATCGATGCCATGGGGTGCCAGACCAAGATCGCCCAAGCCATTCTCGACAAGGGTGCCGACTATCTGCTGGCGGTGAAGGGCAACTGGCCGATCCTGTGCGGGGAAATCGAGCGCTACTTCAGCGAGGCACGCGACGGCGTATCCGACACGTTCACCACCACCGACGGCGACCATGGCCGGATCGAAGTCCGCCACCATGTCGTCAGCCACGACGTCGACTGGCTGTCCACCGACCGCCGCTTCCCGGGCGAGCCCCGCTTCCCCGCCTTGACCAGCATCGCCATGGTCGAGGCCGACGTCGAGCGGGAGGGTAAGCCCAGCCGAGAACGGCGTTACTTTCTCTCCTCGGCACGCCTCGACGCCCGTCTCCTGGCCCACGCTGTCCGCTGCCATTGGCATGTCGAGAACCGCCTGCACTGGGTGCTTGATGTCGTCTTCCACGACGACCTCTCCCGCTTGCGGTCCGGCTTCGGCCCTCAAAACATGGCCGCCATCCGGCACATGGCCATAAACCTCATCCGAAAGGCCCCAGGCAAACAGAGCCTGACCGTCAAGCGTAAGAAAATGTCCTGGAACGCCGACTACCTCGAAACCGTCATCCGGCAGCGCGGCTAACGTCGGTCAAGCGATTGCCCTGCTTCCGCAGGGCAGACCATGGGCGGCCGGCGGAGATGAAACATTTGAAACACCGTGGAACGGATTTCCGGGGATGTTCCATTGTTCCAACGGCCGGACATGCCCCCCAGACGAACGGAAACGCTTCCGCCCATTCCTATCACCGGCGGGTCCGGGCGATAAGAGTTCCCGCGAAAACCGCGCCGGTCAGCCGCCGTTCATCTTGCGCAGGCGGCGGGCGCGCAGCTTCTGCCGGATGCGTTCGACGGGACCGAACATGCGGGGATAACGCCGCTTGGTCCGGACGAACAGACGGCGGGCGTCGGCGGAGTTGCGCAGCACCAGCACGCCGCCCAGCAGCATCACCGGCAGCCCGCCGGGACCGGGCAGAGGGGCGATCAGCAGGCCGAGCAGGATGATCGTGCATCCGGCGCCGATCAGGGCCAACTGTCGCACGCGCGCGAGAGACAGCGTCTGGGCGGTATCGGGAGGACTCATCTGCGGGTCGCCAGGCTCCATGCTTTCCGTTCGCCTGCATATGGGCCGGCGGGGACGGGGCGAAAAGACCCCCCTCACCCTTATCACGGGCGCGAGACGGCGATTCTCAATGCAGCATCCGCGCCGGCTCGGTCGGAGCATGGCGCAGACGGGCGGGATCGAGACGGCTGAGAGCGGCGTCCCGCTCGGCGGGCTTGGGCTCCCACCCGAATTCGCGGACCAGCTGGTCGCGGGCGGCCCCGGCACGGCGGGACAGGTGGGCGCAATCGTCGTGATAGGCGCCCTGATGCCCATTCCGGCGCGGCGGGCGGCAGCGGCGGTCGGCGCAGCTTTCCAGCATCAGGCGGATCATGCGTTCGCGCTTGGCGGCGTCGACATAGCCCATCTGGTCGAAATACAGCTTGGTGAAGGCCAGCTCGGTGACGCGGGGCAGGGTTCGGCGATCACCGACGATCACCGCCGCCACCAGCTCCACGCAGCGGCCGGCGAAATGCGGCAGCGGCGCCGTGCCGTCGTCGGCACGGTCGAGCAGTCTGCTCGGCAGATCGACCAGCCGGCCGGTCACGTCCTTCACCAGATAACGACGCCAAACCGACATGTCAGCCTCCTGTCCGGCCGAGCCGGTTCATGGGCCTTGCGATGGGAGAAGCCTACATCAGACCGGCCAGTGACGGAACCTCGCAAAGCGTCGATGCGAAGCGGACCGCGAATCCTGCGACTCCCGCCGCAACGGCGCGGAAGACAACCGAAGGATGCCCGTCATCACATCGCATGGATGCCCATGCTCATAAAATTATGCAACGCTCGCATCGTCATATTCACAATCCGAAATTTGATGACATACATTCGTAATGATCGTAGGGTAACGATCATTGGATGGCTTTTCACCAATACTTCAATCGGGAGATGTGCGGATGAAGTTGTCTGTCAGGAAAATGATCTTTATCATGGCACCACTCCTGATCATCGCCTTCTCCGCAAACATCATATCATTTATTCTCTTAAGCAACGCCAGGGACTCTTTGACGGCAGCGGAAGCCACAAGATACAACTCCTATCTGCTGGCCGATGAATTGCGGCAGAGCTCCGACGACTTGACCCGGCTTGCCCGCACCTACGTCGTCACTGGTGATGCGAAATACGAAGCCCAGTATTGGGATGTGCTCGCCATCCGCAACGGGCAGAAACCTCGCCCGCTGGCCTACCACCGAATCTATTGGGATTTCGTCGCCGCGACCGGCACCAAACCGCGCAACGACGGGCCCGCGGTCCCCCTCCAGACGCTGATGGAACAGGCCGGCTTCACGGCGGCGGAATTCGGAAAGCTCAAGCAGGCGCAGGCCAATTCCGACGGGCTGGTGAAGCTCGAGACCAGGGCGATGAACGCCGTCAAGGGCCAGTTCGACGATGGGCGCGGCAACTACACCGTGAAGAAGGAGCCTGATTTCGAGCTTGCCCGCAACCTGATGCATTCAAAGGAATATCACACCTTCAAATCGGAAATCATGGCGCCTGTCGATGAGTTCTACGTGCTGCTGGAGCAGCGCACGCAGGGCGCGATCGACGCGGCGGAACGGAACGTGGCCTTCTACCACACGGTCAATGTGACGACGCTGGCGTTGCTGGGCCTCATCCTGGCGCTGGCCGGCTGGATCCTCGTGGCGAGGGTCTCCGCCCCGCTCGATGCCCTCAAGGTCGCGATGACCCGGCTGTCCCGCAACGACCATGGCGTGACCATTCCCTGTCTCGACCGGAGCGACGAGATCGGCGAAATGGCGCGCGCCACCGATGTGTTCAAGCGTGGGCTGGAGGAGGCCGAGACCGCCCGCTCGACCCAGCAGGAGCGGGACCGCCGCCAGGAGGAGGAAAAGCGGCGGACGATGGCGAAGCTCGCCGACGAGTTCGAGGCATCGGTGTCCCGCATGGTGTCGGAAGTACGCTCGGCCACCGGCAGCGTCCAGGAGGATGCGCGCGCCCTGTCCGCCACCGCGCAGGACGCGTCCCACCAATCGGACTCCATGTCGGCGGCCGCCCTCCACGCCACGGAGAATGTCGAGGGGGTGGCGGCCGCGGCGGAGGAGTTGGCCGCCTCCGTCGCCGAGATCGCCCGTCAGGTGTCCGGCGCCTCGTCGGTCGCCCGGAACGCCGTCAGCGAGGCCAACGCCACCAATGAAAGCGTGAAGGGGCTGGCCGCCACCGCGCAGCGCATCGGCGACGTGGTCAACCTGATCCAGGTGATCGCCAGCCAGACCAACCTGCTGGCGCTGAACGCCACCATCGAGGCGGCGCGGGCGGGCGAGGCCGGCAAGGGTTTCGCCGTCGTCGCCAGCGAGGTGAAGAATCTCGCCAACCAGACCGCCAAGGCGACGGAGGACATCCAGGCCCAGGTCAGCGCCATCCAGGAGGAGACCGCCCACGCCGTCCAGGCCATCGACAGCATCACCCGGACCATCGGCAACATCTCCACCATCACCGTCGCCGTCGCCTCGGCGGTCGAGGAGCAGGGCGCCGCGACCCAGGAGATCACCCGGAACGCCCAGGAGGCCGCGCGCGGCACGCGGGGCGTGTCGGCCAATGTCGGCGGCGTCACCGACGCGGCCGACCGCACCCGGCGCTCCGCCGACACGCTGCTGGCCGCCGCCGACACCCTGTCACGGCAGAGCGCCGCGCTGAACACCGAGGTCGACGGCTTCGTCCGCAGGGTGCGGCAGCCCTGACCGGCAACGGCCCCCCGCGCGTCACCCATGGATGTCCCATGCGCCCCTGCATGGGACATCCGGCCCCTCGCTTCTATCGCGGCACCAGCGGCCAGAACAGCGCGATGGCCGCCGTGCCGATCACCACCACCATGATCGACAGCGGCAGACCGAGCCGCCAGTAATCGCCGAAGCGGTAGCCGCCCGGCCCCATCACCAGCGTGTTGCACTGGTGGCCGATCGGGGTGAGGAAATCGCAGCCCGCGCCGATGGCCACCGCCATCAGGAAGGCATCGGGCCGGAGCCCGAGATGGGTGGCGAGGCTGGCGCCGATCGGCGCCATCACCAGAACGGTCGCGGCGTTGTTGAGGAAGGGCGTCACCGCCATCGCCGCCACCATGATCATGGCGAGCGCGCCGATCGGCGGCAGGCCTTGCGAGGCGTCGGACAGGAAGCCGGCGATCAGCTCGGTGCCGCCGGTGGTCCGCAGGGTCTCGCTGACCGGAATGAGGGAGCCCAGCAGAACCAGGATCGGCCATTCGACGGCGTCATAGGCCTCGCGCAGGCTGACCACCTTCAGCGCGGTCATCGCCACAGCCGCCCCGAAGAAGGCGATGGCGACCGGCAGCGTTCCGGAGGCGACCAGCAGGACGGTCAACCCCAGCACCGCCACCGCCGCCGCCCGTTTCGGCGTGCGGCCGATGGCGAGGTTGCGCTCGGCCAGCGGCAGACAGCCCAGCTCGGCCAGCGTGTCGGCGACGGCGGCCTGCCGGCATTGCAGCACCACCAGATCGCCCGATTGCAGGCGGACCCGGCGCAGCCGCTGACGGATCGGACGGCCGCGCCGGCTGAGCGCCAGCAGATTGGCACCGAAGCGCTCGCGCAGGTTCACCTCCTCGATGCTGTGGCCGATCATGGCGGAGCGCTGTTCCACCACCGCCTCGACCACGGCGATGTCATCCTCGTTCTCGACCTCCTCCTGGTCCTTGTCATGGATCATGCGCAGGCCGGCGCGCTTGACCAGATCGGCCAGCGCCGTGGTGTCGCCCTCCAGCACCAGGATGTCGTCGGCGAACAGCACCCAATGGCCCGACGGGACATAGCGGCGGTAATTCTCGCGCACGATGGCGGCGACGGTCACCTCGGCCTCGCCGAAGGCTTCCAGCTCCGCCACGGTGCGGCCGACGAACTGCGATCCGACGGGCAGCAGCACCTCCGCCGTATAGTCGTCGATGTTGAAGGCCGGCCCCGCCCCCGCCGCCCGCCCCTTCGGCAGCAGCCGGTAGCCGACGGTGAGGAAGGCGACGCCGAACAGGGCGATCACCAGCCCGACGGGGGTGAAATCGAACATGTGGAAGGGCTCGCCCGTCATCTCCGCCCGCACGCGCGAGACGATGATATTGGGCGAGGTGCCGACCAGCGTCATCAGCCCGCCCAGCAGCGAGCCGAAGGCCATCGGCATCAGCAGCACCGACACCGGCGTGCCGGTGCGCCGCGCCACCTGCACCGCGATCGGCATGAGGATGGCGAGCGCGCCGATGTTCTTGACGATGGCCGACAGCAGGGTCACCGCCCCGGCCAGCACCGCCACCTGGGTCCAGACGCCGGTCATGCGGACGGTCAGCGGGCGCATCGCCGCCTCGACCACGCCGGAACGGCCGACCGCGGCGCTGACCACCAGGGCGGAGCCGACGATGACGACGATGTCGTCGGAGAAGCCCTGGAACGCCTCCTTGGCCGGCACGATGCCCGCGGCCACCGAGGCCAGCAGGGCGATCATCCCGACGAGGTCATAGCGCAACCGGTCCCAGATCAGCAGCGCGATCACCACGCCGATGATGCCGAAGGAAAACATCTGGTCGATGGTCATGGGGAGGGGAAGCGTCCTTCTCCTGTGGTCCGGGGCCGGGGACATGCGGGCAGGCGGCAGGCGGGCAGGGGGATGAAATCCGGCATCCGGTCAGCGCGCCGATCCCGACGGCTTCCCGGTCGCACCGTCCTCCCCGCGCCCGTTGCCCGACCCGCCGGCCGCCGGCGCCCCCTTGCCGGGGGAGCGGGCATCCCGCACCAGCCGGCCACACTGTGGCTGCTCATCGCCGCCCGGGTCAAGGAAGGGCAACATGCCGGCCAGCGGAGTCAGCAGCACGCCCAGCGCCGCCGCCGCCGCCCCGCGCGCCGCCGACTCGGTGGGGTCGACGCCGATGTCGGGACCGCCCAGCGTGCCGCCGACCAGGACCGGGACATGGGTGGCGAAGAGCTGCGGCGATTTCGCGTCGCCGACGATGCGCAGATCCAGCGACTCGCTGCGCAGGCTGATCCGGCCCTTGCCAGTGATCAGCGTCTCCGGGGTGTCGAGCACCAGCGCCTCGACCTCGGCGATGCCGTCGCGCACCGCAAGGTTGCCGACCAGGCAGTTGAAGGGCATCGGCTTCGATCCTGAAATCACCACGCCGAGCGTTTCCAGGATGTTGGTCTTCAGCCCCTTGACCGCCAGGCTGGTGACGCGGCCGCCATCCACCGCGACGCCGATCTTGCCGTCGGAGCCCGCCAGCAGGTCGGCGACCGTCCTGCCGCCACCGGCAAGCTCGATTCGTCCGGCGACCGTGCCGCCGACCTGCCCGGCCAGCGCGCTCTCCGCGAAGAAGGCGGACAGCTTCATGGCGCGGATGTCGAGGTCGGTGCGCATCGCCGGCAACTTGCCGGAGCCGTCCAGCCGCACCGTGCCGGCGATCC
The DNA here is from genome assembly GCF_000010725.1 of Azospirillum sp. B510. NCBI lineage: Bacteria > Pseudomonadati > Pseudomonadota > Alphaproteobacteria > Rhodospirillales > Azospirillaceae > Azospirillum > Azospirillum sp. B510. Next base: position 46,468 of record NC_013857.1, on the reverse strand, counting down.
GGCCGCCGCCGATGCCGAGCGACAGCGGATCGACCCGCAGATCGCCGTTGGTCAGCCTGACCGTCATGTCCAGCCCCTCCAGCGGGGCGAAGGGAGCCTCGACCCGCTTGCCGCGCAGGCGGACCTCCATGTCGGCGTTGCGCAGCTTCTCCACCGGGATCGGGGTGGCGGGGATGACGCGGCCGGGGCCGCGGGTCGGGTAATCGCCGCCGCCGCGCGGCGAGGCGCCGACCAGGCCCGCCAGATCCAGCGCCGCCAGCCGGTTGGAGGTGAGGTCGGCGCGCAGCATCGGCCGGTCGGCGCCGGTATCGACCAGCAGGTCGCCGGACAGATCGCTTTCGCCGACCTTTCCGTTCATGCCGCGAAAGCTCCAGACGGTGCCTTCGCGCCCGAGATGGCCGGAGATGGAATAAGGCCGCGTCTTCGGCGCCGGAATGCCGAGGATGGGGAAGATCTCGGCCATGTCGTCGCCGCCGAGCCGCACCGACAGGTCGACGCCCTCCAGCTTCACCGGTTCGGCCACCGAGCCTTCGATATGGCCCCGGGTCGCGCCGACGGCGGCCTCCACCTTCAGCGGATAGGGCTTCGGGTCGTCGCGCAGATACAGCAGCGAGCCGCCCTCCGCCGCCAGGGTGAAGGGCCTTCCGGCGAAACTGCCCTTGCCGGTCAGCCGGACGACGTCGCCGCCATCGCCGCCGGTCGCGGTGTCGATGGCGTTGTCGATGTCGATGCCGCTGGTGGGATCACGATAGCGGAGCCGGCCTTCGGCGATCGCCAGCCGCCCGATCACCGGGATGTCGCCGCGGTCGTCGGGCGTGGCGGCCCGCTTCGCAACCTCCTTTTCCAGGGTGGGCGGGCCGAACTCCCAATTGGCCTCCCCCTTGCCGTTCTTCTCCAGGATCAGCGTCGGCCCCTGGATGTTCACCTCCGGCAGCTCCCAATCGCCACGCAGCAGCGGCCATGGGCGCAGCGTGGCGTCCAGCGCCCGGATCTCCGCCATGCTCCCGTCCCGCGCCCAATCGGCGTTGGCGACGCGCAGCCCCTCCAGATGGATGCGGATCGGATCGCCGAGGCGGACACGAAGATCGCCGTCGATGGCGACCTCGCGGTTCAGGGCGGCGGAGGCGCGGCGGGCGATGACGCCGCGCGCGTCGTTCCAATCGAACAGCGCCAGCATGGCGGCGATCCCGGCGGCAATGAGCCCGGCAACCCCCAGCAGGGCATAGCCGGTCCACCTGACCACCGATCGCACAGCCGCCGTCATGCCTCCAGCCCTCCCGCACCGTCCTTGTCATCACAACGGACGTCGGGGGCCGCCTGTCGACGTCCGGCGGCGGAGGTACCGCGAGAGCGCCGGCGAGGCCGTTTGAAAGTGATATGATTTCGCCGTCACTTATGTTGGATTTAACACAAAATTCAGCCTCTTGCCCTCGTAATCAGTCTCGTAATCGGATTGTCATCAGACTCCCGACACTCCCCGGCGCCACGGCAGCAGGACACGATGCGTTCCCTGACCAACTTCGCCCCCTCCACCTTCGAGGAACGTGGTGCCGCCGTGGCTTTCACCACGCCGGTCCTGGCCCAGACCCGGGTGCGCAAGGACAGCCGCGACCAGTTGGAGGTGCTGGTGCCCAACCTGTCGGAGGGACGGGGCGTCTATGTGGTGCCGTGGAAGTCGCTGCCGCTGGCCTTCCCGATGACGGTGCATGACCGGATGCTGCATGACCTGATCGCCAAGGCCGACGGCTGCTCCCCCGACGACATCCGCAAGGCGGTGCTGGAGGCCGCGCGCTGCGGTCTGGCCGGCGGCGGCGCCGTGGCGGCGGCCGAGGCGGCGCTGAGCGACGACGACGACCAGCGCCTGCTGATCAACTATCAGCTGATCGTGGAGGCGCTGAAGGCGGTCGGGCTGGAATCGACCGAGATCCTGCGGGTCGGGCTGACCTCCGCCGAAGGGCAGAAGCTGACGCGCGACCTGATGATGAAGGCGGCGCAGCGCCTGGCGCTGGAACCGACCGAACTCTATGGCCGCATCGCCGAGCTGGCGGTGATGATGGAGGCGATCGGGCTGGCCACCTCGCCCAAGCCGGCGCGGCTGCGGCGGCTGATGCGCGACCTCCAGGGTTTCCGCGACAGCATGACCGACTGGGCGACCGACAATGTGTCGGAGGCGGCCCCGATCGGCGGTTTCTGCGCCGAGGTGGCGGAACACACGGTCAACCATGCCCGCACCGTCATCGGTCAGCTCGATCAGGCGATGGCCTCGTTCGAGCTGCTGCTGCGCCAGTGGGAAACCAAGCGGCCGCAGATCCGCAAGGCATGCAGCCGGCTGTCCTGGCTGCTCGACGGCTGGGAATTCCTGATCCTGCTGTGGAGCGACGCGCTGACCCAGGACCGGCACAGCCAGGACATCGCCGTCCATGACATCTTCCGCGTCATCCCCCTGCTGCCCAGGGACGAGGGCCGCGCCGACCAGTCGATGCTGGCCGACAAGCTGATCTCCAGCCATAAGCGGTCGGTGCGCGCCTATGTCGACTGGCGCAGCGGCCAGCTCGACGTCGATCTGGTCATGCGGATCGAGACGATCAAAGGGAAGGCGGCCTGACCATGGAGATGAGGGATCTGGTCGCGCTGGGCGACAAGCTTCTGGACATCGACGAGGCCAAGTTCCGTCAGGTCGTCGATCTGCTGGAGCAGATGAACGACCATCCCGACATCCAGCGCACCATCGCCGTCATCCGTCCCCGGTTGGTCGAGCTGCGGCTGCACCGCCGCCCGACCCTGAAGCGCCTGTTCTGCGACCCGTTCGAGGATCTGTTCGAAGCGCTGGGCAAGTCCGACCCGGTGCCGCTGAGCGTGATCGAACGGGCGCTGATGAACAGCCTGTGGCCGCTGGTGGAGGCACAGATCGGCAAGGAGCGGCTGCGCGCCTTCCGCCCCGCCGCCCTGCGGGACGGACCGGAGCGCAAGGCGCTGACCGAGGCGTTCTGGGCGGAATGCGCGGTCGCGGTCACGGAGATCGCCAAGGGGGCGGTGGCCGGTCATTACAGCGAGGCGCTGGAGTTGCGGATGAATCCCGACCGCGCCCGCGCGCTGTCGGACATCGCCGTCATCCTGTCCATCGCGCCCGAGGTGGCGGAGCTGAAGGCGGCGCTGGCGCCCAAGCCGGTGCCGAAGCTGCACGGCGACCATGTCGAGGCGATCCGGACCATCGGCCGCCGGCTGTCCCGCGCCCGGCCGGAGGCGCTGAAGATCTTCATCCTGCTGGCCGCGTCGCGCCTGACCGACCCGTCGGTCCTGCTCAGCGGACTGTGGGACATGGATCTGGGCCAGAAGCCGGCCGACCGCGCCGCCCTGTTCATGGCGCTGAGCGGCACCGTCGTCGCCCAGATCGAAGACCGCTCGCGCGAGGGCGGCGCCGGTCCCGCCGGCGACCGCATGGCGGTGGCCGATCTGGCGCTCGACCTCGTCGCCAGCCTGGACGCCACCCGCGCGGCGATGGAGCACAGCCGCAACAGGGAGTTCGACCAAAGGCTGAAGCAGGTCCGCAATTCGGTCCATGCCATGGTGAAGGCCCAGGTTCTGCTGGATGCAGACCTCGGCATCGTCGCGGCGATCGGCGCGCTGGACGGCGGCAGCGAGGGCCGCGCCCAGCTCGCCCAGGCGGAGAACCATGCCCGGGCGCTGCGCAAATGCGCGACCATCGCCGATTCGCTGGGGCTGCGCGGCGAATTGCGGGAGGTGACGCAAAAGGCCACCGCCTCGCTGACGGAAAAGGCACGACAGGCGCTGTCCGGACCGGCCGGCGGCGCGCGGTCCGGCTATACCGCCATCCGCATGATCGAGCTGATTGCCGGACCGGCCGAAGCGACTAGAATTATGGACGGGATCATGAACGGCGGCCGGCGTTGATGCTGTCGGCGCCTTGCGGTTCGGGGGTACGGGTGATGGGTTCGGACTATACCGGGTGGGAATTGCCGGCCGACGAGCGCGGCCGCCTGCTGGCTCTGGTTCCGCCGCGCTATGACCGGCTGGTCGCCGATCATGTGACCTTCGGCTTCGGCGCCGGCCCGCAGGAGCCGCTGCCCACCGCCACCGAGGCCGAGGTGATCGGCTGCGCCGACGACGGCGAGGGGGTGCAGGCCCTGGTCGTCGCCATCGACGGCACCAGCGAACGGCCGGACGGCTCGACCTACCACATCACATGGTCGCTGGCGGAGGGACGGCGGGCGGTCGAATCCAACGACGTCATCCGCGATTACGGCTGGCGGCCGGTCGAGCCGTCGACCGTCAGGCTGGTCCCGCGCCATTTCGGGTCCTGAGGCGGGAACCGCGCCTTTTGGTTGCGGGACGGCCGCAGCCTCAGGGTATCTCGGCCACGCCCTCGGCGGCGACACCGCGATTGAGGCGCTGTTCGCGGTAGACGATGAACAGGCCGCTGCCGATGATCAGCGCCGCCCCCACCGCCATGCGCAGCGTCGGCGCGGTGCCCCAGACCAGCAGGTCCAGCACCACCGCCCACAGGATCGACACATACTGGAACGGCACCACCACCGCCGCCGGGCTGAGTTGCAGCGAGCGGTTCATCATCGCATGACCGGCCAGCGCGGTGACGCCGAGCAGCCCCAACAGGAGGAAGCCGAGCCAACCCGGCGCCGCCCAGGACCAGGGCAGCGCCACCCCGCCGATCAGGATGCCGCCGACCATCTGGTTGCCGACCAGCGTCAGGCTGGAGGCCGAGCGCAGCATGCGGGTCGAGATCACGCCGCTTGAGAAGATGAAGGCGCCCAGCAGCGCCACCAGCGACGGCCACAGATCGAAGCGCCCGGTCGGGTTCAACACGATGACGACTCCGGCGAATCCCACCAGCACCGCGACCCAGCGGCGCCAGCCGACGGTTTCGCCGAGCACCAGCACCGACAGCGCGGTGACGATCAAGGGTGCCGACATATAGATCGTCATCACGTCGGCCAGCGGCAGATAGCCGACCGCCCAGTAGAAGCAGCCGATATCAACCGTCATCAGGACCACGCGCAGGATGTGCAGCGGCAGCCGGTCGACGGCGAAGACCGCGGCGACGCCGTCGCGCCAGATCATCGGCGCCAGCACCGCCAGCCCGAACAGGCTGCGCACCGCGACCAGCATGGCGACCGGATGGTCGGCCACCAGCCATTTGCCGAGCGCGTCGTTCAGCGTGAAGAGGGTCATCCCGCCCAGCATCATCAGAATGCCGGGGCGGGTGTCGGTGGCGGATGCCGCGGTCATGGAATGGCCCGGAGATTGTTGAAAGCGAGAGTCCGCGGGAACAGGCCCGAGGCCTGCGCGGGGACCGATATTGCGGGATCGGTGGACGAACACAACCCCCGCCCGAAGAACGGGAGCCTTGCGGATCGGGAGCGATCCGTCAGGCGCCTGGGTGGCTCTCCCGAGGCGTCGTTATGGCGTTAGACAATTATTAATCTCAGCCCAAACGTTAATTCAGAGTCTTTCTGAATTTAATGGAATATAAAATTTGTAATACACGTGATCATAAGAATCACATCCATATACAAGTTGCATAAAAGGTAGCGAATTATATCGTTTTAACTATTCATTAATCCTGTTGGCAAATTTTGATCACAGAACTTTGCGGCCCATCTCCACGAAAATTGTGAAGGCGGCAGAGATTTTCTAAATATCCAGCAGGTCGACCGCCATAAATATGGCGTTCGGTCCAGGAGGCGACGATACGATGATCAGCTTTGCAGACCTGTCGATAGCCAAGAAACTCGTGGTGGCTTTCGTGTCTCTGGTGGCGGTTTCGATGGCCGTCGCCGGCTTCAGCTATTCGAAGCTGTCCTTCATCGAGAAGTCGAACGGCTGGACCATCCATACCTACGAGGTCCTCGAAGAGGTTTCACGGATCATGGCGTCGATGGTGGATCAGGAGACCGGCATCCGCGGTTATCTGGTCGTCGGCGACGACAAGCTGCTGGAACCCTACCGCATCGGCCAGCGTCACTATGCGGAGTCCCTGGCGAAGGCGAGGCAGCTGACGGCGGACAATGCGGCGCAGCAGGCGCGCTTCGCCGAGGTGGACCGCCTCGCCCAGACCTGGCGGACGACGGTCGCCGAACAGGAGATCGCGCTGATGGCCAAGCCGGAAACCCGCGACCAGGCGCGCGCCCTGGAGGCTTCGGGCGCCGGCAAGGCGTCGATGGACGGCCTGCGCGCCAAGATCGCGGAGATCGACAAGGCGGAGCGTGATCTCCTCGCCAAGCGCGCCGAGGATCAGGCCAACGCCTTCTCCTCCTCCTACAGCGTCAACCTGCTCGGTGGCGGAGCGATGATCGTCATCGCGCTTGGCGCCGGCATCCTGCTGTCGCGCGGCATCGCCGTGCCGATCCGCGCCATGACCGCCGTCATGGGCCGTCTGGCCGCCGGCGACAACGGCGTGACGATCGAGGGGCAGGAGCGTGGCGACGAGATCGGCGCCATGGCCAAGGCCGTCGAGGTGTTCAAGCGGAACGCCATCGACAACGCCCGCATGACCGCCGAACAGGACGCGCTGAAGGCCAAGGCCGAGGCCGACCGCAAGGCGGCGATGGCGGCGCTGGCACACAGCTTCGAGGCCAGCGTCAAGGGGGTGGTGGAAAGCGTCGCCGCGGCGTCGGGCAAGATGCAGGCGGTGGCGACCTCGATGGTCGGAACGGCGGAACAGACCAGCCATCAGGCCGGCGCCTCGGCGGCGGCGGCCGAACAGACCTCCGCCAATGTCCAGACCGTCGCCGCGGCGGCGGAGGAGATGTCGGCCTCGCTGGTCGAAATCTCCAAGCAGGTCAGCACCTCCTCGCAGATCTCGGCCCAGGCGGTCCAGGACGCGGCGCGGACCAACGACACCGTGGCCGGTCTGGCCAACGCCGCGCAGAAGATCGGCGAGGTGGTGACCCTGATCCAGTCGATCGCCGGCCAGACCAACCTGCTGGCGCTGAACGCCACCATCGAGGCGGCGCGGGCCGGCGACGCCGGCAAGGGCTTCGCCGTGGTGGCGTCGGAAGTGAAGAATCTCGCGACCCAGACGGCAAGGGCGACCGACGAGATCGCCGCCCAGATCGCCACCATGCAGGCGGTGACCGGCGACGCCGTCGAGGCGATCAAGGGGATCAGCGCCACCATCACCCAGATGAGCGGCATCGCCACCGCCATCGCCTCGGCCGTCGAGGAACAGAACGCGGCGACCGGCGAAATCTCCCGCAACGTGACGGAGGCGGCGTCCGGCACCAGGGAGGTCACCGTCAACGTCGTCCAGGTGCAGCAGGCGGCCAACCAGAGCGGCAGCATGGCCGGGCAGGTGCTGGACGCCGCCGGCGAACTGTCGCGGGAGGCCCGGACGCTGAGCGGCGCCGTCGACGAGTTCCTGCGCGGCATCCGCGCCGGCTGAGATCGCCCGGCAACGGGGGATGTCGACAGGGGATGTCGACAGGGGATGGCGACGGGGGATGGCGACGGGGGATGGCTGGAGATACCGGACGGCCAGCGGGATGCCGCCTTCGCGAGGCGGCATCCCCCCTTGCGGCTTTGAAAGATTCCAATCACAGGGCCGCAACGTTCCGCAAGCGATCTGGCGGGATTCCCAGCAAGGCCGGAATTTTCATGTGCTGTATTTCAGAATACAGGATTCACCTTATACGAAACTGAGATCAATAAGACTTATCCCTGATGTTTCAGGGCTGTCACATTAACTTCGGTTTAAAGCGGAAAGGGAAGGATAACGGAAGCCGTCTTGCGAGAAGCTATATGAACGGTTTTATTTCTTTGCAAGACACCTTCTGCTGGATGCACGGACTTCGTCATAGCGATCACAATGTAGGGTTGGGGGACAACAAGACCATGGTCAATTTTGCAAACCTGTCGATAGCCAAGAAACTGGTGGCGGCTTTCGCGTTCCTGGTCACGGTCGCCATGGCGGTCGCCGGCTTCAGCTATTCGAAGCTGTCCTTCATCGAGAAGTCGAACGGCTGGACCGTCCATACCTACGAGGTCCTCGAAGAGGTTTCCCGGATCATGGCGTCCATGGTGGACCAGGAGACCGGCGTCCGCGGCTATCTGGTGGCCGGCGACGACAAGTTCCTGGAGCCGTACCGGGGCGGTCTGCGCCACTATGCGGAAGCCCTGGCCAAGGCGAAGCAGCTGACATCGGACAATGCGGCGCAGCAGGCGCGCTTCGCCGAGGTGGACCGCCTCGCCCAGACCTGGCGGACGACGGTCGCCGAACAGGAGATCGCGCTGATGGCCAAGCCGGAGTCCCGCGACCAGGCGCGCGCCCTGGAGGCGTCGGGCGCCGGCAAGGCCTCGATGGACGGCCTGCGCGCCAAGATCGCGGAAATCGACAAGACGGAGCGTGATCTTCTTGTCAAGCGTGCCGAGGATCAGGCCGACGCCTTCTCCTCCTCCTACACCGTCAACCTGCTCGGTGGTGGTGCGATGATCGTCATCGCGCTTGGTGCCGGCATCCTGCTGTCGCGCGGCATCGCCGTGCCGATCCGCGCCATGACCGCCGTCATGGGCCGTCTGGCCGCCGGCGACAATGGCGTGACGATCGAGGGGCAGGAGCGCGGCGACGAGATCGGCGCCATGGCCAAGGCGGTCGAGGTGTTCAAGCGCAACGCCATCGACAATGCCCGCATGACCGCCGAACAGGAAGAATTGAAGGCCAAGGCCGAGGCCGAGCGCAAGGCGGCGATGGCGGCGATGGCCCAGCGCTTCGAGGCCAGCGTCAAGAGCGTGGTGGAAAGCGTCGCCACGGCGTCGGGCCGGATGCAGTCGGTGGCGACCTCGATGGTCGGAACGGCGGAACAGACCAGCCATCAGGCCGGCGCCTCGGCGGCGGCGGCCGAACAGACCTCCGCCAACGTCCAGACCGTCGCCGCGGCGGCGGAGGAGATGTCGGCCTCGCTGGTCGAAATCTCCAAGCAGGTCACCAACTCGTCGCAGATCGCCGCCCAGGCGGTCCAGGACGCGGCGCGGACCAACGACACCGTGGCCGGTCTGGCCAACGCCGCGCAGAAGATCGGCGAGGTGGTGATCCTGATCCAGTCGATCGCCGGCCAGACCAACCTTCTCGCCTTGAACGCCACCATCGAGGCGGCGCGGGCCGGCGAGGCGGGCAAGGGCTTCGCCGTGGTGGCGTCGGAAGTGAAGAATCTCGCGACCCAGACGGCAAGGGCGACCGACGAGATCGCCGCCCAGATCGCCGCCATGCAGGCGGTGACCAGCGACGCCGTCGAGGCGATCAAGGGCATCGGCGCCACCATCACCCAGATGAGCGGCATCACCACCGCCATCGCCTCGGCCGTCGAGGAACAGAACGCGGCGACCGGTGAAATCTCCCGCAACGTGACGGAGGCGGCGTCCGGCACCAGGGAGGTCACCGTCAACGTCGTCCAGGTGCAGCAGGCGGCCAACCAGAGCGGCAGCATGGCCGGTCAGGTGCTGGACGCCGCCGGCGAACTGTCGCGGGAGGCCCGGACGCTGAGCGGCGCCGTCGACGAGTTCCTGCGCGGCGTCCGCGCGGCGTAAGACCGATCGGTCAAGGCGATACCGGACCGCCCTCTCCCGGATCGGGGGAGGGCGGTCAGCGATGGGGCTCCTCCAGCACGGGCAATCGGTTCGTCGCCTTCATCTCCCGCAGCGACAGGTTGGACCGGATGCTCGCCACCCCCGGAAGCGTCCTCAGCACCGTGTCGACGAAGCGGCTGTAATCGTCGAGATCGCGGGCGACGACGATCAGCAGGAAATCCGCCTCCCCCGTCGTGTTGTGGCAGCTCAGCACATGGGGGCAGGCCTGGATGATCCGCTCGAACGCCGCGGTCACCTCCCCGCCATGCTGGGTGCAAACGATCTGCACGAAGGCCATCACGCCGAAGCCCAGCTTCCGGCGGTCGAGAACCGCCTGATAGCCCGTGATCACGCCACACTCCTCCAACCGCTTCTGGCGCCTCCAGCAGGAGGCCTCGCTGAGCGCCAGCTGTTCGGCGAGCTTGGCGTTGGACAGCCGGCCATCCTGTTGCAGCCGGTCCGCGATCGCGGCATCCATTTTATCAAGAACGGTCATGCCGGAGCATTCCTTCAAGAATACGATGTATTCTGAAAGAATCCTTCATATCCCAGGGCCGCCCCCTCTTCAATTGAAAAGCAATTTCAGGGCGTTCCCCATAGAATGCGGGAAACCTCCAGAAGGGGATTCCCGATGAAAGCCGTGGTCTACGAGGCGTTTTCCGCACCCCCTCGCATCATGACCGTTCCCGACCCGACACCGGAGCCGCATGGCGTCGTCGTCAAGGTGATGGCGACCGGGGTCTGCCGCAGCGACTGGCATGGCTGGGTCGGTCACGACACCGACATCCAGCTTCCCCATGTGCCGGGCCACGAGCTGGCCGGCATCGTCGAGGCGGTCGGGAGGGACGTGACGAAATGGCGGATCGGCGACCGGGTGACGGTGCCGTTCGTCGGCGGCTGCGGCGCCTGTCCCGAATGCCATTCCGGCAACCATCAGGTGTGCGACCGGCAGTTCCAGCCCGGCTTCACCCATTGGGGCTCCTTCGCCCAATATGTCGGCCTGCATCAGGCGGACATCAATCTGGTGCGGCTGCCGGAGACGATGGATTTCACCACCGCCGCCAGCCTCGGCTGCCGCTTCGTGACCTCCTTCCGCGCCGTCGTCGATCAGGGCAAGGCGTCGGCCGGCCAATGGGTGGCGGTGCATGGCTGCGGCGGCGTCGGCCTGTCGGCGGTGATGATCGCCAACGCGCTGGGCGCCAACGTCGTCGCCGTCGACATCTCCGAAGACAAGCTCGCGCTGGCCCGCGCGCTGGGCGCCGCCGCCACGGTGAACGCGGCGGAGGTGCCGCAGGTCGCCGAGGCGGTCATCGAGATCACGCGCGGCGGCGCCCATGTCTCGCTCGACGCGCTGGGGCACCCGACCACCTGCTTCAACTCGATCAGCAATCTGCGCAAGCGCGGCAAGCATGTGCAGGTCGGGCTGATGCTGGCCGAGAACAGCACCCCGGCCATTCCGATGGACCGGGTCATCGCCAAGGAACTGGAAATCCTCGGCAGCCACGGCATGCAGGCCCACCGCTATGACGCGATGATGGAGATGATGCGCTGCGGCAAGCTGGCGCCCGAGAAGCTGATCGGCAGGACGATCAGCCTGGAGCAGTCGATCGACGCCCTGATGGGCATGGACAGGTTCGAGGTCGCCGGCGTCACCGTGGTGACCGAATTCTGAATCGGGGGCCGGACGGTCGATGCCGTCCGGCTCTCACTCCCAATGTCAGATCACGCCCTTTCAGATCACGCCCTTGTCCCGCAGGGCGGCGATGTCGGCTTCCCCGAGCCCCAGCGACTCCGCCAGCACCGCGTCGGTGTGCTGGCCCAGCGTCGGCGGGGCGGTGTCATGGACCAGCGGGGTGCCGCTGTAGCGGATCGGGCTCGCCACCGTCGGCACGCTGCCCTGGGTCGGGTGCGGCAGATCCTGGCGGATGGCGCGGGCCTGGACCTGCGGGTCGGCGAAGACCGCCGCCAGATCGTTGATCGGCCCGCAGGGAACGCCGACCCGCTCCAGCGCCGTCAGCCAATCCTGGCTGTCGCGCGTGCGGATCAGCGCCTCCAGCAGGGGCACCAGTTCCTTGCGGTTGGCGACGCGGGCCGGGTTGGTGGCGTAGCGCTCGTCCGCCGCCAGTTCGGGATGGCCGGCGACGGCGCAGAATTTGGCGAACTGGCCGTCATTGCCGACCGCCAGGATGATGTGGCCGTCGCAGGTGGCGAAGGCCTGATAGGGCACGATGTTGGGATGGGCGTTGCCGAGCCGCTGCGGCGGCTTGCCGCCGACCAGGCAATTCATCGCCTGATTGGCCAGCACCGCGACCTGGACGTCAAGCAGGGCAAGATCGACCTGCTGCCCCTCGCCGGTGCGGTCGCGGTGGGCGAGCGCGCCCATGATGCCGATGGTGGCGTAGAGGCCGGTGAAGATGTCGGTCACCGCGACACCGACCTTGACCGGCCCGCCGCCCGGCTCGCCATCGGTCTGGCCGGTGACGCTCATCAGCCCGCCCATGCCCTGGATCATGAAATCGTAGCCGGCGCGGTTGCGGTAGGGCCCGGTCTGGCCGAAGCCGGTGATCGAGCAATAGACCAGCCGCGGATTGACCGCCTTCAGGCTGTCATAGTCGAGACCGTATTTGACCAGCCCGCCGACCTTGAAATTCTCGATGACCACATCGGCCTGGGCGGCGAGCCCGCGGACAAGCTCCTGGCCCTCCGGCCGCTCGAAATCGATGGTGATCGAGCGCTTGCCCCGGTTGGTCGAGAGGAAATAGGCCGACTGGTCGCCGGCCCAGGGCGGACCCCAGGCGCGGGTGTCGTCGCCGGCTCCCGGCCGTTCCACCTTGATCACGTCGGCGCCGAGATCGGCCAGCGTCTGGGCCGACCAGGGTCCGGCCAGCACGCGCGACAGCTCCAGCACCCGGATGTGCGACAAGGGTCCGGCCAAGGTCTTCCTCCTGTTGGTTCTTATCACCCTCTCCCGTCCCGGGAGAGGGTGGGACCCGCCGAAGGCGGGAGGGTGAGGGGTGATCCGGACATGGCTCTCATATCCTTGGATCCCCCCCCTTCCCAAGCTTCGCTTGGTCCCCTTCCCTCTCCCAGGGCGGGAGAGGGAGCCTATTACGCCGACACCAGCTCTTCCAGCGACCGCTCGATGATGTCCAGGCCCTCGTCGACCAGGGCGTCGGAGGCGGTCAGCGGCACCAGGATGCGGATGACGTTGGCGTAGGTGCCGCAGGACAGCAGGACCAGGCCCTTTTCCGCCGCCTTGGCGACCAGCGCCTTGGTCAGGTCGGCGGCCGGCTCCTTGGTCTCGCGGTCGGTCACCAGCTCCATGGCGACCATGGCGCCCAGGTTGCGGACATCGCCGATCACCGACAGGCTGTTGCGCTGGGCCATGGCGCGGAAGCGGCCGGCGATGTGCTCGCCCAGCTTCTCGCTGCGCTCGACCAGCTTCTCCTCCTCGATGACGTTGATGACGGCCAGCGCCGCCGTGGTCGCCAGCGGGCTGCCGGCATAGGTGCCGCCGAGGCCGCCGGGGATCGGAGCGTCCATCAGCGCCGCCTTGCCGGTGACCGCCGACAGCGGGAAGCCGCCGGCCAGGCTCTTGGCCATGGTGACGAGGTCCGGCTCGATGCCGGCATGCTCGACGGCGAACATCTTGCCGGTGCGGGCGAAGCCGGTCTGGATCTCGTCGACGATCATGACGATGCCGTGCTTGTCGCAGACCGCGCGCAGCGCCTGGAGGAAGGACGGGGAGGCGATGTTGAAGCCGCCCTCGCCCTGCACCGGCTCGATGATGATCGCGGCGACGCGGGCCGGATCGACGTCGGACTTGAACAGGTTCTCCAGCGCCTTCAGGCTCTCGGCCTCGCTGATGCCGCGATAGGCGTTGGGGAACGGCACATGGAAGATCTCGGCCGGGAACGGGCCGAAGCCGACCTTGTAGGGCACGACCTTGCCGGTCAGGCCCATGGTCAGCAGGGTGCGGCCGTGGAAGCCGCCGGAGAAGGCGACCACGCCCGGACGGCCGGTGGCGGCGCGGGCGACCTTCACGGCGTTCTCGACCGCCTCGGCGCCGGTGGTGAAGAAGGCGGTCTTCTTCGGCTCACGCCCGGGGACCAGCGCGTTCAGCTTCTCCGCCAGCTCGACGAAGCTGTCATAGGGGGTGACCATCGCACAGGTGTGGGTGAAACGGTCGAGCTGGGCCTTCACCGCCTCCATCACCTTCGGGTGGCGGTGGCCGGTGTTGAGCACGGCGATGCCGCCGGCGAAGTCGATGAAGCGCTTGCCCTCGACATCCCACATCTCGGCATTCTCAGCGCGGTCGATGTAGACCGGCATGCCGGCGGAAATGCCACGGGAGACGGCGGCCTCGCGCCGGGCGACGAAAGACTGGTTGGTGGTCATGGTCGTGTTTCCTTTGCCGAAGGTCAGGCGCCGAGGCCGACGCAGAGATATTTGACTTCCATGAAATCATCGAGGCCGTACTTGGAGCCTTCGCGGCCGATGCCGGACTCCTTGACGCCGCCGAAGGGGGCCATCTCGGTCGAGATGATGCCCTCGTTGATGCCGACCATGCCGTATTCCAGCTTTTCCGCCACGCGCCAGACGCGGCCGATGTCGCGGCTGTAGAAATAGGCGGCAAGGCCGAATTCGGTGTCGTTCGCCATGCGGATGGCGTCCTCTTCCGTCTCGAACTTGAACAGCGGGGCGACCGGGCCGAAGATCTCCTCGCGGGCGACGCGCATCTCGGTGGTGATGCCGGTCAGGATCGTCGGCTCGAAGAAGGTGCCGCCCAGCGCGTGGCGCTTGCCGCCCAGCGCGACGGTGGCGCCCTTGGCGACGGCGTCGCCCATCAGCTCCTCCACCTTGGCGATGGCGTCGGCGTTGATCAGCGGCCCCTGGGTGACGCCCGGCTCGACGCCGTTGCCGACCTTCAGCGCCTTGACCGCCTCGGCCAGCTTGGCGGCGAAGGCGTCATAGACGCCGGCCTGGACCAGCAGGCGGTTGGCGCAGACGCAGGTCTGGCCGGCATTGCGGTACTTCGACGCCATGGCGCCCTTGACCGCCTCGTCGAGGTCGGCGTCATCGAAGACGATGAAGGGGGCGTTGCCGCCCAACTCCAGCGACACCTTCTTGACCGTGCTGGCGGCCTGCCGCATCAGCAGCTTGCCGACCTCGGTCGAGCCGGTGAAGCTGACCTTGCGGACGATCGGGCTGTGCGTCAGCTCGTTGCCGATGGCGGCCGGCTCGCTGCCCATGACGATGTTGAAGACGCCGGGGGGGAAACCGGCACGCTCCGCCAGCTCGGCGAGCGCCAGGGCGGACAGCGGGGTATCCTCGGCCGGCTTGACCACCACGGTGCAGCCGGCGGCCAGGGCCGGGGCGCATTTGCGGGTGATCATGGCGTTCGGGAAGTTCCACGGCGTGATGGCCGCGACGACGCCGATGGCCTCCTTCAGCACGACGACGCGCTTGTTGCTGGCGAAGGTCGGGATCACGTCGCCATAGGCGCGCTTGCCCTCTTCCGCGAACCACTCGATGAAGGAGGCGCCATAGATGACCTCGCCGCGCGATTCGGTCAGCGGCTTGCCCTGCTCGGCGGTCATCAGCTGCGCCAGATCCTCCTGCGCCGCCAGGATCAGGTCGTACCAGCGGCGCAGGATGGCCGCGCGCTCCTTGGCGGTCTTGGCCTTCCAGCCCGGCAGGGCGGCGTTGGCGGCGTCGATCGCCTCGCGCGTTTCGGCGGCACCCATGTCGGACACCTCGGCGATGACGGCGCCGGTGGCCGGGTTGGTGACCGGGAAGCTCTTCCCGGACTCGGCCGCGCGCCACGCACCGTTGACGTAGCCCTTGGTTCGGAGAAGCCCCTGGTCGTTCAGCGACAGCATGTTCTATCCGCCCTGCATGAAGGATTATGGAACCGGCAGGCCGCGCCCGGCGAAATCTTCTTTCGTCTCAAGGACCTTTTGCGCGGGGGCCTGGACCTGGGACCGAAGCCTACCATGTTTAATAAATTAAACAACCCCTGTTTAACTGTTCATATTCTGATGACGGGGTTGCGCGAATGGGCTATTGCCTAGAACAGGTGAGGAGCAGGAGTCCGGTGATGGAATTCGATGTCGGCGCCAGGTTGAAGCAGATCCGCGAGCAGCATGGGCTGTCTCAGCGGGCGCTCGCCCAGCGGGCCGGGGTGACCAACGGCACGATCTCCCTGATCGAGCAGAACCGCAGCAGCCCGTCGGTGTCGTCGCTGCGCAAGGTGCTTCAGGGCATCCCGATGTCGCTGGCCGAATTCTTCTCCTCCGACGATCTGCCGCCGCCCGAGCAGATCTTCTTCAAGGGTGACGAGCTGATCGAACTGGCCGGCGAGCTGAAGGGCACGGTCGGCCAGGTCTCCTTCCGGCAGGTCGGCGACCTGCGCAGCCGCAACCTGCAAATCCTCCACGAACGCTACGCCCCCGGCGCCGACACCGGCCGCACCATGCTGCAACACGAGTCCGAGGAAGGCGGCATCGTCATCAAGGGACAGATCGAGCTGACGGTGGGCGACCGCAAGCAGCTGCTCGGTCCCGGCGACGCCTATTTCTTCGACAGCCGGGTGCCGCACCGCTTCCGCAACATCGGCGAGGTGGAATGCGAGCTGATCAGCGCCTGCACGCCGCCCTATCTGTGACGGCGGCGTGCAGGCGCTGATCAGAGCAGCTTGACCACCGCGGTGGCGATTCCCAGGAGGCCGGCGATCGCGGTGAGCTGCCATGCCATCATCTTGCCGAACCAGATTTTCAGATCCCGCTCCATGATCTGAACATCGCCGCGAACGGTGACGCCGAGCGCGGAAACGTCGGCCTTGGTGGCGATTTCCTGGCTCGTCGCCTCGGCGAAAGCCTCCGCCGCCGCACGCGCCTGCTCCACCGTGAAGCCGCCGGCCTGCAGTTTCGTCGCAAAACGCAAGGTGTCGAACGGCACTGCGGACATCGCGATCCCTCGTCACAGCAACCGGAAAGAAGATAGGGCAGAGCGGTCGGACTTTCCACCACCGCGATGTTGCGGCCGCTCCGCCACCTGTCCAATCAGCCCGCATTCCCCTTCAGCCGCTCGTTGCGGCGGCGCAGGAATTCCAGCGCCGACAGCATGCAGACCGAGATCACCGTCAGCACCACCGCCACCGCGGTGATGGTCGGGCTGATGTTCTCGCGGATGCCGCTGAACATCTCTCTGGGCAGGGTGCGCTGTTCCGGTCCCGCCAGCAGCAGAACCGTCACCACCTCGTCGAAGCTGGTGGCGAAGGCGAACAGCGCGCCAGACGCCAGGCCCGGCAGGATCAGCGGCAGGATCACCTTGCGGAAGGTCAGCAGCGGCGGCGCCCCCAGCGAGGCGGCGGCGCGCGCCAGCGTCATGTCGAAGCTTTGCAGCGTCGCCGACACGGTGATGACGACGAAGGGCGTCGCCAGCGCGGTGTGGACCAGGATCAGGCCGAGATAGTTGCCGGTCAGCCCCAGCGGCGCGAAGAAGAAATAGACGCCGACCGCGGTGATGACGACCGGAACCACCATCGGCGACAGCACGATGGCCAGCACCAGCGGCTTCCACTTGCTCTTCCACTGGGCGAGCCCGAGCGAGGCGACGGTGCCGAGCGCCATCGACAGCAGCGAGGAGGCGACGCCGATGATGACGCTGTTCTTCAGCGCGTTGATCCAGCGCGCCGAATTGACGAAATCCTCATACCAGCGCAGCGACAGGCCGGGCAGCGGATAGGTCAGGTAGGTGCTGGAGCTGAAGGAGAGCGGCACGATGGCCAGGATCGGCGCCATCAGGAAGAACAGCACCAGCGTGGCGGAAACCACCGTGGCGATCCAGGCGACGCGCTGGCTGGTGGTCTGGGGGGAGTGGTTCGCGCTCAATTCTTCAGACCTCCCGTCGTCTGGCGGCCGAGCGCCAGCTTGCCGTAGAGCACCGCCAGCACCACGGTGGAGAGCAGCAGCACCGCCCCCAGCGCCGAGGCGAGGCCCCAATTGACCGTTTCCGTGGTGTAGAAGGCGATGAAGTAGGAAATCATCTGGTCGGCGGCCCCACCGACCAGCGCCGGGGTGATGTAGTAGCCGATGGCCAGGATGAAGACGAGCAGGCAGCCGGCACCGATCCCCGGAATGGTCTGCGGCAGATAGATGCGCAGGAAGGCGGTGACCGGCGGCGCGCCCAGCGAGGCGGCGGCCCGCATGTAGGCCGGCGAGACGCCGCGCATGACGCTGTAGAGCGGCAGGATCATGAAGGGCAGCAGCACATGGGTCATCGCCATGTAGACGCCGAAGCGGTTGTAGATCAGCCGCAGCGGCTCGTCGATCAGCCCCAGCCATTGCAGCGAGCCGTTGACGATGCCCTCGCTCTGGAGGATCACGATCCAGGCGCAGGTGCGCACCAGCAGCGAGGTCCAGAAGGGCAGCAGCACGAAGATCATCAGCAGGTTCGAGCGGCCGGTCGGCAGGTTCGCCAGCAGATAGGCCACCGGGAAGCCGAGGATCAGGCACAGCGCGGTGACGCCGAAGCCGATCTCGAAGGTGCGCAGGAAGACGTCGCGGTAGATCGCCTGGTCCTGCGGCGCCGCGACGATCGCATGGTCGGCGTTGCGGGTCAGATCGACCGCCGCCAGCAGGTAATAGCTGGTGACCGGGCCGCTGGCGCTCTTGATCGCGGTCCAGCTTTCGCGCTCGCCCCAGGCCGGCGCGATGGCGATCAGCGTGTCCTTGGCGGTGCCGGGGGCCGGCTGCTCCTTCAGCTTGCGCCCGGTGGAGAGCAGCGTGGTGCGGAAGCCGTTGACGACATAGTTCAGCCGCTTGGCGGCGACCGCCAGATTGCCGGCGTCGCGCGCGGCGCGGATGTCGGCGGCAAGGGCGGCGAAGGCGGTTTCGTCGGGCAGGCCCTGGCCGTTCCAGCGCTCCAGCGCCGCGACGGTCTGCGGCATCACCTGCGGCACCTCCCAGTCATCCACCGACTTCCAGATCATGCCGGCGATCGGCACGATGAAGGTGAACAGCAGGAAGGCCAGCAGCGGCAGCACCAGACCCAGCGCGCGGAGCTGCCGGGCGCGCTCGGCCCGTTTCAATCGACGCTTCAACGGCACGTCGGCGCCGGCAACGAAGGCGGCTGTCATCGGCATTGTCCTGTTGAGAAGACGCTAGAGATGCTTGCGCACTTGCCACCATCCCCTCTCCCGCCCCGGGAGAGGGTGGCGCCGAAGGCGCCGGGTGAGGGGTGATCCAAGGAACCATGCGGTTCGGGATTCTTGTGGTGCCCCTCACCCTTCCCGCCGCGTCGCGGCGGGCCCCTTCCCTCTCCCAGGACGGGAGAGGGAAGGGAAGACATCACAACAAACTACTTACTTCGCCGCCCACTTGTTGAAGCGCTCGGTCAGGCGGTCGATATTCTCAAGCCAGAAGTCGGTGTTGATCTCCACCGCGCTCTTCATGTTGTCCGGCGCGGTCGGCAGGTCGGCCAGGATCGCCTTCGGCAGCAGCGACGGCGCCTTCTTGTTCGACGTGCCGTAGGCGATGCCTTCGGACAGCTTGGCCTGGTTCTCCGGCTTGCCGACGAAGTTCAGGAACTTGTAGGCGGCATCAACGTTCGGGCTGCCCTTCAGGATGACCCAGCTGTCGATGGTGTAGAGCGCGCCGTTCCACACCATGCCGAAATTCTTGTTTTCCTTCTTGTTGGCGGCGTCGATGCGGCCGTTGTAGACAGAGGTCATCGCCACCTCGCCCGAAGCCAGCAGCTGCGGCGGCTGGGCGCCAGCCTTCCACCAGACGATGTCGTTCTTGATGGTGTCCAGCTTCTTGAAGGCGCGCTCGACACCGGCGTCGGTGCCCAGAACCTTGTAGACGTCGGCCGGCGCCACGCCGTCGGCCATCAGCGCGATCTCCAGCGTCGTCTTGGCGCCCTGGCGCAGGCCGCGCTTGCCCGGATACTTCTTGGTGTCGAAGAAATCGGCCCAGCTCTTCGGCGCGTCCTTCAGCTTGTCCTTGTCGTAGCCCAGCACGAAGTCATAGACGATGGCGCCGACGCCGCAGGCGTTGACGGTGGACGGCAGATAGGTGTCCTCGCCGCCGATCTTGGAGAAGTTCAGCTTCTCGTACAGCCCCTCGTCGCAGCCCAGCGCCAGCTCCTCGCTCTCGACCTGGACGACGTCCCAGGTGGAGGCGCCGCCCTGGACCTTGGCGCGCAGGACGCCGACGCCGCCGTCCCAGGATTCGTCGTTCATCGGCGTGCCGGCGGCCTTGAACGGCTCGAAATACACCTTCTTCTGGACGTCCTGATAGGCGCCGCCCCACGACACGACGGTGAGGTCGCGGGCGCTGGCGGCCGAGGCCAAGGCGGTGAGGGCGGTGAAGGTCGCAGCGAAACCGAGAGCCACCTTAATCTTCGACATGATCCCCGTCCTTATTCGTCGCGGTTGTTGTTGCTGGAAGGCACCCTGGCGCTGAGGAGCCACGTCCTCAGACCGGATCGAGCGCCCGGCAGTCCTCCGGGCGGAAAGCGATGTAGACGTCCTGGCCCGGCACCAGCCCGGCATAGGAGCCGGCCGGCAGCTTGACCATGAATTCCGGGTTGGCCGGCGAGCTCAGCACCGCCAGCGTATGGTCGCCGAGATAGATCAGGTCGGTCAGCGTCGCCGGCAGGCGGTTGGTGGTCGCATCACCGCTGTCGCCGGTTTCGATGGCGACGCGCTCCGGCCGGATCGACAGCGACGTGCGGGTGCCGGCGCCGCCGACATTCACCGCCTGCGCCACCACCGAACCGCCGGCATCGAGCGCCACGCGCGCCCAACCCTGTTCGATATTTTCAACAACGCCGCTGAGAACATTGTTCTCGCCGATGAAGTTGGCGACGAAGCTGTTCACCGGCCGCTCATACAGCGCGTCGGGGCGGTCGATCTGCTGGACGATACCATCGTTGAAGACCGCGATGCGGTCGGACATCGTCAGCGCCTCGCCCTGGTCGTGGGTGACATAGACGACGGTCAGGCCCATCGTCTCGTGCAGGCGCTTGATCTCCAGCTGCATATGCTCGCGCAGGCGCTTGTCCAAGGCACCCAGCGGCTCGTCCATCAGCACCAGCGCCGGGTTGAAGACCAGGGCGCGGGCGAGCGCGACGCGCTGCTGCTGGCCGCCGGAGAGCTGGCCGGGACGGCGGTTGGCGAGATTGCCGAGCTTGATCATGTCGAGCGCGGCCTTGACCCGCTCCTTGACCTCCGCCTTGGCGACGCCGCGCACCGACAGCGGGAAGGCGACATTCTCTTCGATCGTCAGATGCGGGAACAGGGCGTAGTTCTGGAAGACCATGCCGATGTCGCGCTTGTGCGGCGGCATGTTCTTGATCGGCCGGTCGCCGATGAAGATGTCGCCATGGGTCGGCACCTCGAACCCGGCCAGCATCATCAGCGTGGTGGTCTTGCCCGAGCCCGACGGCCCCAGCAGCGTCAGGAACTCGCCCTTGCGGATGTCGAGATCGAGGCTCTTCACCACGAGATGCTCGCCATCATAGGTCTTCTGCACCCCGGTGAAGCGCACCAGGGTCTCTGTCGTCGCGATCATCCCGCCGTCCATCCGTCCGCTCCCGTCACAGGCGACCTGAGGCCGGGTAGCCACCCCGGTCCGTCATTTCGGTCCCGACGGTACCACGCGTTTAAGAAAATAGACAAGAAGAATGACTATGACTTGATCAATTCAACAGCTTGCCGATTTTTTGTGCAACAGCGAAGGTTTTGCTCACGCTTCGACCGGCAGTGTGCTCCATCCGCGTGCGATTGAGAAGGCCGATAATCGCACCGACAGACAGACGAAAATACGAAAATCAGCCGGTGCCGCGAAAGGGGAGGCGAATCGCCGCAGAATCGCCACGGCTCTCCCCCTCCCCCGCCGTCGCCTCAGCGCTGCTGCGCCGCCTGGCTGTAGACGAAGCTGTCGAAGCCGTTCTCGGCGACGCGGAACCACAGCCGTTCCTGATCCAGGAAGGGCTTCCAGCCGTCATAGACCTTCTTGAAGCGCGGGTTGCCGGCGGCGAGCTTGTCGTAGAACTCGAACGACGCCTTCTCGCAGGCCTGCATCATGTCGCGCGGGAAGGGACGCAGCACGGCGCCGCCGGCGACCAGCCGCTTCAGCGCCGCGGCGTTCAGCGTGTCGTATTTGGCGATCATCCAGCTGTTGGCCTCCCAGCAGGCCTGTTCCAGGATGGTCTGGTAGGATTTTGGCAGGGCCTCCCAGGCCTGGATGTTGAACATCAGCGGGATCTGGGCCGAGCCCTCCCACCAGCCGGGGTAATAATAGTATTTGGCGACCTTGTGGAAGCCGAGCTTCTCGTCGTCGTAGGGGCCGACGAACTCCGCCGCGTCGATGGTGCCGCGCTCCAGCGCCGGATAGATGTCGCCGCCGCCGAGCTGCTGCGGGACGAGACCGAAGGGCGTCAGGATCTGGCCGACCAGACCGCCGATGCGCATCTTCAGACCCTTCAGATCCTCCAGGCTCTTGATCTCCTTACGGAACCAGCCGCCCATCTGGGCGCCGGTGTTGCCGGCCGGGATGTGGTGGATGTTGTAATCCTTGAACACCTCCCGCATCAGCTCCAGCCCGCCGCCATGCATCATCCAGGCGATGTGCTGGCGCGTGTTGAGGCCGAAGGGCATGGCGGTGTCGAAACAGAAGGTCGGATCCTTGCCGACATAGAAATAGGCCGCCGACTGGCCGCATTCGACGGTGCCGTTCTGCACCGCGTCCAGCACCTGGAGCGCCGGGACGATCTCGCCGGCGGCAAAGGTTCGGATCTGGAACCTGCCGTCGGTGGCGTCGGACACGCGCCGGGCGATGAACTCCGCCGCGCCATAGATGGTGTCGAGGCTCTTGGGATAGCTCGACGCCATGCGCCACTTGACCTCCGGCTGCGAGGCCTGGGCGATGGCCGGGGCCGCGACGGTCCCGGCGGCTCCGGCGGCGGCGAGGCCGACGCCGGCATTGGTGAGGAACGCACGCCGTTTCATGATGACGCCTCTTCCCGTTTTCATGGTTCGTTGGGCCGGCATGATAGCCCAACCAACCATTCGGGGAATCCCCTTCCGCCGGGCCGCCGCCGAAGGAGGGAAGAATCTTGCGTCATAAACGAAAAATCCAGCCGCAACGGGCTGGATTTTCGGCGACGCAGCATTATTTATTGTTTCGATCGCCTTTCAGGCGTTTCCTCCCTAAACTCGGGCCGCGGCTGTATAGCTAGCGGCCTTTTCCTTTTTACGCAATATGCTGAACGTCAGTGTCACAAACTTTTTTGGGGTTGCGAACTCCAGAGAGGCGATCGGAATGGATTTCTCACACCTTCAGATTGTGCGATCCGCCGGTGCTTCCGCTTAAGCCCTCATAATGGGCTGGAATGAGAGAGCCCCTCCACGAGATCGGCTGGGCGGGGAGCTAACGCCCCTCCACTCCCCGCACCATGCCGTTCATGAAGCCCAGCTTTTCGATCACCGCCGGGGACAGGATGAAGGGATAGAGATCCGGCTGGCCCATGCTGCGGTTCAGGCTGTTCACCGCATAGGTCAGCGGCAACCAGGAGTCGATCAGTTCCTCGACCCGCCGCGCCCGATGGGGGTTGAAGTCGATCTCAGCCTCCAGTTCCGCCCCCTCGGTGATGCGCGGGCGGATCTTCAGGCCGAAGGCGCGGGCGGTTTCCAGCGTGTCGACGATGTGCAGGTAATGCGCCCAGGTCTCGGCGAAATCCTCCCACGGGTGGGCGGTGGCGTAGCTGCTGACGAAGCCGTCCTGCCAGTCCGGCGGCGCGCCGTTGGCGTAGTGGTGCTTCAGCGCCTCGCCGTAATCCTGCCGTTCGTCGCCGAACAGGGCGCGGAAGCGTTCCAGCAAGGCCGGATCATCGCGCACCAGCCGGTCCCAGATGTAATGGCCGCTCTCATGCCGGAAATGGCCGAGCAGCGTGCGGTAGGGCTCGCCCATCTCGGCGCGGCGCTTCTCGCGCTCGGCATCGTCGGCCTCGGCGACGTTGATGGTGATCAGGCCGTTGGCATGGCCGGTCAGCACCGGCGTCACCGTGCCGTCGGCGGCGACGCTGTCGGACAGGAAGTCGAAGGCCAGCCCCTCCTGCGGATTTTCCGTCCGGGTCCGCAACGGCAGTTTCAGGTTGGTCAACGTGTAGAACAGATGATGCTTGGCCAACTCCAGCTTGCGCCAGCGCGGCAAATTGTCGATGTCGGACAGGTCGGGGATGGTGTGATTGTGCCGGCAGGCGGCGCAATGGCTGTCGGATGACTCGGCCGGCAGCATCCAGTTGCAGGCGTCCAGTTCGGCATTCGCACAGAATTTGTAAAGCGGCTCGCTGGCGGCGAGCGCCCGCCACACCCCGTCATCGCCGGTGGGGTCGATCGCCGACAGGGTGCCGACGTCCGGCAGATAGCCGAGCCGATGGCCGCAGCGCTCGCACAGCGTGTTCTCGAAATAGAGAGGCTGGCGACAGTTCTGGCATTCGAAGAGTTTCATGGCGGGGGTCCGGGGGGTCGGAGGATCCCCTCTCCCCGGGGGGAGAGGGGGATTGAGCATCGGGTCAGGCCGGTTTCCTCGTGTCGGGGGTGGACTGCGCATCCGCTTCCGCCTTGACCGGTTCCTCGACCTCCCCACCCTCCCCCGCCCCGGCGCCCTCCTCGCCATAGGACGACACCGTCGTCGGGCTTTCGGCGACGCTGCGCAGCGCGCGGGCGGCACGGCGCAGCGCGAAGGAGGTCTTGCCCTCCGGTTCCAGCGCCAGCAGCAGCAGCGAGCGCCCCGTCACCACATAGCCCTCGCCGGTGTTGACGCGCGGCGCCTCGTCGGGCTCCGGCAGGTTGGTGTCGACCAGACAGCGCCAGACGCTGCCGCCGGTCACCTCCGGCAGCGTGAACTCCACCACGTCATGATGGGCGTTGATCACCAGCAGCAGGGTGGCGTCCATCGCCGGACGCTTGATGCCGCTGGCCTGCGCCCGGCCGTCCAGCAGCATGCCGAGGCAGCGGGCGTTGCCGTCATGCCAGTTGGCCTCCGCCATCTCGTCGCCGCCGGGGGTCAGCCAGGTGACGTCCTTGACGTCGAATTCGGCATTGTATTCACCGGACAGGAACCGGCCGCGGCGCAGCATGGGGAAGGACTGGCGCACCGCCACCACGCGGCGGACGAACTCGACCAGCGACTGCCCCTCCTCGTCGATGTCGTCCCAGTTCAGCCAGGCCGTCTCGTTGTCCTGGCAATAGGCGTTGTTGTTGCCGTGCTGGGTGTTGCCGAACTCGTCGCCGGCCAGCAGCATCGGCGACCCCTGCGACAACAGCAGCGTCGCCAGCATGTTGCGCTTCTGCCGCTCCCGGAGCGCTCTGATTTCCGGATCGTCGGTCGGCCCCTCCACCCCATGGTTCCAGGACAGATTGTGGGAGTGGCCGTCGTTGTTGCCCTCGCCGTTCGCCTCATTGTGCTTGTGGTTGTAGGAGACGAGGTCGTTCAAGGTGTAGCCGTCATGGGCGGTGATGAAGTTCACGCTGGCCCAGGGCTTGCGCCCGCGCTTGTCGAACAGGTCGGCCGAGCCGCACAGGCGCGGCGCCACCTCCGGCAGCTTGCCCTCGTCGCCCTTCCAGAAGGCGCGGACGGTGTCGCGGTAGCGGTCGTTCCATTCCGCCCAGCCCGGCGGGAAATTGCCGACCTGATAACCGCCGGGGCCGCAGTCCCACGGCTCGGCGATCAGCTTGACGCTGTTCAGGATCGGGTCCTGGAGACAGCTGTCGAGGAAGCCGCCGCCCTCGTCGAAGCCGTAGGGCTCGCGGCCGAGGATGGTGGCGAGGTCGAAGCGGAAGCCGTCGACATGCATCTCCGTCGCCCAGTAGCGCAGGCTGTCGGTGACCATTTGCAGGACGCGGGGGTTGCTGAGATTGACGGTGTTCCCGGTCCCGGTCTCGTTGATGTAGTAGCGCTTCCGGTCCGGGATCAGCCGGTAGTAGGAGGCGTTGTCGATGCCCTTGAAGGACAGGGTGGGCCCGCGCTCGTTGCCCTCGGCCGTGTGGTTGTAGACGACATCGAGGATCACCTCCAACCCGGCATTGTGGAGATGGGCCACCATCTCCTTGAATTCCTTGATGGCGTTGCCCGATGCGGCATAGCGCGGCTCCGGCGCGAAGAAGCCGATGGAGTTGTAGCCCCAATAATTGGCCAGTTCCTTGTCGACCAGATGCTGGTCCTGGACGAAGGCGTGGACCGGCAGCAGCTCCACCGAGGTGACGCCGAGCGAACCGATATAGTCCACCACCTCCTTCACCGCCAGGCCGCCATAGGTGCCGCGCAGGCTGTCGGGCACCGCCGGATGCAGCCTGGTGAAGCCCTTCACATGGGTCTCGTAGAAGATGGTGCGGTCCCAGGCGATGCCGGGCTTGTGGTCGCGGCCCCAGGTGAAGGCGGGGTCGATCACCTTGCATTTCGGCATGAAGGGCGCGCTGTCGCGCTCGTCGAAGGTCAGATCGTCGCCCGATTCCATCACATAGCCGAAATGGGCCGGGTTCCAGCGGATCTCGCCGACCAGCTCCTTGGCATAGGGGTCGAGCAGCAGCTTGTTGGGGTTGAAGCGGTGCCCCTGCTCCGGCTCGTAGGGGCCGTGGACCCGGTAGCCGTAGAGCAGGCCGGGCCGGGCGTCGGGAAGATAGCCGTGCCAGATCTCGTTGGTGAATTCGGGAAGCTCGATCCGCTCAAGCTCCTCCTCGCCGCTCTCGTCGAACAGGCACAGCTCGACCCTGGTCGCGTTGGCCGAAAACAGGGCGAAGTTGACGCCGAGCCCGTCCCATGTCGCGCCCAGCGGAAAGGGCAATCCTTCACCGAGCCGCGTCGCCTGCCTCAGGATGTTCGCCATGATCGCCCGCTTCTCCGCCTGGATCGAAAATCACGCCCGCGCTCCCCGACAGTGAGGAGCGTGGGCCGTGCCTTCAACCCGGCCGATCGGCGCTTGTTCCGTCCCGCCGCCATTCAGCCCTTCAGGATCGGCCCTTCAGGATAGGACCGGTCCGGTCCCGGCCGGCATCCGGCGGCGCAACAGGTCGACCAGTTCGCGCAGGCCGCGGTCGCGCGGGTCGCTGGCGCGCCAGACCAGACCGACGACGCGGCCGGGCGGCGTGCCGGCCTCGAAGGCGCGATAGTCGACCAGCCCGCCGACGCTGGCCGCCGCCCCGTCATCCCCCGTTGTCGCCAGCAGCGGCATCAGCGTGCAGCCGGCGCCGGCCGCCACCATGTGGCGCAGCGTCTCCAGCCCGGTGGCGTGGACGCCGCCGCCCCGCGCGCTGAGCCCGCAGGCGGCCAGCGCCTGATCGCGCAGGCAATGCCCCTCCTCCAGCAGCAGCAGCTCGGCCGGGTCGAGATGGTTCAGCGACAGGCCGGGCGTGGCGCGGAGGCGATGGCCGGTGGGGTGGGCGAGCAGGAAGGGCTCGAAGAACAGCGGTTCCGCCGTCAGCCCCTCGCCCTCCACCGGCAGGGCCAGCAGAACGGCGTCGATCCGGCCGTCGCGCAGTTCCTCCAGCAGGCTGTCGGTGCGGCCCTCCGACAGGATCAGGGTCAGCTCGGGCCAGGCGGCGCGCAGCGGCGGCAGGATGTGGGGGAACAGATAGGGGCCGAGCGTGTGGATGGCCGCCAGCCGCAGCCGGCCGGTCAGCGCCCCGTCCGAACCGTCGGCCAGCGCCAGCAGCCGCCGCGCCTGCTCCAGCACGACGCGGGCCTGCGTCACCACCGCCTCGCCGCGCGGGGTCAGCAGGACCTTGCGGCTGGTCCGCTCGAACAGGGAGAGGCCGAGAGCCTCCTCCAGCTTGCGGATCTGGGCGCTGAGCGAGGGCTGGCTGACGGCGCAGCGCTCGGCGGCGCGGCCGAAATGGCGCAACTCGGCGACGGCGACGACATATTCCAGATCCCGCAGGGACAGGCCGGCGATATTCATAGACGGTGCCTATTGGTGCATTTCCTTCAATGTCTTGGATATATCGTTCAAGACGCCGGATAACCAGAGGCGAGACAATGACGCCGCGTCGCACGACAGCAGATCGGGCGGCACCGCCTTCTGAGAGGATGACCCGGATGAGCACCCTGACCACCAGCTTCGGCCAGCCCGTTCCCGACAACCAGAATTCGCTGAGCGCCGGGCCGCGCGGTCCGCTGCTGCTGCAGGACTTCCACCTGATCGAGAAGCTGGCCCACTTCAACCGCGAACGCATTCCCGAACGCGTGGTCCATGCCAAGGGCGCCGGCGCCTACGGCACCTTCCGCGTCACCCGCGACGTGACGCGGTGGACCAAGGCCGCCTTCCTGTCGGATGTGGGCAAGGAGACCGGCGTGTTCCTGCGCTTCTCCACCGTGGGCGGCGAGAAGGGCTCCGCCGACGCCGAGCGCGATCCGCGCGGCTTCGCCATCAAGTTCTACACGGAAGAGGGCAATTACGATCTGGTCGGCAACAACACGCCGATCTTCTTCCTGCGCGATCCGCTGAAGTTCCCCGACTTCATCCACACCCAGAAGCGCAACCCGGCCACCAACCTGAAGGATCCCACCGCGATGTGGGACTTCTTCTCGCTGTCGCCGGAGACGATGCACCAGCTGACCATCCTGTTCAGCGACCGCGGCACGCCGCGCGGCTATCGCCACATGGACGGCTTCGGCAGCCACACCTTCT
The DNA here is from genome assembly GCF_000010725.1 of Azospirillum sp. B510. Classification (NCBI taxonomy): domain Bacteria; kingdom Pseudomonadati; phylum Pseudomonadota; class Alphaproteobacteria; order Rhodospirillales; family Azospirillaceae; genus Azospirillum; species Azospirillum sp. B510. The sequence continues at coordinate 18,175 of NC_013857.1, read as the reverse complement.
CCTGGATCAACGCCGCCAACGAGCGCTTCTGGGTCAAGTACCATTTCAAGACCCGCCAGGGCATCCAGAACTTCACCGCCGCCCAGGCGACGACGATGGCCGGCATCGACCCCGACCACGCCACCCGCGACCTGTTCGCCGCCATCGAGGACGGCGATTTCCCGGCCTGGACCGTCTCGGTGCAGATCATGCCGGAGGCCGAGGCCGACGCCTACCGCATCAACCCGTTCGACCTGACCAAGGTGTGGCCGCACGCCGATTACCCGCTGATCGAGATCGGCGAGCTGGTGCTGAACCGCAACCCGGAGAATTTCTTCGCCGAGACCGAGCAGTCGGCCTTCAGCCCGGCCAGCGTGGTGCCCGGCATCTCCTTCAGCCCCGACAAGATGCTGCAAGGCCGGCTGTTCGCCTATGCCGACGCCCACCGCTACCGTCTGGGCGGCAATTACGCCCAGATCCCGGTCAACAAGCCGCAGGGCTGCCCGGTCCACAATTACCAGCGGGACGGCGCCATGCGCACCGACGGCAATGGCGGCGGCCGCCCGAACTACGAGCCGAACAGCTTCGGCGGTCCGGCCCAGACCGGGGTGGCGAGCGAGCCGCCGCTGCGCATCAGCGGCGACGCCGCCCACTATGACCACCGCGAGGGCAACGACGACTACGCCCAGGCCGGCGCGCTGTTCCGCCTGATCGGGGTGGAGGCGCAGGACCGGCTGATGGACAACATCGCCGGCAGCCTGAGCAAGGCCCCGCTGTTCGTCCAGCAGCGCCAGCTGAAGCATTTCCTGGCCGCCGATCCGGCCTATGGCGAGGGCATCGCCAAGCGCCTGGGCCTGACCACGTTGCAGGCGGCGGAGTGAGGTGAGTTCGCGTTGAGTTTCCCGGCCCATCCGCCGCGATGCGGAGGGGCCGGGTGTGAGGTGCCCCGCCCGCCAACCCCCTTTTGGGCGGCGGCATGAGTGCCGGCATCGCGCCGCGCATTTCCCCGACCGACTTGCGGCCCTCCTCCCGGCGACGGGGGGAGGGCCTTTTTTCGTCAGCCGCCCCCTCCCCCCACCCAAACGGCGCGGTCGCCGCTTGGGGGCAGACAAAGCCGGCCGCGCCGTCCTAAAGTCCGCCTTCAGCGCGAGGGTGACGAATACGGCATGGGACGCGACAGCAACATCGAAAGAACCACCACCGGCCTGACCGGAAAGGGACTGGATACCCTGCTGGCGGCGGCGGAGACGCTGGCGCATGCGCCGGAGGATGGCTGGCGGCTCGACCTGCTGCGGGTGGCGCTGCGCATCGCCCGCTCCACCGAGGATCCGATCGACCTGGAGCGCGCCAATCTGGCCTTCAAGGCGCTGCCGCGCCGGCTGCGCACCCCGCTGGTCGACCGCGCCGCCATGCTCGCCCGGCGCGAGGCGGAGCGCGCCCAGATGACGGAGGAAGAGGCGGAAAGACCGAAGTCCGGCGGGTTGCTGGGCGGATTGTTCGGGCGATCCGGCGGACCGCCCAGCCGCAAGACCGCCAAGGAGCGGCTGCTGCGCGAGTTGGCGACCCGCCGCGACCCGGACGACGACCGCGAAAGCTGAGGGCCGGGGAAGCGGAGGCCGCGCCGGACGGCAGATGCCCGTCCGACCGCTTGCCAGACCGAAGGAGCGCGGACCACCCTCCCCCTCCGCGCTCCCCGGCCGAGGCGAAGGTCACAGTCGGGACGGTTTACGGCGGGTCGGGAATGTGCAAAGGTCGCTACCTCCCAATTGGGCTTATCCACAAGTAGATGCGAACGATGACCGGGGGTTCCGTGCGTCGCCTGAAGCCATTGCTGACCTGCGCCGCCCTGACCGCGCTGCTGAGCGCCTGCGCCAGCGGCGGCGGCAGCCATCGCACCGCCACGCCGGCGGAAATCGACGCGCATGTCGCCGAAGCCTCCAAGCGCTTCGACATGCCCGAGCTGTGGATCCGCGAGGTCATCCGCCAGGAGAGCGGCGGGCGCACCACCGTCAACGGCCAGCCGATCGTCAGCAAGGCCGGCGCCATGGGCCTGATGCAGCTGATGCCCGCCACCTATGAGGAGATGCGGCGCAAGCACAATCTGGGATCCGACCCCTTCGATCCGCATGACAACATCATCGCCGGCACCGCTTATCTGCGCGAGATGTACAATCTGTTCGGCGCGCCGGGCTTCCTTGGCGCCTATAATTGCGGTCCGGGCTGTTACGGCGATTATCTGGCCGGCAAGCGCGGCCTGCCGGGCGAGACCCGGCGCTACATCGCCTCGGTCAGCCCGCGGCTGAACCGCACCCCGGCTCCCAACGGCGCCGACATCGTGCTGGTCAGCGCGCCGCCCTCCACCTCGACGGATTCGCCGCCGGATTACGGCTCGCCCTATGCCCGGCCGTCCGCCTCCTCTTCGCCGGCCCCCGTCTACACGCCGCCCCCCAATCCGGCGCCGGCCTATTCCCCGCCGGTCGAGACCAGCCAGCCGGCGCCAAGCCGCGGCCCCATCGCCGTGGCGGCCCTGCCGGCCCCGATCCAAACGACCCAGGCGGTGCGCGTGGTGGCGCCCGACACCTCCACCCCCGACGCCCCGGCGCCGCGCGCGGTGGCGACGATGGCCGGGGCCGCCAGTGCCGGCGGCGGGATTTGGACGGTGCAGCTCGGCGCCTTCCGCTCGCCCGACGACAGCCAGCGGGTGATCGACCGCGCCCGCAGCAGCATGCCGATGCTGTCGCGCTCGCAACGCATCGTCCAGGCGGTGGATACCCAGACCGGGCCGCTCTATCGCGCCCGCCTGTCCGGCCTGTCGCAGCAGGACGCGGCCAACGCCTGCAACGGGCTGGTCAGCCAGGGCATGGCGTGCTTCGTGGTGGCGCCGGGGGCCTGACCCCCGGCGGACACCGATCAGCCCGCCCGGATCAGACCTCGCTGACGCGGCGGCAGCGCCGCTTGATCAGGGCCAGCGCCTCTTCGGCGCGGTCGCCGGTAAGGTCGAAGACCCGCTCGTCCAGCAGCGCGCCGTCGGAATTGTAGGCGCGGACCTGCAAGCCCTCCGCCGTGCCGCCGACCGCCACATCGAGGATGCCGTCCCCGGTCTCGTTGCCGGCGATGTCGAGGAAGTCATTGACCTCGTCGAAATTGGCGTCGATATCGTCGGGCCAGACCCCTTCGGCGGTGAAATCCAGCAGGTCGTTCAGCCCGCCCACCGGCTCGCAACGCTTGACCCGCGGGTCGGCCGCCGTCACCGCCTCGGCGAAGGCAGCCATCGACTGGCGGATGCGCTCCTGCTCGATCGGATCGATTTCCATCTCCTGCCCCTCGCCGCCGAAGCCGAGGTTGAGCGGGTCGGGCATCGCCTCGCCCTCCTGCTCCGCGTCCTCCTCGATCACCAGCCCGACGACGGAGACGAGACGGGACCCGATGTCGTCGGCGGAGGCGACCAGATCCTGGTCGCGGACGAAAGCCTCCGCCGCCCCGGTCGAGTCGATCAGTCGGCGCAGCAGGGTGCGGCGGTCGGCGGCCTCAAGATAGGACAGCGGTTCCGGATCCAGCCACAGCGGCAGCAACCGCATGTCGGTGGCCTTCTCCAGCAGCCCGGCGGAATCCAGCGCCCGTTCGATGGCATCGACCGACGGCGGCTCGTCCAGCCGGCCCTCGACCTCCAGCACCAGCCAGAACAGGGTCGACAGGGTCGGGTCGCCATGCTCGTCGGTGCTCTGCGCCGTTTCCGAGAAGGCCTCGACCTCGTCCATGAAGTCGTAGCCTTCCTCCTCGCGCAGCTTGCCCAGCGCCGCTTCGATCACACCCTGGCGGTTGGAGTCCAGCACCTCGTCGAGCAGGGCGCCGAAGCGCTCGTCGTTGTTGCGCCACAGCCGGACCAGCCGGTCGGCCGGCGTCCCGCTGAACTGGCCGCCCTTGCCGTTGACTCCGTCCTTCTTCGCCATGATGCGCCCGTTCCTTTCTGCATTCGCCCGGTCAATCGGCGTGACCATAGGAGCGCCGCGCCGTCCTGTCGACCGAGATATGGTGACGGTTTTCCGCAACGCCCGCGGCGACGATTGGCCCCTTTCCCCCGCACGGGAAAGCGGTAGGATCCCGGTCTTCTCCTTTCGGATGAGCCGCCATGACCGAACGTCCGGTTTTCCCCAAAGAGTTCCTGTGGGGCGCCTCCACCTCCGCCTACCAGATCGAGGGCGGAGCCGACGCCGACGGGCGGGCGCCCAGCATCTGGGATCTGTTTTGCCGGCTCAAGGGGCGGGTCGACAATGGCGACAGCGGCGATGTCGCCTGCGACCATTACCATCTGATGCCGCAGGACGTCGATCTGATGGCGGAACTGGGGTTGCGGGCCTACCGCTTCTCGGTCTCCTGGCCCAGGGTGCTGCCGCGCGGGCGGGGGGCGCCGAACGACAAGGGGCTGGATTTCTACGACCGGCTGATCGACCGGCTGCTGGAAAAACGGATCGAGCCGTGGCTGTGCCTCTATCACTGGGATTTGCCGCAGGCCTTGCAGGATCTGGGCGGCTGGAGCACCCGCGACAGCATCGGCTGGTTCGAGGATTACGCCGCGCTCTGCGCCCGGCGCTATGGCGACCGGGTGAAACGCTGGGCGACCTTCAACGAATTCTCGGTGTTCACCCTGTTCGGCTGGGCCTTCGGCTGGGGGGCGCCCAGCATCGCCGACCGCGCCACCCATCTGAAGGTCATCCACCACGTCAACCTCGCCCATGGCGCCGGGGTCGATGTGCTGCGCACCCTGGTGCCGGGAGCCTCGATCGGCGCGGTGCACAGCGTCCAGCCGATGCGGCCGGAGACCGACAGGCAGGAGGATGTCGAGGCGGCGGCCCTGTTCGACGAGCATTGGAACCGCGCCTTCCCCGACGCGCAACTGCTGGCCCATTACCCGCGCCGCATCGCCGAGGCGATCGAGCCGTACGTCCTGCCCGGCGACATGGCGCGCATCGCCCGGCCGCTGGACTGGTTCGGGCTGAACCATTACGCCCCGGTCTATGGCCGCAAGGACGACAGCCTGATCTGGGGCTTCGGCTTCGGCTCTCCCCCGCCGGGGATGAAGCGGACGGCCATCGGCTGGCCGTATGATCCGGACTGCTTCCGCGACACGCTGCTGGATCTGACCCGACGCTACCGCCTGCCGATCTATGTCACCGAGAACGGCTATGGCACCAAGGCGGCGGAGACGCCCGACGCCGAGGGGCGCGTGGTCGATGCGGAGCGGCTGGCCTATCTGCAAGCCTACATCGCGGCGATGGCGGAGGCCAAGGGGCTGGGCGCCGACGTTCGGGGATATTTCGTCTGGTCGCTGCTGGACAATTTCGAATGGGGCGGCGGCTACGGCACGCGGTTCGGCATCGTCCGGGTGGATTTCGAAACCCAGGCGCGGATCCCGAAGGAGTCCGCACGCTGGTATTCCGACCTGATCCGGGGGTATGAGTGAAGTCAGCGACATGTCCCCTCTCCCCCAAGGGGAGAGGGAGGCCCCCTTACTTCAGAAACGGCAGGTTCAGCCCCTGTTCCTTGGCGCAAGTGATGGCGATGTCATAGCCGGCGTCGGCGTGGCGCATCACGCCGGTGGCCGGGTCGTTCCACAGCACGCGCCCGACCCGCCGGGCCGCCTCGTCGCTGCCGTCGCAGACGATGACCATGCCGGAATGCTGCGAGAAGCCCATGCCGACGCCGCCGCCATGGTGCAGGCTGACCCAGGTCGCCCCGCTGGCGGTGTTCAGCAGCGCGTTCAGCAGCGGCCAGTCCGACACCGCGTCGGAGCCGTCCTTCATCGCTTCCGTCTCGCGGTTCGGGCTGGCGACGGAGCCGCTGTCGAGATGGTCGCGGCCGATGACGATCGGCGCCTTCAGCTCGCCCGACTTCACCATCTCGTTGAAGGCGAGGCCGAGGCGGTGGCGCTGGCCGAGGCCGACCCAGCAGATGCGGGCCGGCAGGCCCTGGAACTGGATGCGCTTGGCCGCCATGTCGAGCCAGTTGTGCAGGTGCGGATCGTCGGGGATCAGCTCCTTCACCTTGGCGTCGGTCTTGCGGATATCCTCCGGATCGCCGGACAGCGCGGCCCAGCGGAATGGGCCGATGCCGCGGCAGAACAGCGGACGGATATAGGCGGGGACGAAGCCGGGGAAGTCGAAGGCGTTCTCCAACCCCTCCTCCTTCGCCATCTGGCGGATGTTGTTGCCGTAATCGACGGTCGGGATGCCCATGGCATGGAAGGCCAGCATCGCCTCCACCTGCACGCGCATCGACTTGCGGGCCGCGGCGGCGACGGCGGCCGGCTGGCTTTCGCGGGCGCCCTCCCACTCCTCCAGCGTCCAGCCCTGCGGCAGATAGCCGTTCACCGGGTCATGGGCGGAGGTCTGGTCGGTGACGATGTGCGGCCGGGCCTTGATGTCGGTCTCGGCGCGGCGCGCCAGTTCGGGGAAAACATCGGCGGCGTTGCCGAGCAGGCCGACGGAGATCGCCTCGCCCTTGGCGCAGGCCTCGTCGATCCAGGCCAGCGCCTCGTCCAGGTCGGCGGTGTGGCGGTCGAGATAACCGGTGCGGAGCCGCATCTCGATGCTGCTGGGGCGGCATTCGACCGCCAGCATGCAGGCGCCTGCCATGGTCGCGGCCAGCGGCTGCGCCCCACCCATGCCGCCGAGGCCGCCGGTGAGGATCCATTTGCCCTTGAGGTCGCCGTCGTAATGCTGGCGCCCGGCCTCGACGAAGGTCTCGTAGGTGCCCTGCACGATGCCCTGGCTGCCGATGTAGATCCAGGATCCGGCGGTCATCTGGCCGTACATCGCCAGACCCTTGCGGTCCAGCTCGTTGAAATGCTCCCAGGTCGCCCAGCGCGGCACCAGGTTGGAGTTGGCGATCAGCACGCGCGGCGCGTCGGCATGGGTGCGGAAGACGCCGACCGGCTTGCCCGACTGGACCAGCAGGGTCTCGTCGTCGTTCAGCGTCTTCAGCGCGGCGACGATGCGGTCGAAGCTTTCCCAATCACGGGCGGCGCGGCCGATGCCGCCATAGACGACCAGCTCCTGCGGCCGTTCGGCGACGTCGGGGTCGAGGTTGTTCATCAGCATGCGCATCGGCGCCTCGGCGAGCCAGCTCTTGCAGCTCAGTTCGGGGCCGTGCGGGGCACGGATGACGCGCTGGTTATCGAGGCGGGATGACATCGGTCGATGGCTCCTGGTGGGAGGGATGTGCGTTTCGAGGTCTTATGTTCGTCAGGAGGGCGGAAGCTGGAACCGCGCCCCCAGCCGGTAGCGGCTGCCGGGATGGACCAGCATCGCCACCGTCACCACCCTCCCCTGGACCCACGTCCGGCGGGTGACGCGCAGACAGGGTTCGGTGACGGGGATGTCGAGCAGGCGGGCGATCTCCGGCGTCGGCGCCACCGCTTCGATGACATGCTCGACCTGCGGCGAGGCCTCCAGCCGGATCAGATACTCGCCCGGCGTCTGGCGGGTGAAGTCCTGGTCCAGATAGTCGGGCGCCACCGCCGGGTTGACCCAGCGTTCCTCCAGTTGGACCGGCACGTCGCTTTCGCTGTGGACGACGACGGAATGGAACAGTTTCGCCCCGACCGGCAGGTTGAAGCGGCGGGCCAGCCCGGCATCGGCGGTGACCGCGAGCAATCGCTCCACCCGGCAGCCATGGATGTTGCCGCGTTCGGCGATCTCGTCGGCGATGCTGCGCAGTTCCACCACGTCGGTGCTGGGCGGCCGTTCGGCGACGAAGGTGCCCAGCCCCTGCACGCGGGTCAGCAGCCCCTCGTCGGTCAGGTCGCGCAACGCGCGGTGGACCGTCATCCGGCTGACCGAGAATTCCTCCAGCAGTTTGTGCTCCGATGGGATCTGGAAGCCCTCCGGCCAGTCGCCCGAGCTGATGCGGCGGCGGATGGCTTCCTTGATCTGGGCGTAGCGCGGCTGGGCGGTGGAGATGGTGTCGCTCACGCCGCCTCCGCTTCGACGCGCGGCTTGCGGACCACGCCGCCATTGACCACCGCCATGCAGGGGTTGAGGCCGATGGCGTAGGCCAGTTCCGCCGGATGTTCGATGCGCCAGACCGCCAGATCGGCGCGCTTGCCCGGCGCGATCACGCCGCGATCCTTCAGCCCGAGAGCCTTCGCCGCATGGCGGGTGACGCCGGCCAGCGCCTCCGCCGGGGTCAGGCGGAAGAAGGTGCAGCCCATCGACAGCATCAGCAGCAGCGAGGCGACCGGCGAGGTGCCGGGGTTGTTGTCGGTGGACAGCGCCATCGGTACGCCGTGACGGCGCAGCAGATCGATCGGCGGCAGTTTGGTCTCGCGCAGGGCATAGAAGGCGCCGGGCAGCAGAACCGCCACCGTGCCGGCCTTGGCCATGGCGACGACGCCCTCCTCGTCCAGATGCTCGACATGGTCGGCGGACAACCCGCCGAACTCCGCCACCAGCCGGGCGCCGCCGAGGTTGCTGAGCTGTTCGGCATGCAGCTTCACCGGCAGGCCGAGCCGCTTCGCCGCCTCGAACAGCCGGCGGGTCTGGGCGACGGAGAAGCCGATCCCCTCGCAGAAGGCATCCACCGCGTCGGCGAGGCCCGCTTCGGCGATCGCCGGCAGCGTCTCGGCACAGATGCGGTCGATGTAGCCGTCGGGGTCGTTCCTGAATTCCGGCGGCAGGGCGTGGGCGCCGAGATATGTGGTTCGCACCTCCACCGGACGGCGCTGGGCCAGCCGGCGGGCGACGCGGAGCATGCGCGTCTCGGTCTCGCTGTCGAGGCCATAGCCGGACTTCACCTCCACCGTCGTCACGCCCTCGGCCAGCAGGCTGTCCAGCCGCGGCAGGGTGGCGGCCAGAAGCTGGTCCCCGCTGGCGGCGCGGGTGGCGGAGACGGTGGACAGGATGCCGCCGCCGGCCCGCGCGATCTCCTCATAGCTGGCGCCGTTCAGCCGCATCTCGAACTCGCGGGCGCGGTTGCCGCCATGAACGAGGTGGGTGTGGCAGTCGATCAGGCCGGGGGTCATCCAGCCGCCCCGACCGGAATGGATCTGCGTCGCCAGCGCGTCGGGCGCATCGGTCAGCGCGGCGCGGCGGCCGACGAAGGCGATGCGGCCGTCCTTGATGCCGACCGCGGCGTCGGCGATGGCGCCATAGCCGTCATCGTCGCCCATGGTCGCAACGGACAGGTCGATCCACAGGGAATCCCACGGCGCGCTGGTCGGCATCGGTCGGTTCCTTTGAGACGCCCTCCCCCGCCCCGGGAGAGGGAAAGTTTGTACCGCAACCCTCTTGGCAGCGGGTTGCCTATACTTGTATAGTGTTGTCTATAATAGCGAGGACGCCCTCATGAGCAACCTGTTTTTTGCCTCGGCGCTGCTGCCGGACGGCTGGGCGGAGGATGTGCTGGTCACGGTGGAGGACCGAGGCCGGATCGTCTCGGTGGCGCCCGGTGCCAACTGCCCGGCCGATGCGGAGCGCTTCGCCGGGGCGGCTGTCGCCGGTATCGCCAACCTGCATTCCCACGCCCATCAACGCGCCATCGCGGGGATGGGCGAATCCTCCGGCGAGGGATCGGACAGCTTCTGGAGTTGGCGCGAGGTGATGTATCGCGCGCTCGACCGCATGGATCCGGAGGATTTCGAGGCGGTCGCCGCCCAGCTCTATGTCGAGACGCTGAAGGCCGGCTTCACCGCCATCGCCGAATTCCATTACCTGCACCATGACCGCGACGGCAGCGCCTACGCCGACCCGGCGGAGATGGGCCACCGCGCCATTGCCGCCGCGCGGGCCGCCGGGCTGCCGATCACCTTGCTGCCGGTGCTCTACAACGCGTCCGGTTTCGGCGGCACGCCGCCGACCGCCGGGCAGCGCCGCTTCATCCATGACGGGGCAGGGTTCGCCCGGCTGACCGACGCCCTGCGCGGCGCCTATGGCGACTCCTCCGATGTGCGGCTGGGCATCGCGCCCCATTCGCTGCGCGCGGTGCCGGACGGGCTGCTGGCGGAGAGCGTCGCCGCCCATCGGCAAGGCCCGATCCATATCCACATCGCCGAACAGCGCCGGGAGGTCGAGGATTGTCTCGCCCACCATGGCCGCCGCCCGGTCGAGCATCTGCTGGAAACCCAGCCGGTCGATGAGCGCTGGTGCCTGATCCACGCCACCCATATGACTGAAACGGAAGTGGCGGGCGTCGTCGCCCGTGGTGCGGTCGCCGGCCTGTGTCCGACCACCGAGGCCAATCTCGGCGACGGCTTCTTCGCCGCCGAGTCCTACCTGGGCCGGGGCGGGCGCTGGGGCGTCGGGTCGGACAGCCACATCTCCGTCAGCCCGGTCGAGGATCTGCGCTGGCTGGAATATGGCGCGCGGCTGACCAGCGGCCGGCGCACCGTGCTGGCCGGCGGTCCGCGCCGCTCCACCGCCCGCCGGCTGGTGGAGGACGCCCAGGCCGGCGGGGCGCAGGCGACGGGCTTCGAGGCCGGGCGCATCGCCGCAGGGCTCCGCGCCGATATCGTCGTGCTCGACACCAACCACCCGCTGCTGGCGGCGCGCAAAGCCGACGCGCTGCTGGACGGCTGGATCTTCGCCGGCAACGCTCCCCTGGTGCGGGACGTGGTGATCGCCGGACGCGCCGTCGTCCGCGACCGCCGCCACCCGCGCGAGGAGGAGATCGCCGACCGCTTCAAGAACACTCTTGGGAGACTTCTGGGATGAGCGAGAGCATCACTCTGGTTCCGGGCGCGCTGTCGCTCGACACGCTGCGCAGCATCTACCGCGGCCGACCGGCCCTGACGCTCGACCCGGCGGCCTATCCGCGGATGGAGCGCTCGCGCGCCCTGATCGACCGGATCGCCGGCGGCGAGGAGGCCGTCTATGGCGTCAACACCGGCTTCGGCAAACTGGCCCATACCCACATCGCGGCCAGCGACCTGGAAACGCTCCAGCGCAACCTGATCCTGTCGCACGCCACCGGCGTCGGCGCCCCGCTGGCCGATGGCGTGGTGCGGCTGATCCTGGTGATCAAGGCGGCCAGCCTCGCCGTCGGCGCTTCGGGCGTGCGGCCGGCGCTGGTCGATGCGCTGCTGAAGCTCCATGAGGCCGACGTGCTGCCGGTGGTGCCGGGCAAGGGTTCCGTCGGCGCCTCGGGTGATCTGGCGCCGCTGGCCCATCTGTGCGGCGTGCTGCTCGGCATCGGCCATGTCCGGGTGAAGGGCGAGACGCTACCGGCGGAAGAGGGGCTGCGCATCGCCGGCCTGCCGGTCTTCGAGCTGAAGGCCAAGGAAGGGCTGGCGCTGATCAACGGCACCCAGGTGTCCACCGGTCTGGCGCTGGCCGGGCTGTTCGAGATCGAGCGCACCTTCAAGGCGGCGCTGGTCGCCGGCTCCTTGTCGGTGGAGGCGGTGATGGGCAGCCACCGGCCCTTCGACGCCCGCATCAGCGCGCTGCGCGGCCAGCCCGGCCAGATCGCCGTCGCCGCCGCCTTCCGCGAGGTGCTGTCCGGCAGCGCGCTGAACGCCAGCCACCAGGGCCCCGACTGCCACCGGGTGCAGGATCCCTACAGCCTGCGCTGCCAGCCGCAGGTGATGGGCGCGGTTCTGGACCAGATGCGGCAGGCGGCGCGCACGCTGGTGATCGAGGCCAACGGCGTCACCGACAACCCGCTGGTCCTGGTCGACACCGACGAGGTGCTGTCCGGCGGCAATTTCCATGCGGAGCCGGTGGCGATGGCCGCCGACCAGCTCGCCATCGCCGCGTCGGAGATCGGTGCCTTGGCCGAACGCCGGATCGCCATGCTGATCGACACCACCATCAGCGGCCTGCCGCCCTTCCTGGTGGCGGAGCCGGGGCTGAATTCCGGCTTCATGATCGCCCATGTCACCGCCGCCGCGCTCGCGTCGGAGAACAAGACGCTGGCCCACCCCGCCAGCGTCGACAGCCTGCCGACCTCCGCCAACCAGGAGGACCATGTCAGCATGGCGACCTTCGCGGCGCGCCGCCTCGGCGACATCGCCGGCAATGTCGCCGACATCGTCGGCATAGAGCTTTTGGCCGCGATTCAGGGGCTGGAATTCCATCGCCCGCTGAAGACCACCGAGCGGCTGGAAGACGCCATCGCCACCATCCGCGCCGAGGTGCCGCGCTATGACGTGGACCGCTACTTCGCCCCGGATCTGGCCGCCATCGGCGCCCTGGTGCGCAACGGCGCGCTGGACGGCGTGATGCCGGTTTCGCTGGAGGCCGGACAATGAGCGGCGCCGTCTTCGATCTGGCGCGGGGCGACGGGCCGCTGGTCATCAGCATGCCCCATTGCGGCACCGAGCTCTCCCCCGGTCTGGCGGAACGGCTGACGGAGGAGGCGCTGACCCTGCGCGATACCGACTGGCACATGCCGCGGCTGTACGGCTTCGCCGGGGACCAGGGGGCGACGCTGCTGAGCGCGCGTTACTCCCGCTATGTCATCGATCTCAACCGGCCGCCCGGCGGCGAAAGCCTCTATCCCGGTCAGGCGACCACCGGCCTGTGCCCGGACATCCTGTTCGACGGCACGCCGCTCTACCGTGACGGACAGGCGCCCGACGCGGCCGAGGTGGCGCAGCGGGTCGAAACCTATTGGCGCCCCTACCACGCGGCGCTGGTGGCGGAACTGGCACGGGTGAAGGCGCGCCACGGTTTCGCCCTGCTCTACGACGCCCATTCGATCCGCAGCCATGTGCCGCGCCTGTTCGACGGACGGCTGCATGACCTGAATCTCGGCACCGCAAGGGGCGGCAGCACCGATCCGCAACTGGCCGCCCGCATCGTCGCGGCGATGGAGAACGCGGCGGCGGTGGAAGGAATGACCTGCGTCACCAACGGGCGTTTCGTCGGCGGCCACATCACCCGCGCCTATGGCCAGCCGGCGAACGGTGTCCAGGCGATCCAGATGGAGCTGGCGCAGGACAATTACATGGACGAGGACGCCCCACCCTTCGCCTACCGTCCCGAACGGGCCGAACGGCTGCAACGGGTGCTGGCGGCGGTGTTGGACGCCTTCACCGGCTGGCAACCGGTGCGGAACTGACCTTCAGCGGGGGCGCGGAACCGTCCCCGCCCGTCTTGCGTTCCCCTGCGGCGCCCATTCCGGGGCGCGTGGATGCGGGGAATGGCAGTGAACGGCATCACCGAACAGAGCGGCATCGAGACACCGGGCGGCGGCATCGGCTATGGCGGGCGCCCCGCCCCCGCCGCCCTTCGACCCGCCCTGACCACCGTCGACAGCCTCGACGCCCAGCTGCATGACATCGTCACCTGCGATCCCGGCCCGCTCGGCGCCGCCCTGGCAACCGCGGGCCATTACGTCATAAAGCGTCATGTGCTGATCCCCGGCTTCGCCATCGCCGGCATCGTCGGCCTGCTGACCGGACAGGCGGATCTGCGCCGCGCCGGCAGCGTGGGCGTCGCCGGGCTGGTGGCGACCGCCAGCGCCAGCCGCTCGATCAAGCGCTACGTCAAACGCCGCCGCCCCGACGAATGCGCCCCACGACGCAAGCCGGGCTGGCAGATCAGCGCCCGCTCCCTGCCATCCGGCCATGCCGCGAGCGCCTTCGCCGCGGCGACAGCGCTCGCCACGGTCAGCCGCTCGCCGGCACAAAGCCTCGTGATTTATGGGACGGCCGCGGCCCTGGCGAGCGGGCGGGTGGTCCGGCATCGCCATTGGACTTCCGATGTGCTGGCCGGCGCCCTGTTGGGCACGGCGGTCACTCTGCTGGCGCGGCGACTGCTGCCGCGCTGAGCGCCGTTATGCATCAAATAGCCGTCCGATCCCGGCTTCTGGGATCGTCGCGATAATGGTCCGTATAGAGGGCCCCGCTCCGCGCGCCGGCACGGAACTGTCTGACCATGCGGGAATAGGCATCCGCCCCGGCATCATCGGGAATGCGGTTGAGCATCAGGCCCGGCACATGCCGGGTGCAGTGGTGGACGGCATGACCGCCACGCTCCACCCACAGGCTGGGAAATTCCTGGAACGATGGGCACCATGACGCCTGACTGATGAACAGCTGGTGCTGCTGGGCATTGGCCTGCGCGAGGATGCGCGCCATCGCGGTCCAGTCGGTGTCCGCCCTGGCCGTCAGGCTTCCCGACGTGCTGTGGAAGACGAGGGTCACGCCCGCGTCGGAATATTCCTGCCAAAGGTCCGGAAACTTCTCTTCCATGCAAATCAGGATCCCGCAGCGGATCCCCTTCACGTCAAAGATCACGGGATGGTCGCCGGGGGTGTGGCAGGTCAGATCCCCGACCGAACAACGCCGCTTGTCGTAACGGTCGGCGATCCGCCCCTCCGGCGTGACGACATAAACGGAATTGTGCGGGTGATTGCCGCCTGTGAGCCTGTGGCTGCCGCCAATCACTCCCCAGACGCCATGGCGGCGACAGGTGTCCATCACCTGCCGCATCTCCCGGCGCAGGTCCGTCCAGTCATAGCCGTCCCAACTGGGAAAATTCGCTCTGCAATAACCCGAGAGCGCGCATTCGCCGAAATGGACGATCTCCGCCCCTTGTGCCGCCGCTTCCGCGACGAAGGCGCGAATGTGCGCTCCATTGCGTCTCGGATCGGCGGAAACCGGGAACTGGCAGGTCGCGACGGTCAGCGTCATGCCATCCTCCCGAGACCGTCCGAAAGTCTATTTCTTGGGCAGCGGCAAGCTCGCCTGTTCCGTCTTCGCAGGGTCGGCAAGTCGCTTGGCGCGCTTGTTGCGGACCTCCGCCACCTCTCCCGCCTTCAGCGGCACGAAACCGTCCGGACGCATGGCATTGCCGACGATCTGTTTCAGCAGATCGATGTTGGTGGTCTGCACGCGGCGGCCACGGCGGACCTGATCGAGGAATTTCTGCGACGGCGTCAGCACATAGTCGATGGCGTCGATGCGCTTGCCGACCTTGGTGTATTCCTTGTCGGCGACATCGAGGATGCCCTCATCGACCAGCGCATCGACGGCGGAGGTGACCACGCGCAAGGTGTCGCGGCGGCGCGACCACTCGTTCATGCCGCTGTTCTTGATGATCTCGTCGGCGCTGATCGACACCGGTTTCGCCTCGTCGTCGGCGGTGTCGTATTCGATCGACAGCCGGTTGTAGAGCCAGCGCGACACCGGCGACTTCAACTTCATCAGCCAAGCGTAGGAGACCGGCTTGAACTCCAGGTCGCGGATGGCGGCCGAGACCAGCGGGTTGAATTCCAGATAGGTCTCCTCGACCCCGCCATCCTCGTCGACGAGATCGGGACGGGAGCGGATCGCCAGCACCGGAAAGGCGGTCGATTCCAGCAGGTTCTGCCCGCGGCTCTTCTTGCCCGGCTCGGCGCTGCCGCCGGTGGAGATGATGATGCGCGAGCGCGCCAGGATGGTCAGGGATTCGCGGATGTCCTGGATCGACAGGGTGTGGTTGACCGCCCGCAGCTCCCGCTGGATTTCGTAGAGGCTGAACCGCATCTGCACCTTGTCGCGGTTCTCACCGGTCAGTGACAGGCGCGAGCGGTCCATGGCGAGACGGCGGACGACCTGTTCCACCACCTGCTCGCGCTCCGACGGAAAGATCTCGACTTCGACCAGGTCCGGGCCGGTGGCGGGCGCCCGGTCATCGCGCTTGACCGAACCGAGGCGGTCGATACGGGCGGGCTGGACGGTCAGGCGATAGTTGCGGCCACGGAACGCGAACTCGCGCCGCACCGACTTCATGAAATTGTCCTTGGTGACCAGTTCGCCCTTGTCCTTCGCCACCTTCTCCTTGTCGTTGTCGCGGGAGACGAACACGAACCGCGGCGCCAGATCGTAGAGCGCGATCAGGTGCGATTGTGAACGGTCTTCCAGCTCGAACAGGATGAGCTGTGCGGCGCTGGTCGGGGCCATCTTGGTCATGAACGTCTCCGAAGGTCGGGAGTAACCATGGCGCGCCGGACCGGCAGGTGCAACAGAGTGCCGTGAAATTACCGCCTCCGGCATGGAGCGACAGCCCGCGCATATGGTGCGGTACCCCGCGATGGTGGAGCAAAGGCCCGCAGTTATGGAGCGATAGCCCGCGATTGGCGTCGGGAGCCTGCGACGGTTGGGTTTCGAACCGCGACTCTTTGAAGAATCGGGGAGAATCGGCGCCGGCCCGCAATGGTCTCCGGGCGGGGAAACCGCGGGCTGCGGCTCCATGCGGACCGGACTGACGATCAGCGGGGGTATGATACGGTCCAATGGCCCGCGACCAATCCCATCAGCCGGCAATCGCGGGCTGATGCTCCATGATCGCGGCCGATGATCGGTCCCGTAATGGGGTGGCAATCGCGGGCAAGAACTCCATGACCGCGACCAAAAGCATCAGGATTCCGATTCGGGACGGCAGCGCGGGCCGATGCTCCATGGTCGC
This sequence comes from Azospirillum sp. B510, assembly GCF_000010725.1. Classification (NCBI taxonomy): domain Bacteria; kingdom Pseudomonadati; phylum Pseudomonadota; class Alphaproteobacteria; order Rhodospirillales; family Azospirillaceae; genus Azospirillum; species Azospirillum sp. B510. The sequence goes on along the minus strand of NC_013857.1, from coordinate 1,811 downwards.
GGGCAGCGGCTTCAACGTCGCGGGCTATCGCTGACCATGCGCGGGCTGCCACTCCATGGGCATCTTATGGAGTTGATGCCCGCGATTCGACTCTGCGACGAAGCGCTTCGAATCCTCCATCCCAATCGCCACAGCGCACATCCGCGGCTCAAAGCCGAGGCCGAAACGGCGCCATCGGCGCGGAGGAGTATCGCCAGAGATGACTGACACCAGAACAAGCCCGAACAGAGGCGGGCAAAACCGTTGGGGCCGGATTCCGGCCTGGTGGCTCGATCACCCGGAACTCGATGCCGACGGCCTCGCCGTACTGGCGGCGCTCAGCACCTATGCCGACGAAGCGGGGGTCTGCTGGCCTTCGCAAGCGACGCTCGCCGACAAGCTGAAACGCAGCCGCCCCACCGTCAACCGGATCCTGGGACGGCTGGAATCGCTGGGGCTGGTGGACATCGAACATCGCCGCTCCGCCAATGGCGGCCGCCTGAGTTGCCGCTACCGGCTGGTTCTGACCGTTTCGGCACAGGAAGGTCCGGGTGCAGGGATGGACATTCCCGGTGACTCGGCAATGGACTCCCCCTGTTCACCCATGAGTCAGAAACAGCCTGAATCAGAACATATTTCACAGACACACGCTCCGCGTCCGGGCGGGAAGAAACCCGTCTATGCGGAACCCGTTCCAACGGATTGGTCCCCATCGGCGGTCGATCGGCGATGGGCGGCGACCCGCTTTCCAGGCGTCGATGTCACCGCCCATGCGGAGCGTTTCGTCCAGCAATGCCTTGCCCATGGTTATCGTTACCGTGACCCAGCCGCGGCATGGCGGTCATGGCTGCTGAAGGATGCCGACCATATGGAGCAACAGCCCGCGGCACGCTCCCATCGATCGAACACCCGCAAGACCATGACCATACCGCGCTCCGCCACCGACGGCGTTGCGATCGCGGAACAGCGTCTGTCAGCCTGGGCCAGCGTCGCCATGCGCCTGGACAGCGGCCCATCCGCCACAGCCGCCACCCCCTGGGGCATCGCATGAGCAACCTTCATCCGTTTCCCGGCTCCTCCTCCGCCCCGCAAAACCTGCCATTGCCCTTCGATCCGGCGATGGCTCCCGCTCCGCGTTGCCGGATACTGCACCAGTCATTGCCGGAACCGTTGCGGCAGGTGATCGATCAGGGACGGATCGAACGCCACAGCCGCTTCAGCGAGGAGGGCTTCGCCGATGTGGTCGAGACCTGGACCCCGCCGGAGGGGATGACGCCACGCCATGCCGCGTTGGCCCGCCGGGCGCTCGCGGAAATCGATGAAACCATCCTGGCGCCGGCACCGGCCAACCATCTGCTTGGCCGTGTCCTGGCGTTGCTCAGTCATTTTCCGGCGAAGGCGACCACGCCGGAGGTGGAGCAATTGCTCGCGATGGATTGGGCTGACGACCTTGGCGAATTCCCGGCCTGGGCCATCGATCACGCGGCGCGCCGGTGGCGGCGTACCCGCAAATGGCGACCGAGCATCGCCGAGATCCGCGCCCTGTGCGAGGAGGCCTGTGCGGGTGAACGGGCTTTGGCCGACCGCTTGCGCGCAATCGCGCTGGCAGGGGAACGGCTTGGCGAGACGGGCCACGGCTCCGGCGACTTCCGGCCGATGCTGGCGTCGGCACTGCGCCGCATGTGGTGACATGTGCTATTTTCTGTCTTATCTGGCGGCTCTGTGGCAGGATGGACACCTTGCCGGGGCTCCGGAAAGTTAAGACATGTCTTAGATTTGCGCCACGGCCGCGCTTTGGTAAAAGGGTTTGGCAGCCGATGGCGTGCTGACGC